>CAIYRQ010000193.1 GCA_903928635.1 uncultured beta proteobacterium | reverse complement strand
GTTCGCTTGAAACGCTTGGCGCGCCTTGTGCGCGCGCTCCATCTGGCGCGCAATATTTCCGCACACCAGATCGCACAGGGCGTAAATGGATTCGTCGGCAATGCGGTAGTAGACGCTGGTCCCACGGCTCTCGCGCACCACCATGCCGTGTTTGGTCAGCAGACTCAGATGGCGCGACACATTGGCCGCAGTAGAGCCGCACAGTTGCGCCAGATCACCGACGTTGCGCTCTCCTTCGCGCAGGATGTTCAGGATGTGCAGCCGGGTGGGCTCCGACAGAGCCTGAAAGTAGGTGGCCACGTCTTGCAGCGCTTCGGGGGGCAGGTTTTCCATGGGGCAGTGGTCCTTGAGCATGGGGTGGCAGCCAAGATCTTGATGCGTGATTTACGCATGAGGTCAATTTTAGTGTATTATTTGCTTAATTACGTAATTAGTTAAATATGAAGATCGCCATGACAAAAAGCTGGACCTGTTGCTCTGTAGTTGCCCTGTTGAGCAGCGTTAGTCTGCTTGTATCTCTGCCCACCCATGCGGCAAGCGCACTGGCCACGGCCACGGTGCAGGGGGGCGGCGCACAGCGCGCTGATCTGCAAAGTTTTGACGGTGTGGTCGAGGCGGTGCGCCAAGCCACGTTGGCGGCGCAAGTACCAGGGTCCATCATGTCCGTGTCTGTCAAAGCGGGCGATACGGTGCGCGCAGGCCAGGAACTGGTGCGTATCGATGCACGCGCTGCCAGCCAAAACAGCCAGGCCAGCGCCGCCCAGGTGGATGCCGCGCGCGCCAGCCTGGTGGTAGCAGGCAAAGACTACGAACGCCAGCAACAACTGCTGCAAAAACAATACATCAGCCAAGCGGCATTGGACCGTTCCAAAGCGCAGTTCGAATCGGCGCAAGCGCAGGTACTGGCCTTGCAGTCCCAGTCAGACGCTGCACAAACCCAAGCGCGTTTTTATTCCATTGCGGCACCGTTTTCCGGGGTGGTGAGTGAGGTGCCAGTCACCGTCGGGGACATGGCGATGCCGGGGCGACCTTTGCTGACGGTGCTGGACCCGTCCAACCTGCGCGTGACTGCGAGCGTGGCCCAAAGTGCCTTGCCCCCGAGTTTGGAAAAAATGCAGTTTGAGCTGCCGGGATGGTCGGGTGCCACGGGCCTGATGGCCGCCACCGGCGCCACCGTGCTGCCGCTGATGGATGCAGCGACACACACCGCCCAAGTCCGCTTCAAGCTGCCCGCACTCAGTGGCGTGGCACCAGGAATGTTCGCGCGGGTCTGGTTGCCGGTGAAGCCAGGCGCTTCCACGGGGCTTGAGCGACTGTTTGTGCCCGCTGCTGCGGTGGTGCGCCGCGCCGAGCTCAGCGCTGTGTATGTGGTGCAAGCCGATGGCAAGCCCACCTTGCGCCAAGTGCGTCTGGGGCAGTTCCAGGGGGCCCAGGTCGAGGTACTGAGCGGTGTTCGCGCTGGTGAAAAAGTGGCCACCGACCCCCAAGCTGCCGCGCAGGTGCGCTGATATGAAATCCATCCACCACCTCGGAGTCTCCGGCCGGATCGCGGCCATGTTCCAACGCGCGCACATTACGCCGCTGCTGGCGCTGATGGCCTTGCTGCTCGGCGCGTTTGCCGTGTTGGTGACGCCGCGCGAAGAAGAGCCGCAGATCAACGTCACCATGGCCAATGTGCTGATTCCCTTCCCCGGTGCCAGCGTGGCCGACGTGGAGCAGATGGTGGCCATACCCGCCGAACAAGTCCTCTCGCAAATGGCGGGCACCGAACATGTCATGTCGCTTTCGCGCCCTGGCATGGCGGTGATCACCGTGCAATTCAAAGTGGGCGTGCCCCGTACCGAGGCCTTGGTACGCTTGCATGACACGCTGCGTTCCAACACCGATTGGTTACCCAAAAACCTGGGCGTGTTGGAGCCCATCATCAAACCCAAGGGCATTGATGATGTACCCATCGTGACGCTGACCATATTCAGCAAAGACACCAGTCTTGGCGCCTTCGACTTGGAGCGCGTGGCGCACAGCATGGAAGCCGACCTCAAGCGCGTGCCCGGCACCCGCGAGGTTCAAACCGTGGGTGGCCCGGGACGCGCCGTGATGGTGGAGATAGACCCTGCGCGCATGAGTGGCTCGGGCGTGAGCACCGACGATGTGCGCGCGGCGCTGCAGTCGGCCAATGCGGGTGCGCCTGTGGGCGAACTCATCGCCGGCAATAAAGCCGTGGCAATTGAATCAGGCCCGTTTCTGGAACGCGCCCAGGACGTCGCTGAACTGATTGTCGGCGTGCGCAATGGCCGCCCCGTGTTTTTGCGCGATGTCGCCGTTGTCAAAGACGGCCCTTTGCCGGCAGCACGTTATGTGTGGCAGGGGTTGGCGGAAAAGAACGGCGGCGGTGAATACCCCGCGGTCACTCTGAGCATTACCAAAAAGCCCGGAGAAAACGCCATCGACGTGGCCAATGCGGTCATGGCGCGCGTAGAGCAATTGCGCAACACCGTGGTGCCCGACAAGGTGCAGGTGGCCGAGACCCGCAATTACGGCGCCTCGGCCAATGCCAAGGCCCAAAAGCTGATTCAAAAGCTGCTGTTTGCCACCGCATCCGTGGTGGTGCTGGTGTTTCTGGCCTTGGGCAAGCGCGAGGCGGCCATTGTGGGGGTGGCCGTGGTGTTGACCCTGACGGTGACACTGTTTGCGTCATGGGCCTGGGGCTTTACCTTGAACCGGGTGTCCTTGTTTGCCTTGATATTTTCGATCGGCATTTTGGTGGACGATGCCATCGTGGTGGTGGAAAACATCCACCGCCATCAGCAGCTGTATCCGCAAAAAACGCTGGCACAGCTGATCCCCGGTGCGGTAGATGAAGTCGGCGGCCCCACCATTCTGGCCACGCTCACGGTGATTGCTGCCTTGCTGCCCATGGCCTTTGTGTCGGGCTTGATGGGTCCGTACATGAGTCCCATTCCGATCAACGCCAGCATGGGCATGTTGTTGTCCCTGGCCATCGCTTTTGTGGTGACGCCCTGGTTGGCGCGCATCTGGATGAAACCCAGCGTGCCAGGCGCAGCACAGGCCCACGGCGCACCCGCGCACAGCGGCCTGAGTGCCAAGCTGGCACCCTTGTTTGAACGCGTATTCCGGCCCTTGCTGGACGACACCCGCGGTGGTCGCAACCGGGGCCTGCTGGGGCTGGGCGTGGCGGTGTTGATCGCCGTGTCAGTGGCGTTGCCGGGCACGGGCATGGTGCTGCTCAAGATGCTGCCCTTTGACAACAAGTCTGAATTCCAAGTGGTGGTGGACATGCCGGTGGGCACGCCGTTAGAGCAAACCGCCGCCGTATTGCACGCCCTGGGCGCGCACCTGGCTACGGTGCCGGAGGTGACCGACTACCAGGCCTATGCCGGCACCGCCGCACCCATCAATTTCAACGGCCTGGTGCGCCAGTACTACCTGCGCTCTGGTGGCGAAGTGGGCGACATCCAAGTCAATCTGGTGGATAAGCACGACCGCAAAGAACAAAGCCACGCCATTGCCACCCGGGTGCGTCCCGAGCTGCAACGCATTGGCCAGCTTTATGGTGCCAATGTCAAGGTGGTGGAAGTGCCGCCGGGCCCGCCGGTGCTGTCGCCCATCGTTGCCGAAATTTATGGCCCCGAAGCACAAGGCCGGCGCGAAGTGGCACGCGCGGTGCGCAATGTTTTTGAGCAAACGCCAGGCATCGTGGACGTCGACGACAGCAGCATTGCCGACGCGCCACGCCAATTGCTTCTGGTGGACCGGCGCAAGGCAGCGATGCTCGGCGTATCGCAGCAAGCCATTGTGGGCGCGTTGCGCACCGGCTTGAGTGGCGATGCAGTTACCTATCTTCATGACGCAAGCAAATACCCCGCGTCGGTGACGATGCAGTTGGCGTCCGAGAGCCATGGAGACATCAACGCGTTAATGGCTTTGCATGTGCGCTCCAGCAGTGGCGCGCTGGTGCCGGTGCGTGAGTTGGTCACGGTGAGCGACAGCTTGCGCGAACAACCGGTGTATCACAAGGACCTGCTGCCTGTGAACATGGTGGTCGCCGACATGGCGGGCCAGCTCGACAGCCCGCTCTATGGCGTGTTTCAAATGCGCAGCAAGATCACTGCCATTGCAACACCCGGTGGTGGAACCTTGGCGGAGTATTTTGTAAAACAGCCCAGCGACCCGTTGCGCGGATATTCGCTGAAGTGGGACGGCGAGTCGCAAGTCACCTATGAAACCTTCCGCGACATGGGTGCCGCCTATGCAGTGGGCCTGGTACTGATCTACCTGCTGGTGGTTGCGCAATTTGGTTCTTACCTCACACCGCTCATCATCATGGCGCCAATTCCCTTGACCATCATTGGCGTGATGCCCGGCCATGCGCTACTGGGTGCGCAGTACACCGCGACCAGCATGATCGGAATGATCGCGCTGGCCGGCATCATCGTGCGCAACTCCATCTTGCTGGTGGACTTCATCAACCTCCTGGTGCGGCAAGGTTTGCCCTTCAAGCAAGCCGTGGTGCAGTCCGCCATCACCCGTGCCCAGCCCATCATGCTGACCGGATTGGCCGCCATGCTGGGTGCCTTCTTCATCCTGGACGACCCCATCTTTAACGGTTTGGCCATCTCGCTGATCTTCGGCATCTCAGTGTCCACCGTGCTCACGCTGGTGGTGATTCCCACCCTGTACTACGCCGCCTACCGCAAGCGCCCCGAGGCCTTGGCGACGCAAGAAGTTTCTGTTTAATTTTTAAGGAGTATTTTTATGAAATCATGGCAAATGGTTCGTTTGGTGGCGGGTGTTTTTATTCTGGGCTCGCTGGCCATGGGTATCCCCGAAAGCCCACTTTTTGTCAGCTCCTGGTGGTTGGCATTCACCGCCTTTGTCGGGCTGAACCTGGCGCAAAGTGCGCTGACCCGCTGGTGCCTGATGGAAACGATCATGCGCAAGATCGGCCTGCAAGCGGGTAACTGAAGCCCAAGGCGAGACTCACAATGACAAGCAAAAAGGCGATTGCCCGTGCCCTGTTGATCGCACTGATGGGTGGCAGTGCCGCAGGGGGACATGCTTTAGACCTGGCGCAGGCTTGGCGTGCCGTGCAAACGGCAGACCCCGCAATGGCTGTGGCCCGTGCAGTCGCCCAAAGTGGCGAAACGCAGCGACAGCAAGCAACAGCAATGTGGCGACCGCAGGTTTCTGTCAGTGTGGGGGCAGGCATGGCGGGAGCAGATTCGGCGAGTACCGGCGCGCACTTTGCAGCACCTGGTTTGGGGGCCTCCAACGGCGTTGACTTCAACACTTCGGTGAATTCCGGCGTAAGTACCCGTTGGTCGGTTTCTGCGCGACAAGCTCTGCGCAGTGGCGAACGAAGCGTGCAGGCGCGACAGCTGGAACTGGGCGCAGACATGGCTCAAGTGCAGTCAATCAATGCACAGCGCGACTTAATGCTGCTGACCGCCAGGCGCTACATTGACCTGCTCGTGGCTCAAAGCCACCTGGACTTGCTGCGCCAGCAGCAGGTGGCGGTGAACAAGGCGCTGGTGGAGGCCCAGGATCGATTTGCATTGGGTGATAAACCCGTGACTGAGACCTACGAGGCCCGCGCCCGTGCAATGGTTTTGCAGGCCCAGCTATTGAGTGCAGAAAACACAGGGGTGATGGCTAAACGGGTGCTGGCGCAGTCGACCGGGCTGCCCGAGGCGGAGTTGACGTTGCAAGCGCCGTCTTCCACGGTGGGTGCAGACTTTACCGATGCGCGCAGTGTGGAGCAATGGCTCACGATGGCCTTGGAAAATAATGGGGCGCTTCGCTTGCAAGCAATGCGTGTGCAAAGCGCGCAAGAGGAAGTGAGCAAATACAGCGTAGGGGCCAGTTCCACCTTGGATCTGGTCGCACAAGTCGGGCAGGACCGCGTCAGTGGTGACGGCGATTTCGGCGCCGCAACGAACTCGTCTGGGCAAAGGATGGTGGGTCTGCAATGGTCCATGCCGGTATTGACCGGTGGCATGCGCGATGCGCGTCAGCAACAGGCACTGTATCTGCAGGATCAGGCGCAGGCGGAACTTGAGGCAGCACGGCAACAGACGGGGCACATGGTTCAGCAACTGTGGCTCACTCTGCAAACCGGCCCAGCGCGTCTGCGGGCAATGCAGGCTGCACACCAAGCGTCCAAAGCGAGACTGGAAGCAACGCGACTGGGGCTCCAGGTCGGTGACCGAACAACG
>CAIYRQ010000192.1 GCA_903928635.1 uncultured beta proteobacterium | reverse complement strand
TCAGGTTTGGGCCGCAGGGCGATGGCATCCTCCGGGCCTTACTGCGCGGCCAAGGCAGGCATGGACCATTTCACGCGCTGCCTGGCCTTGGATGAGGGACTGCAAGCAAACGGCGCCAAGGTGTGCTCACTGGCGCCCGGCGTGATTGACACCGATATGCAAGTGCAACTGCGCGGGGCGGACCCCACGACGTTTCCGGACCTTGGCAACTTTGCCGGCCTGCATGCCCAAGGTTTGCTTGCAAGCCCGGATGAGGCCGCACGGCGGGTGCTGGCCTATCTGGCGCGCGCCGACTTTGGCGCGCAGGCCGTGGCCGACGTGCGCGACTAGTAGACCTCGGGCACGATCATGGACTCGGGCACAGGGTGGCGCTCGTAGTCCTCGTGGCGCACGCGTTCTGGCACCACCACCTGGGGATGCTCCACTTCCTCGTAGGGCATTTGCTGCAGCAGATGGTGGATGCAGTTCAGTCGCGCTTTTTTCTTGTCCACCGCCTGCACTACCCACCAAGGCGCCTCTGGAATATGGGTGCGCTCCAGCATCACCTCTTTGGCGCGGGTGTAGTCTTCCCAGCGGCTGCGTGACTCTAGGTCCATGGGGCTCAACTTCCATTGCTTGAGCGGGTCGTGGATGCGGCCTAAGAAGCGGGAATACTGCTCGTCGTCCGAGATGGAAAACCAGTATTTGATGACCTGAATGCCCGAGCGCACCAGCATTTTTTCAAACTCGGGCACGGTACGGAAAAACTCTTCGTACTGCTCGTCATTGCAAAAGCCCATGACGCGCTCTACACCCGCCCGGTTGTACCAGCTGCGGTCAAACAGCACGATCTCGCCCGCGGCGGGCAGGTGCGACACATAGCGCTGGAAATACCACTGTGTGCGCTCTCGGTCATTGGGCGCGGGCAGCGCCGCAACCCGGCAGACTCGAGGGTTGAGCCGCTGGGTAATGCGCTTGATCGCGCCGCCCTTGCCTGCCGCGTCCCGGCCCTCAAACAAGACCACCACTTTGTGACCGGTGTGCATGACCCAATCTTGCAGCTTCACCAGCTCGCCTTGCAGGCGAAACAGCTCGCGGAAGTACATCTTGCGCGCGTCCTGGTCGGCCTGGGTGGGCACCTGTGCACCGCCGGGGTATCCGTCGTCAAGCTCCATTTCCAGCTCTTCGTCAAAGCTGTCCAGCATGTCGCTGCGCAGGCGTCGGATCAATTCGTCGTTTTTTTCCATAGCGGTTCCAGTGCCGTTTGTTGTTATTTCAGACTAACCTGCAAATATTTCAAAAATATGTCACCGCAATGACCGACATGTTGCGCTTGCGTAAGCCCCCTGTAGCGATAGCGCAGCAGACTCCCGAGGTTTGTAGACTCCTCGCCTTCCCTCCCTTAGACACTCAAAGGAAACACACCATGACCCGTGAAGTAGTCGTCGTTAGCGCCGTCCGTACCGCCATTGGCACGTTTGGCGGCAGCTTGAAAGACATTGCCCCCACCGATTTGGCCGCGCAAGTGGTGCGAGAGTCCCTGGCACGCGCCCAGACCGAGGGCAAAGACGTAGGCCATGTGGTGTTTGGCCACGTGGTCAATACCGAGCCCAAGGACATGTATTTGTCGCGCGTGGCGGCCATCCATGGCGGTTGCGCTGAAGGCACCCCGGCATTCAACGTGAACCGCCTGTGCGGCTCGGGCCTGCAAGCCATCGTCAGCGCCAGCCAAAGCATTTTGCTGGGCGACGCCGATGTGGCCATTGGTGGCGGCGCCGAAAGCATGAGCCGCGCGCCCTACGCCTCGCTCAATATGCGCTGGGGCGCCCGCATGGGTGACACCAAGATGGTGGACATGGTGGTCGGCGCGCTGCACGACCCTTTCCACACCATTCACATGGGCGTGACGGCAGAAAACATCGCTGCCAAATGGGGCATCACCCGCGAACAACAAGACGCACTGGCGGTAGAGAGCCATAACCGTGCCCAACGCGCCACCGAGGCCGGTTACTTCAAAAGCCAGATCATGCCCGTCACGCTCAAGAGCAAGAAAGGCGATGTGTCCTACGCCACCGACGAGCACTTCCGCCCCAACTGCAGTCTGGCGGACATGGCCAAGCTCAAACCTGTGTTCATCAAAGAAAACGGCACCGTGACCGCAGGCAATGCCTCGGGCATCAACGACGCCGCCGCCGCCGTGGTGCTGATGGAAGCGGGCACCGCCAAGGCCCGCGGACTCCAACCGCTGGCCCGCCTGGTGGCCTATGCCCACGCGGGTGTGGACCCCCAATACATGGGCATAGGCCCGGTACCGGCCACCAAGCTCGCGCTGCAGAAGGCCGGACTCACGGTCAATGACCTGGACGTGATTGAGGCCAATGAGGCCTTTGCCGCCCAAGCCTGCGCCGTCACCCGCGACCTGGGGTTGGATCCGGCCAAGGTCAACCCCAATGGTTCGGGCATCTCCTTGGGCCACCCCATTGGTGCCACCGGCGCGCTGATCACGGTCAAAGCGCTGTACGAACTCGAACGCATCAACGGCCGCTACGCCTTGGTCACCATGTGCATTGGTGGTGGCCAGGGCATTGCCGCCATTTTTGAGCGCCAGCGCTAAGCCGCGTCGCCTTGGAAGCCCCCGGCGCGCAAGGTGACCACCAAGGTGTCACGGTAGCCGCCGGCCTCCAGGGGCTGGATCGGGGTGGACTCGTGGATCACGCGTTCATCGTCGAGCAGTAACACCGACCAGGGTTCGGTCAGCGTAAAGCGCTGACCCTGCGGCCCCGCCGCATCAAACACCCGCGTCTCGCCACCCTTGATGGCATGGCGCGCCACCAAAAACACCGCCACCAGGTCAACGCCGTCCCGGTGGGCACCCTCGGGCGTGGGCCGGCCAATGCCGTCGGCCGTGTCGATGCGAAACTGGTGCGCCTCGATAAACCAGCGCTGCGCGCCTTTGAGGTCGGAGCACACATGCGCCAGCCAGCGCAGCAGGGCTTGCCACGGTGCGCCGCACGTCATTGCCGCGTCCATAGCCTCAAAGTGGCGCTGCATGCCGCCATGCAAAGCGTTGTATCAACCGGCTGCCAATGGGGGCGGTGCGAAGCTTGGCTCACCGCCTCGCCATCGACCACAAAGCAGGAGTGGCGGCGGTGCCGGTAGCGGCCGCCATCACGCAAATAGGCGTCTGGCGGGAGCTGGTTCCACGAGGGCGTCCACGCCTGGAGCGATGCGAATTCCAGACCGCTGAGTGCACACACATCCGCAGCGCCCAAGACCGCAAAGCCTGATGTTTGTAGCGCCGCAGGCAGTTCCAAGCGCGGTGTCAGGTGCGGTGCGAGCTTATCGCTGGGTGGCGTGGAAGATGGATTACTTGATGTGACGGATGGCATAAAGATGAGGAGTGCTCGCTGGATTATCCGACTGACTCATCCGCCCCTGCGATCGCACACTTTGTGCGACATCAAGCCCCTGCACTTTCACGCCTTTGTCGCCTGTGCAACTGCGACAGGCCCGCCCTGCGGATAGCATGTCGTGCTTGACAGGCTCAGACTCTCTGTGCCATTCCACCCGGTCCCTCTTCTCATCCCTCGCACCATGACCCAAACTGCCTTGTCCTCCCTCGTCAACCACCAAATCCGCCTGGCGGCGCGCCCTGTGGGCCTGCCCACCGATGCCAACTGGAGCCACACCACTGAAGCGGTGGCCGAGCCGGGTGAAGGTGCAGTCGTGATTCAAACCTTGGCGATTTCGCTGGATCCAGCCATGCGCGGCTGGATGAACGAAGGCAAGAGCTACATCCCGCCCGTTGCGATTGGCGAAGTCATGCGCGCAGGCGGCGTGGGCCGTGTGATTGCTTCCAAGAACAAAAACTTCGTCGTGGGCGACTATGTGAGCGCCGGGTTTGGCGTGCAGGAATACCTGAGCCTGGAAGCCGCCGACATGCGACGCAATGGCTTGGTCAAAATTGACTTGGGCGTGGGCTCACTCACCCAATGGCTCAATATGCTGGGCATGCCCGGCATGACCGGCTACTTCGGCCTGATGGACGTGGGCCAACCCCAGGCCGGTGAAACCGTGGTGGTGTCCGGTGCAGCCGGTGCCGTGGGTCAGACTGTGGGCCAGATGGCCAAAATTCGCGGCTGCCGCGTGGTGGGCATTGCCGGCGGGCAAGCCAAGTGCGACTGGGTGGTCAAAGAGCTGGGCTTTGACGCCTGCATCGACTACAAAGCAGGCCCCAGCGCGGTGCGCGACGGCCTGAAAGCCCATTGCCCCCAAGGCGTGGACATTTACTTTGACAACGTGGGCGGCGACATATTGGACGCCGTGCTGGCCCGCATCAACCGCAAGGCCCGCATCGTGATTTGCGGCGCCATCAGCCAGTACAACGCCACCACCGCCATTGCCGGCCCCAAGAACTACCTCAGCCTGCTGGTCAACCGCGCGCGCATGGAAGGCATTGTGGTGTTTGACTACGCAGACCGCTACCACCTGGCCGTGGCCGAAATGGCGGGCTACCTGAAGGATGGCCGCATGAAGAGCAAAGAGGATGTGGTCCACGGGCTGGAAAACTTCCCCGGCACCTTGCTCAAGCTATTCAACGGCGAGAACTTCGGCAAGCTGGTGCTGGAAGTCTCCAGCGCCTGACGTTTGCCTTGGTCTACCCGGTGAATGCCGCGTAGACCAGGTTGCGAAACATGGGCCGGAAATAGTCGCGCTGGTTAGGCGCCTGCGCCATCAGAATCGCAAAAAAGCCATGCACCGGGTCCACCCAAAAGGTGGTGCCCGCAATGCCGCCCCATGAATACAGCCCCACGCTGCCCGGCAGCGTTTCCAGCCCCGGATGCAGCCGCACCGAAAAGCCCAACCCGAACCCCGTGCCACGCCCCAGCATGTCGCCCGAGCGCTCGGTGGTTTGCTGCCCCAACCCACCCAAATGGTCGGAGCTCATGAGTTGCACCGAAGCCGGGCTCAGCACCCGCTGCCCCAACAGCTGCCCTCCGTTACACAGGCACTGCACAAAGCGTGCGTAGTCTTGTGCAGTGGATGCCAGCCCCATGCCACCGGCTTCCATGCGGGGCACTTTGCGAATGTCGATCAGATGCATCTGCGTACCACCGTCGGGGTCTTGCGCAAACGCTTCCGCAATGCGGTGCTGCTGGTCTGGTGGCACGCTAAAGCCGGTGTCCACCATGCCCAGCGGTTCAAAAATGTTGTCCTGCAAAAAAGTGCCCAAAGTCTGGCCGCTCACCGATTCCACCAAAGCGCCCAGCAAGTCGGTGGCGCGGCTGTAAGCCCAAATACTGCCGGGTTCAAACATCAAGGGCATTTGTGCCAATGCGCGCGAAAACTCGGCGTTGCTGCGGTCGCGCGAGCCCAGTTTGGCATCGGCATACATGCGCTGAATCGGTGCACTGCCCAAAATCTCGTAGGTCAGACCCGAGGTATGGCTGAGCAGGTCTTGCACCGTGGGGGCACGGCGCGGCGCGCGCAGCTGCATGGTGCCCCCTTCAAAGTGCGCCACTTTCACATCAGAAAATTCGGGCAAATGCCTGGCCACCGGATCGCTCAGCAGCAACTGCCCTCGTTCCATCAGTTGCATCACCGCCACAGAGACAATGGGCTTGGTCATCGAATAGATGCGGAAAATCGAATCGACGGCCATGGGCGTACCGGCCTGCGGATCCTGATGGCCCACGGCCTCATGCAGCAAGACCTGTCCGTGACGCGCCACCATGGCCACCGCGCCTGGCAGGCGGCCGCGGTTCACTTCGCCTTGCAGCACGTTCACGATGTTGCGGCTGCGTACGGGGTCAAAGCCTGCAGATTCTGGCAAAGCGGTCGGCAGCGGTTCAGGGCGCATGGTTCGTCCTTTATTGGGTTACTTTGAAGCCGCGGACGCTTCTTGCTCTTGCAACAGCCGCCACATCACCTTGCCTGCGCCGCTCTTGGGAAGGGCGTCGGCGAATTGCACTTTGCGCGGCACTTTGTAGACCGCCATGTTGTCGCGGCACCAGTCGATGATGTCCTGCTCAGTGACTGTGCCCTGGTGGCTGGCGCGCAGCACCACCACCGCCTTGACCGACTCGCCCCGGTAACTGTCCTGTGTGGCGACGATGCACGCCTCTTGAATGGCAGGGTGACGGAACATCAGCGCCTCCACCTCCGCCGGCCAGACCTTGAAACCCGAGGCATTGATCATGCGCTTGAGCCGGTCGGTCATGAAGAAGTAGCCGTCCTCGTCCACCCGGCCCATGTCACCGGAGCGGAAAAATGAATGTCCATCGATCTCGACAAAGGCTTCGGCGGTGGCATCAGGCCGCTTCCAGTAGCCTTTGAAAATCTGCGGCCCGCGCATCACGATTTCACCCGACTCACCGGTGGGCATTTCAGCCAGCGTGGTCGGGTCCACCACCCGCGCGTCCACACCGATGAAGGGGACGCCCAGGCACTGTTGCTTGGGTGAATCGGGCGGGTTGCTGTGCGAAGGCGCCGCGGTTTCGGTGAGGCCGTAGCCTTCTACATAGCGCAGGCCGTATTGCTCCCACAGTCGCTGTGCCACCGCCTGGGGCATGGCCGCGCCGCCACCGCCAATGAACACCAGGCTGGACAGATCAAAGCTGGCAAAGTTGGGGCTGCCCATGAGGTCAATCACCATGGTGGGGATATTGGTCCAGTGGGTTACACGCCATTTGGCAATCAAGGATCCCGCCAATTCGCGGTCCCAGCGCGGCATCAGCACCATCGTGGCACCGGCACAAATGTTGGTGTGCATCAGGCTCACCATGCCGGTGATATGGAACATGGGGACCACCATCAAGGTGACGTTTTCCATGCTGCCGTTGCCCCACAAGCTGCTGGCCACCGCGTTGTGCATGATGCTCGAATGCATGTGCATACAGCCCTTGGGCAAGCCGGTGGTTCCACTGGTGTAGGGCAACAGCGCCAAGTCATGGGCTCCCACTGAATGGACGGGTGGGGCCTCTGCGCAGGACAAGGCATCTGTCCATGCATGAATCGCGCCGGCGTCGAGTACGGGTGGCGCATGGCGGGTGAGCAACCAATCGCTCCAAGCCGCAGGTGGCGCGTCGTCACCCGCCTGCGGGTCAAAAGCATCGGTAAAGTGGGTCACCACCAGGTGCGCGAGTTGCTGCGCTTGGGGCAGCGCGTTGCTGGCCTTGGCCCACTCACTCGCCAAGTCGGAGGTGGTGACCGCCACGCGGGCATCGGGGTCGGTGATGTAGTGCTTGAGCTCTTCGGAGCGGTTCATGGGGTTGACCGGCACTACCACCGCATTGGCGCGCAAAATGCCAAAGTGCGCAATCACCAATTGAGGGCAGTTTTGCATGCAGAGCACCACCCGCTCGCCTTTTTGCACACCCAATGCACCCAAATAGGCCGCAAACTTTTCGGCTTGTGCTTTGAGTTGGGCATAACTGAGCTTGCGTCCGAAAAAAACCAAGGCCGTTTTGTCCGGAAAGCGCCGCGCATTGCTTTCCAGGTTATCCCACAGGGACGTGGCGGGGACCGTAATTTGGCGTGGCACGCGTTTGGGCCAAAAACGGTAATGTGGAGCATCTTCTCGGGCGGTGGTGGGCAGAGTAGTCATCTTTATTACATGTTTCTCCGTTGAAACGCGGGTTGCATTCAAGGGGCAAGGCGGACGATAGGGCTTGTCAGCGATCGTATCCGCGCTCGCTGTCTCAGTGGCGACGCTGGCGGCTGGAAAAGTGGCCCAAGTCCTGCATAGGGTGGTCCGCGCACCCAACACAAACCCGAGCCTGTGACGCAGCAAGTCGCGTTACAGTTCAACCCGTCGAATGCAATATTCCCCTTCCACCTTCGGAGTACCTCTATGACCTTGAAACACTTCAATTCTCTGGCAGCAGCCCTGATAGCCCTCGGTTTCTTTGCACTTCCCGCGCATGCCGGCAAAACGGTCGATGCCATCAAGGCACGCGGCCAGGTGCTGTGTGGCGTCCACACCGGTCTGGCAGGATTTAGCGCGGCGGACTCCAACGGCAAATGGAGCGGCATAGACGTTGATGTGTGCCGCGCCGTAGCGGCCGCCACACTGGGCGATGGTGAAAAAGTGAAATATGTGCCCTTGGTGGCCCAATCGCGCTTTGCAGCATTGCAGTCGGGCGAAGTCGATGTCTTGTCGCGCAACACCACCTTTACGCTCACCCGCGATGCATCGATGGGCCTAAGCCAAACCGCCGTGGTCTATTACGACGGCCAGGGTTTCATGGTACCGGTTAAGAACAAGATCAAGAGCGCCAAGCAGCTCAAAGGCCAGACCGTGTGCGTGCAATCCGGCACCACCACGGAAAAGAATCTGACCGATTTCTCCAAGGCCAACGGTTTGAACATCAAGCCCGTGGTGTTTGAGAAGCTTGACGCCGTAGAAGGCGCGTATTTTTCGGGTCGCTGCGTGGCGTACACCACGGACGCATCGGGTCTGGCCTCGGTGCGCAACAAGTCGGCCAAGAACCCGGCCGACCACCTGATCCTGCCTGAGCTGATCTCCAAAGAACCCCTGGGCCCTATGGTGCGCCGCGGTGACGACGAGTGGGCAGCCATTGTGAAGTGGACCGTGTTTGGGTTGCTGGAGGCCGAAGAAAACGGCATTACCGCCGCCAACGTGGATGACCTCAAAGCCAATAGCAAAGACCCCGTCGTGGGCCGCATCTTGGGTTCGACCGAAGACACTGGCAAGTTGCTGGGCTTGGACAAAGAGTGGTTGGCCCGCGCGGTCAAGACCACTGGCAACTACGGTGAGATTTTCGAACGCAACGTCGGTCCTAAATCTGCCCTGCAACTGCCACGCGGCCTGAACAATTTGTGGAACAAGGGTGGTATCCAGTACGCACCCCCCATCCGCTAATTGATGCTACGGGGCAGCCCCGTGAGCGAGCCACGCTCCGCACCTCCCAAAAAGCACTGGTCCTGGCGCAGCCAGGCCTTTCGTGCGCTGGTGTACCAGGTCATCGCCGTTGCGGTGATCGCGCTGACAGCCTTGTACCTGGCCCATAACACGGCCACGAACATGGCTGCGCGCGGCATCCAGAGCGGCTGGGATTTTTTAGCCGGTTCGGCGGGGTTTGACATTGGCGAGAGCATCATTGCCTTCGACTCGGGCGAGCCCTACTGGCGCGCATTTCTGGTGGGTATGACCAACACACTGCGCGTTGCGGTTCTGGGGATAGCCCTGACCACAATCCTCGGCACCCTGATCGGCGTGGGTCGTTTTTCGCGCAATGCTTTGCTTCGCGGTCTGTGCCTGTGCTATACCGAACTGTTTCGCAATATTCCGGTATTGCTGCAGCTGCTGATGTGGTACCTGCTGTTCACCGAAGTGCTGCCGGTGTCCACGGAGGCCTGGCAACTGGGGCCTTTTTTCTTAAGCAAAGGCGGCCTCAACTTTCCGATTCCCGTGTGGGCCACCGGTCAGGTAATGGCGGCTTGGGGCCTGCTTGTGGGTCTGGTGATTGCTTGGTTCTACCGTGGCCATGCACAACGACGCTTTGAGGCAACGGGCCAAGCGCGCAGTACGGTGCTGGCACCGCTGGCCTTGGCCTTTGCCTGTGCCTTGGTCGGTTGGGCTTTGGGCGGCGCGCCCACGGAGTTGGACCGCCCCATCCAAGGCGAATTCGCCATTGAAAACGGGGGTGCGCTCACGCCGGAATTCATGGCCCTGCTGCTGGGACTGACCGTTTACACCGCCGCCTTTGTAGCCGAGGTGGTGCGCGGCGGCATTCAATCGGTGGCGTTGGGCCAGTCGGAGGCGGCCAGTGCGCTGGGACTGAATCGGGCGCAGACCATGCGTTTGGTCATGCTGCCGCAGGCGCTGCGGGTCATTATTCCGCCCATGACCAACCAGTTTTTGAACCTGACCAAAAACTCGTCATTGGCCGTGGCCATCGGCTACCCCGACGTGGTCTCGATTGCCAACACCGCGATCAACCAGACCGGGCGTTCGGTGGAATGCATTGCCATCATCATGCTGGTGTACCTGAGCACCTCGCTGTTCACCTCGGTGCTGATGAACTGGTACAACGCCCGCGCCGCAATTACCGAGCGCTAGGTCCGGCACATGACTTCCTCCACTTTTCAATCGATTGCCCCGCGCCCTGCCCCGGTGCGCACCCGGGGCTTGCTGGCCTGGTGCCGGCTTAATTTATTCAACGGCTGGGCCACCACACTGGGCACAGTGCTGGTCGGTGCCGTCTTGCTGGCCACCCTGCCCCGCTTGTTTCAATGGGCCATCATCGATGCGGTGTGGGTGGCGGACTACACGGTGTGCCATGCGTCCAGTGGCGCATGCTGGGGCGTGGTACGGGAAAAGTTCCGTTTCATCCTCTTTGGCCGCTACCCGTTTGACGAGCATTGGCGTGCGCTGATTTGCACCGTCATGTTGCTGGCGCTGATTG
This sequence comes from uncultured beta proteobacterium, assembly GCA_903928635.1. Classification (GTDB taxonomy): domain Bacteria; phylum Pseudomonadota; class Gammaproteobacteria; order Burkholderiales; family Burkholderiaceae_C; genus Allorhodoferax. The sequence continues at coordinate 15,252 of CAIYRQ010000192.1, read as the reverse complement.
TGGTGAGCTGCATACGCGCGTGCTGGAAAGCCTGGCTTGCGCCGCTTTGGATGGTCGTGCTGGCAGCGTATTTCACGCTCATGCGCGGCGGTGTCTTTGGCCTCACGCCCGTGGGCACCGACCTGTTGAGCGGCCTGCCGCTCACACTGCTTCTGGCCACCGTATCCATGGGCCTGGCATTTCCGATCGCGCTCATGATTGCATTGGGCCGCCGCTCAGGCATGCCTGCCATTCGCAGCCTGTGCACGGTGTATGTGGAACTTATTCGCGGTGTGCCGCTGATCTCGGTGCTGTTCATGGCCTCATACATGGCTCCGCTGCTGATGCCGCAGGGCTTTAGCTTGGATGTGCTGATTCGGGTGCTGGCGGGCATCACCTTGTTTGCCGCGGCCTACATGGCTGAAGTCATCCGCGGTGGCTTGCAGGCCATGCCCAAAGGCCAAACCGAAGCCGCCGCCACGCTCGGCTTGAGCTACTGGCAAACCCAGCGCCTGATCGTGCTGCCCCAGGCCTTGGCCATGGTGGTGCCGGGCATCATGAACAACTTCATCTCCACTTTCAAAGACACCTCCCTGGTGGCCATCGTGAGCCTGTACGAGCTTACCGGTGCCATGGGCATGGCCATGAATGCAGACGCCGACTGGCGTCCCTTCCGCATTGAGGGCTATCTGTTTATCGCCGTCATCTATTTTGGCTTTTGCTTTTCCATGTCGCGCTACAGCAACTGGATCGAAAAGCAAGTCAACAAAAGCAAACTCCGCTGAAATCCACCTATGTCCAACCCCATCATCAGCTTCGACAAAGTCAACAAGTGGTACGGCGACAGCTTTCATGTGCTGCGTGACATTGACCTCCATATTGCCCAGGGCGAACGCATTGTGGTTTGCGGCCCCTCGGGCTCGGGCAAGTCCACGCTCATTCGCTGCATCAACCGGCTCGAAGAGCATCAGCAAGGCCATCTCCTGGTGGACGGTGTGGAACTCACCGACGACGTGAAGGTGATTGACGATGTGCGCAAAAAAGTCGGCATGGTGTTCCAGCAATTCAATCTGTTTCCGCACCTGACCGTGCTGGAAAACCTCACGCTCTCGCCCATGTGGGTCGGCAAACTGCCAAAAAAAGAAGCCGAAGAACGTGCGATGGAGCAGCTCAAAAGGGTGCGCATTGCCGAGCAGGCGCACAAATACCCCTTGCAACTCTCCGGCGGCCAGCAGCAGCGCGTGGCCATTGCCCGCGCACTGTGCCTCACCCCCAAGATCATGCTGTTTGACGAGCCCACTTCTGCGCTCGACCCGGAAATGATCAAAGAAGTGCTGGACGTGATGATGGAAATGGCGCACCAGGGCATCACCATGGTGTGCGTTACCCATGAAATGGGCTTTGCCAAGGCCGTGGCCGACCGCGTGATCTTCATGGACCAAGGCCAGATCGTGGAACAAAACAATCCCCACGAGTTCTTCAACAACCCCAAAAGCGAACGCAGCCGCGACTTTTTGTCGAAGATTTTGGGGCACTGAGTCGCGTACGTGAACCTAGGTAACAGGGCTTGGGAGCCGACCCATGTAAAGTGCGACCCTTTCACCGTCAGGCCATCGTTTTGAATTCTTCTCTCCCCGGCAATGCCTTGCCCTCAGCACAGGCGCTGCCACCCGACTTCTCCCAAAGCCAATTTCGTCACGCACTCGGGCAATTTGCCACCGGGGTGACCGTGGTCACGGCCCTGAACCAGCAAGGTGGATTGGTGGGGCTCACGGTGAGTTCTTTCAATTCCGTGTCTTTGGCGCCTCCGCTGGTGTTGTGGAGCCTGGCGCACAAGTCCGGCTCCATGGAAGCGCTGCTCGCCTGCCAGCATTACGTGATCAACGTGCTGAGCGCGGAGCAAACGGATCTTGCCAACCAATTTGCCACCAAAGGTATTGACCGCTTTGCCGGTGTGCACTGGTCACAAGGTTTGCATGGCGCACCTGTGATTCACGGCGCCGTAGCGACGTTTGAATGCTTTAACCGCAGCCGCCACGACGAGGGCGACCACATCATTTTTGTGGGCGAAGTGGAACGCTGCGGCCACCGCGAACAGGCCGACCCGCTGCTGTACCACGGTGGATCGTTCTACACGGGCAGCCTGCGCTAGGCCCTTCAGAGCACGCCATGGAACGCAAAGAGCACCTGGACCCGCTGGCCATTGGTCTGCTGCTGACCTGCTGCGCCTTTTGGGGTTTTCAGCAGGTGCTTGTCAAAGCCACGCTGCCCGAGATGGCACCGATTTTTATGGCGGGCGTGCGCTTTACCGGTGCGGCCACCGTGCTCTGGCTGTGGTGCGTGTGGCGCGGTGTGCCGCTGTGGGAGCGCGACGGCTCTTTGTGGCCCGGGTTGCTGGCGGGCACGCTGTTTTCCCTGGAGTTCGTTTGTCTGTTCTCGGGCTTGCAGTTCACAGCGGCTTCGCGCATTACCGTGTTTTTGTACACCTCGCCGCTGTGGGCGGCGTTGGTGCTGCCTTGGTTCATCAAGTCGGAGCGCCTATCCAAACTCCAGTGGAGTGGTTTGTTGTTGGCATTTGTCGCCGTGGGCTTTACTTTGCGCCAGGGCTTTATTGGAGGCCAAACACCGCAGCAGCACTGGGGCGATTTGCTGGGCATCGGCGGTGCCATTGCCTGGGCCCTGACGACCGTGGTGTTGCGCACCACGCGTCTAACCAAGTTGGGCCCGGAGAAACTGCTGTTCTACCAAGTAAGCGTGAGCGCTGTGGCGCTTCCGGTGCTGTCGCAGGCCTTGGGCGAGGTTTGGAATTGGAACCTCAGCGCTTTTGCCATCGGCTCTTTGCTGCTGCAAACCGTGGTGGGCGCCTTTGCCAGCTACCTGGCGTGGGTCTGGCTCTTAGGCCGCTACCCCGCCACCAAAATGGGCTCGTTCGCGCTCACCACGCCGCTGTTCGCCCTGCTGTTTGGCGCGCTGTGGCTGGGCGAGGCGGTCACAGTGGAGTTGCTGGGCGCCCTGGCGATGGTGGGCCTGGGCATCACGCTGGTCAACCGGCGCAGAGGCTAGCGCCCGGTTGAGACCAGCGCGGCGCTTTACTTGAGCGCCTTGTAGCGCATGCGTTTGGGCTTGGCGCCCTCTTCGCCCAGGCGGCGCTTTTTGTCCGCTTCGTATTCCTGGTAGTTGCCGTCAAAGTACACCCACTGGCTGTCGCCCTCACAGGCCAGGATGTGGGTCGCAATGCGGTCCAGGAACCAGCGGTCATGGCTGATGACCAACAGCGTGCCGGCAAATTCCAGCAGCGCGTCTTCCAGGGCACGCAAGGTTTCCACGTCCAAGTCGTTGGACGGTTCGTCAAGCATCAGCACATTGCCGCCAGCGATCAGCGTTTTGGCCAAATGCAAACGACCGCGTTCACCGCCCGAGAGTGTGCCTACGCGCTTTTGCTGGTCCGCGCCATTGAAGTTAAAACGGCCGCAATACGCGCGACTGGCCATCTGGAACTTGCCCACATTGAGGATGTCCAAGCCGCCAGAGACGTCTTCCCACACGGTTTTTTCATTGGCCAGATCGTCGCGGTTCTGGTCCACGAAGGCCATCTTGACGGTTTGGCCGATCTTGACTTCGCCGGAATCGGGCTTCTCACGACCGGCAATCATCTTGAACAGCGTCGATTTACCCGCACCGTTGGGGCCAATAATGCCCACGATCGCGCCTGGTGGGATCTTGAAACTCAGGTTGTCGATCAGCACGCGGTCGCCAAACGACTTGGTGACGTTGGTGAACTCGATCACTTCCTGGCCCAGGCGGTCCGCCACAGGGATGAAGATTTCGTTGGTTTCGTTGCGCTTTTGGTACTCGAAGTCGCTCAGTTCTTCAAAACGGGCCAGGCGGGCTTTGCTCTTGGCTTGGCGGGCCTTGGGGTTTTGGCGGGACCATTCCAGCTCTTTCTTCAAGGCCTTGGCGCGGGACTCTTCGCCCTTTTGCTCGGCCTCCAGGCGCGCCTGCTTTTGTTGCAGCCAGTCGCTGTAATTGCCCTTGTAGGGAATGCCAGCGCCCCGGTCCATTTCCAAAATCCACTCGGCCGCGTTGTCCAGAAAGTAGCGGTCATGGGTAATGGCCACCACGGTGCCCGAGTAGCGCTGCAAAAACTGCTCCAGCCAGTCCACCGATTCGGCGTCCAAGTGGTTGGTTGGCTCGTCGAGCAGCAGCATGTCGGGCTTGGACAAGAGCAAGCGGCACAAGGCGACGCGGCGTTTTTCACCGCCCGAGAGCACGCCGATGTTGGCATCCCACGGGGGCAGGCGCAGCGCGTCGGCGGCAATTTCCAGCTGGTGCTCGGAATCCGTGCCTGCGGTGGCGATGATGGCTTCCAGCTCGGCCTGCTCAGCAGCCAGGGCGTCGAAGTCGGCATCCTCTTCGCCATAAGCGGTGTAGACCTCCTCCAAACGCGCTTTCGCTGAGAAGACTTTGCCCATACCGGCTTCCACGCTTTCGCGCACGGTTTGGGTGGGATCGAGTTGGGGTTCTTGCGGCAGGTAGCCGATGTTCAGGCCCGGCATGGGGATGGCTTCGCCCTCAATCTCTTTGTCCAGACCGGCCATGATTTTCAAGAGCGTGGACTTGCCCGAACCGTTGGTGCCCAGCACGCCGATCTTGGCGCCGGGGAAAAAGCTGAGCGAAACATCTTTCAAGATGTGGCGCTTGGGCGGCACGATCTTGCCGAGGCGGTTCATGGAAAAAACGTATTGGGCCATTGCGGGTTCCGTGGGGAGTCAAAAAATCAGAAGCTCGTATTATCGACTGCCCGCTCCTGAAATGCCCAATCCGTGGAAACCGTGCGTTTCCAAGCCCCGGGGCGCAACGTGCGACAATCGGCGCAGTTGCGGAGTTTCAGTTGCCCGCAATGACAGCAACATGCTGGGGACAGCAACCAAAGCGGTTCGTCCCATTTTTGAATCTACCTGCCTATGACTGACCGTTGGACACACTCCACGGACAGGCCGGTACGCAAGCACCCGCAAACCGGTGCGTCCTTATGAACTTCGAAGAATTGAACCTGGCTCCGGCCATCCTGAAAGCTGTGCTCGAGCAGGGCTATGAAACGCCCACGGCCATTCAAGCCCAAGCCATTCCCCTGGTGCTCGCTGGCCACGACCTGCTGGGCGGCGCCCAGACTGGCACTGGCAAAACAGCGGCCTTCACCCTGCCCATGCTGCAGCGCCTGGCCAGCACACCGGCAGCCAAAAACAAATTCGGCGGCGTGGGCATTCGTGCCCTGGTGCTGACCCCCACCCGCGAACTGGCCGCGCAAGTCGAAGAATCGATCCGCACCTACGGCAAGTACCTCGAACTCTCCAGCACCGTCATCTTTGGCGGTGTGGGCATGAACCCGCAAATCTCCAAGCTCAAAAAAGGCGTGGACTTGCTGGTCGCCACCCCCGGCCGCCTGCTGGACCTGCAACAGCAAGGCATGTTGGATCTGGGCCAAGTGCAAATCCTGGTGCTCGATGAAGCCGACCGTATGTTGGACATGGGCTTTATCCATGACGTGAAAAAAGTGCTGGCTCTGGTGCCGCGCGACAAACAAAGCCTGTTGTTCTCGGCCACCTTTAGCGACGAAATCCGCGAGCTGGCCAACAACCTGCTCAAAAACCCGCAAAGCGTGCAAGTCACACCCCGCAACACCACGGTGCAGCGCATTACCCAGGTGATCCACCCCGTGGGTCGTGGCAAGAAAAAGGCTTTGCTGGCGCACATCATCAACGCCCAAAACTGGAGCCAGGTGCTGGTGTTCACCCGCACCAAATTCGGCGCCAACAACGTGGCCGAGTTTTTGGAAAAGAACGGCATTTCTGCCATGGCGCTGCATGGCAACAAGAGCCAGGCCGCCCGTACCCAGGCATTGGCTGGCTTCAAAAGCGGCGAAGTGCGTGCACTGGTTGCGACCGACATTGCTGCGCGCGGAATCGACATTGACGATTTGCCGCACGTGGTGAACTACGAAATCCCCAACGTGAGCGAAGACTATGTGCACCGCATCGGCCGCACCGGCCGCGCGGGTGCCGATGGCGCTGCCGTCAACCTGGTCTGCCTGGACGAAGAAGGCTTCATGCAGGACATTGAGCGCTTTACCAAGCAAAACATTGAAGTGGTCGTGGTAGAGGGCTTTGCGCCCGAACCCGGTGAAAAGGCAGAGCCCATCGCCATGGGCCGCCAAACCATTTGGGGCGGCGCAGGCAAGCCCCCAAGCCGCGACGTGATGCAAGCGGCCGCCAAAGCGGCCCGCACCGAAATGCTGCAGCGCGTACGTGAAAGCAAAGGCCCCGGCGGCAATGGCGGTGGTGGCGGTCAACGCCAAGGCCAAGGCCCCCGTGGTGGTGGCAATGGAGGTGGCGGTGGTGGACGCAACGGCCCGCGCAATGCGCCCCGTGCTGGTGGTTTCCCGCGGGATGACGACGGCCCGGGCCGCCACGAAGACCAACCCCCACGTTCGCACGACGCGCACGCAGCGCGCCCGCGCATGGCACCTGACCGCATGTCCAGCTTCCCCAGCGAACCCCGCGTGCCGCGCGCACCCGGTGGCCAACCTGACCCCATGCGCACCAGCGTGGACCTGATGACCGAGCGCGGCGCACGCCGTGGCGGCGGCTACCAAGGCAACCGCAATGGTGGTGGTGGCGGTGGTGGCGGCTACGGCGGCCAAGGCCCCCGTGGCAATGGTGGCGGCGGCGGCGGTGGCCGTGGACGCGGTGGCCCTGGCGGCAACCGTGGGCCGGCAGGGCGTTAAACCCCGGCTTCCAAGCGAAAAAAAGGGCTCCGAGGAGCCCTTTTTTTATGCCTTAACGAACAAGGTTACCAAGGGGTCCGGCCCCACCTGTCGGCTCCAATGGCCGTGGATAGTGGCGTCAAAGGCCGCGCCTTCGGGCAGCAAGTCGGCGCTAAAAAAGTGCTGGCCCGGGCCAAACACCCGTGAGACACCACCTTGCAGACCGATTTCCATCTGGCCCCCCAGAATAAACACCCACTGCGGTGCGCCGGTGCAATGAAACTCGCTGCGAAAACCTACGGGGCTGGTGCGCAGCTGGTAGCCGCCACTGGCAAACACCTCCGACAGCCTGGACTGCGGCGTGCCTTGTTCCAAAGCAAGCAACTCTTCCCTGAAGCGGGCGCGGCCGTCGCTGTCAGTGAATAAAACGGTTTTCGTGAACTGGGACATGGGCTTGAACAAAAATCAGAGGGGTTGGATGGGACCTGCATTGTCACTGATGCCCTTCTGTTCCTACCCAAAGCCAAAGCTAACGCAGGCGTTTGATGTACTTGGTAGCAGCCACGCTCTGGTCGCTTGTGGACACAGAGGCGACGGGGGGCGGCACCACGGCGTGGGCGGCCGCCGGAGATGGCGCGGACTGCGTCTGGTAACTCAATGCCGCAGAGGCAGGCCGTGTCAGAGGCACATCGCCTTTCATCCAATCGCGCAGGAAGTGCCCCGCACCCAATATGCTCGGATTGTCAGATTGCAGGAGCTTGTCCAAAACTTCGCGGGCATATTCTTGGTCCACCAACAGGCGGTTGACGTCCAGGAATTGCTGAAATTCGCGGCGAAACGGCGTCATGAGGCGCGTCAGCACCTTCAGCAACTCACCCTTGTTCACAGGTTTTGTGGGGTCCATAAAGATTCATCAATCGGGTAACAGTGTCTCTCCATGCTGCGCCAGGTCCAAGCCCTCCAGCTCCTGCGCGGGGGAGACGCGCAACGCAACAAAGCGGCGAATCACCCACAAGATGAGCCAGGTCATCCCGCCGGAATAGGCCATCACCGCAGCTGCTCCCAGGGTGTTGCTCAACACCGTGGCGGTTACCGGCGCAATGGCCGCGCTCGCCAGGAATGGCGTGAGTGCCGAGCCGAGAAACCCACCCACCCCGTGAAGCGCGAACACATCGAGCGAATCGTCAACGCCGGACACGGACTTGAACTGCGTGGCCGCCAGGTAGCAGACCACGCCTGCGCACAAGCCCATTGCCACGGCGCCCCACATATCAACAAAACCAGCGGCAGGCGTGACTGCCACCAAGCCAGCGATGGCGCCACTGCTCACACCCAGCAAACTGATTTTCCGCCGCTCAACCAGCTCGCACAGCCCCCACACAAAACACCCGGCGCTGGCGGAGAAATGAGTGGCCACCATGGCGTTTGCGGCGCGGGCGCCAGCTTCCAGCGCAGACCCCGCATTGAAGCCAAACCACCCTACCCACAAGAGGCAAGCGCCCAGAGCCGCCATCAACAAGTTGCTCGGCATCATGGCTTCTGTGCCAAATCCCTTGCGGGGTCCGACCATCAGAGCGGCCACCAACGCACTGCTGCCTGCCAACACATGAACCACGGTGCCTCCGGCAAAGTCCATTTGACCCTGCAGCGCCAACCAACCTTCGGGATGCCACACCCAGTGCGCGACCGGCACATAAATCAACAGCAGCCACAAGGCACAAAAGACAAGGATGACCCCCATTCGCATGCGCTCTACCGTTGCCCCCAGCACCAAAGCAAAGGTCACCACGGCAAACGCCAGTTGAAACATGAAGAAGACAGGCTCAGGGATGGTCTTGGCCATGGTGTGCCCCGGGGGCAGCAGTCCGGTAAGCCCCTGTGCCAGCGCCCGACTCCAGCCGCCGATCCAAGGGCCACCAGAAGTAAACGCCAGCGAATAAGCAACTATGCCCCAAAGCAAGGTGATCAATGCCGTCGCCATCAGCGTTTGAACCGCGATGGACAGGGCATTCTTGGTGCGCATCAAGCCCGAGTAAAAGAGAAAAATTCCAGGCAACGTCATCACCAGCACGAGCACCGTTGCCATCAGCATCCAGGCGGTATCTGCACCACTGAATGCAGGTGCGCTGATTGCAGCACTTGCCGCCAGTTGGATGACCGGTGCGGCCTCCTCCGCCTGTGCCCAGACGTTCGGCACGAAGGCCGCAAGCAGAACTCCTGATCGTTGAAATCGCATCATCGGCCTCCTGAATTCAAATGGTTGATCAATCGACACCCTGGTGAAACCCCTGCTGTCTAGTGCTTTCTCACGCCTTAACACGCAGCATGATTTATAACCAATTTTTAAATGATTTGCACGGGGGAATTTGAATAAATTTTCTTGCCGTCACCAGCCGACTTGGATAGAGCCAATGCGACAAAGGCTGTCGCCGGCCTGGGCGACAATCTCTGCCATGAAAATCCTCCACACCATGCTGCGCGTCGGCAATCTCCAGCGCTCTATCGACTTCTACACCCAGGTGATCGGCATGAAATTGCTGCGCACTTCGGACAATCCGCAATACAAATACACACTGGCCTTCGTCGGCTTTGGCAGCAACCCGGACCACGCGGAGCTGGAGCTCACCTACAACTGGGGCGTTGAAAGCTACGAGCTGGGCACCGCCTATGGCCATATAGCCCTGGGAATGAGCGACATCTACGCCGCCTGTGAACGCATCCAAGCCGCGGGCGGCAATGTGACGCGCGCACCAGGCCCGGTCCAAGGCGGCACCACCCATATCGCGTTTGTGACCGACCCTGACGGCTACAAGATCGAACTCATTCAGCGCCTGGGCGCAGAGTAAGCCGTGGAGTCCAAACCCTTGGACGTACGCGGCGCCTGGCTGGTTTTGGGCTCGGCCACGGTGTGGAGCTTCGGCGGGGCGATTGCGCGTTTTCTGAGCGTGACCGACAGCTGGACCACCGTGTTTTGGCGCTCGGTATTTGCCAGCAGTTTTTTGCTGGCGTTCATGCTCTGGCAGCACGGGCGTCTTGGCACTTGGCGTCTATTTCGGGCCATGGGCCTTGCGGGTGTGGGTGTGGCGCTTTGCTTTGCGACGGCGTCCACTTCCTTTGTGGTGGCACTGGCATACACCACGGTGGCCAATGTGCTGTTGCTGCAGGCAGGCGTGCCCCTGATGGCTGCGCTGATGGGGGTGGTGCTGTTTCGCGAGCGCGTGCCCCGCGCCACCTGGATCGCAATTGCGGCGGTGATCTCCGGTGTGGCGGTCATGGTCTCGGAGTCGCTGGGCGGCAATGTGTCGCCAATCGGCGACGGTCTGGCCTTGCTGGTCGCGCTGGCCTTTGCCACAGCCACCGTTATCACCAAGCGCCATGCACATGTGGCGATGATGCCGGCCGTATGTTTGGGCACCTTGATTGCTGCGTTCGTATCGTCCACCCAAGTCAGCCAATTTGCGGTCGGCCCGGTAGACGGGGCCCTGCTATTTGCATTTGGGGCGCTCAACCTTGGCTTGGGGCTAGCCTTATTCGTCACCGGCGTACGCCTGCTGCCCTCGGCCATTGCCGCGCTTATTGGCATTGCCGAGCCGGTGCTAGGGCCGGTGTGGGTGTGGTTGATCCACCACGAAGTCCCCAGCCAGAGCACCATGCTGGGCGGTGCCATTGTGTTTTTGGCGCTGTTGGCGCACATCGTCTGGCAACTGCGGCAACCCGGTGCCGAGGAGCCACAGGCCTAAAGCGCCTCCTGTACCAGCCAGTCTTTCAGCGCCATCACATCGCTTCGCACCCGCCCGGCGCGCGATGCCACGATGTACATGGGCTGGTCGGTAGTCACACTCTGCGACAGCGCGCGCACCAGCCGTCCTTGGGCAATCAGCGGCTCCACAATATGGCGCCAACCCAATGCCAGCCCCTGCCCTTCCAGCGCCGCCTGTAGCACAATGGAATAGTCATTGAACGACAAGCCTTTGGCGGAACGCGGAGCGCTCACGCCAAAGCGTGCCAGCCACAGCGGCCAGTCCAGGCGCGGGCGGTAGCGCTCCTCCAAGTGCAGCAAAGTGCTATTGGCCAGGTCTTGCACGGTCTGCAAAGGCGAATGGGATGCCAGGAACGCCGGGCTGCACACCGCAAACACCTCCTCGTCCACAAAGCGCCAGCGTGCATGCTGCGCAAAATCGCCGCTGCCCAGGGTGATGGCCAGGTCAATGCGCTCGCGCTCCAGGTCCAGATCGATGTCGGTGGTAATGCAGCGCAGCTCGATATGGGGATGCTGCTGCTTAAAGCGCGCAATGCGTGGCATCAACCACCAGGTGGCCGTGGCAGTGGACACCGCCAGCGTGACCTGGTGGGCCGAGCTCATGCTGCGCACCTCCCGCAGGGCCTGGTCCATCAAGGTCAGGCCCAGCGCCACTTGCTCCAGCAGGTAGCGTCCGGCCTCGGTCAACTCCACGCCTTTGTGGCGTCTTGCGAACAGCACCACACCCAATTCGTCCTCCAATAGCCGGATAGCGTGGCTCACCGCGGGCTGGCCCACTGCCAATTCCTGCGCAGCCTTGGTAAAGCTGCCGGTGCGTGCCGCCGCCTCAAAGGTGATGAGGTTGCCCATGGCAGGTTGGTCAAAGCGCTTTAGCATGCAAAAAATTGATGGATTGGATGAAGAAATAGGCGGATCACAAAAGCCCGCAGCACAACTATTATCCGCCTGAAACAAGCGGCAAATCCCCTGAAAACCGGAGACAAAGGCATGAGCGAATCTGATACCCAAAGCCCACCCAGCACCACGGCAGAGCCCAAGCGCGGTCGGCGCAGCGGTGGCCGTGAGCGACGCGACCCCAACGCCAAGGTCACGGGCCCGGCTTACATCAAGCGTGTCATTCCGACTTACGACATCATGGGCGAGGAAAGCCTGCTCAAGATCGAGGCCACGGCCGACCGCATCCTGGCCGAAGTGGGCCTGGACATACGCGATGACGACGAAGTGCTGGCGATGTTCAAAAAGTCCGGCGCCAAGGTGGACGGCATGCGGGTCAAGTTTGAACCGGGCCATTTGCGCGAATTGCTCAAAACCGCGCCCAAAGAGTTCACCCAGCACGCCCGCAACCCGGCGCACTCGGTGCAAATTGGCGGCAACAACGTGGTGTTTTCGCCCGCCTACGGCTCACCCTTTGTGATGGACCTGGACCGCGGTCGCCGCTATGGCACGCTGGACGACTTTCAGAACTTTGTGAAGCTGGCCTACAACTGCCCCTGGCTGCACCACAGTGGAGGCACCGTGTGCGAGCCCACCGATGTGCCGGTCAACAAGCGGCACCTGGACATGGTCTATGCCCACATGCGCTACTCCGACAAGGCCTATATGGGCTCTATCACCTCGGAGGAACGTGCCGAAGACTCGATTGCCATGAGCCGCCTGCTGTTTGGCGCCGACTTTGTGGACAAGAACTGCGTGATCTTGGGCAATGTCAACGTCAACTCCCCACTCCTGTGGGACGGCACCATGACCAAGTCAGCCCGCGCCTATGCCCGGGCCAATCAGGCGGCGGTGATCGTGCCCTTTATTTTGGGTGGCGCCATGGGCCCGGTCACCAATGCAGGAGCGATTGCCCAAGCCCATGCCGAGACCATGGTGGGCTGCGCGATGACGCAGCTCGAGCGCCCCGGCGCGCCGGTGATTTATGGCAACTTCTTGTCCAGCATGTCACTGCGTTCGGGCTCACCCACTTTTGGCACGCCCGAGCCTGCCATCGGCTCTATGGTGGTGGGCCAGTTGGCGCGGCGCCTGAACCTGCCGCTGCGCTGTGCGGGCTCGTTCACCACCTCCAAACTGCCCGACGGCCAGGCCATGCAAGAGAGCGTGATGTCCATGCTGTCGGCCGTGCATTGCGGGGCCAATTTCATCTTGCATTCGGCCGGTTTTTTGGACGGGCTGCTGTCCATGAGCTACGAGAAATTCATGATGGACGCCGACTTCTGCGGTGCGCTGCACAGTTACATCGGCGGCGTCACGGTGGACGACAACACGCTGGCCATGGACGCTTTCCACAACGTCACACCCGGCGGCCACTACCTGGGCAGCGCCCACACCATGGCCAACTACACCACGGCGTTTTTTGACTCCAACATCTCAGACGACACGCCCTTCGAGACCTGGACCGAAGCCGGACAGACCGACGCCGCCACCCGCGCCAACAAACGCTGGAAGCAATCCCTGGCCGACTACGTGGCGCCGGAGCTGGACTTGGCGGTAGACGAATCCATCCGAGACTTCATGGACCGCAAAAAAGCGTCTATGCCCGACCAGTGGTACTGAGCCACACCGCACCCAGAGAGCCCACCATGTCCAGCGCCGCATCCAACGATCCCCTGCTCCAGCCCTTTCAGCTCAAGCACCTGCGCTTGCGCAACCGGTTGATGATTACCTCGCACGAGCCCGCCTACCCCGAAGACGGCATGCCCAAGGCCAAGTACCGCGCCTACCACGTGGAGCGCGCCAAAGCGGGTATTGCACTGACCATGACAGCGGGCTCGGCGGCGGTGTCGCGCGACAGCCCGCCGGTGTTTAACAACATCCTGGCCTACAAAGACGAAGTCGTGCCCTGGATGCGCGAGCTCACGGATGCCTGCCACGAGCACGGCGCAGCGGTGATGATCCAGCTGACCCATCTCGGGCGGCGCACCAGCTGGTCCAAGGCCGATTGGCTGCCGGTGGTGTCGCCCTCGCATGAGCGCGAGGCCTCGCACCGCGCTTTCCCCAAGCGCATGGAAGACTGGGACATTGCCCGCATCATCCAAGACTACGCCGATGCCGCCGAGCGCATGCAGGCCGCCGGGGTGGATGGCCTAGAGCTGGAAGCCTATGGCCACCTGATGGACCAGTTTTGGTCGCCGTCTACCAACACGCTGGACGCACCTTATGGCGGTCCGCTGGAAAACCGCGTGCGCTTTTCTTTGGACGTGTTGGCCGCGATTCGCAAGCGCGTGGGGCCGGACTTTATTTTGGGTGTGCGCGGCGTGGCCGACGAGGTGCGCCCTGGCGGCCTCACGCAAGATGAAGGCCTGGGCATTGCCCGCTACCTGGCCAAGTCGGGCATGGTGGATTTTTTGAACATCATCCGCGGCCACATCGACACCGATGCCGGCCTGACCGACGTGATACCGGTGCAAGGCATGCGCAGCGCGCCGCACCTGGACTTTGCAGGCAGCCTGCGCGCGCATGTGGACATTCCCATCTTTCATGCCGCCAAGATCCAGGACGTCAACACCGCGCGCCACGCCATTGCCAGCGGCAAACTCGACATGGTGGGCATGACGCGCGCGCACATGGCCGACCCCCACATCGTGCGCAAGATCATGATCGGCCGCGAAGACACCATCCGGCCTTGCGTGGGTGGCAACTTCTGCCTGGACCGCATTTATGCCGGGGGCGAGGCCTATTGCATTCACAACCCGTCGACCGGGCGCGAGCTCACCCTGCCCCATGTTCAAAGCCCGGCGCCCACGCGGCGCAAAGTGCTGGTGGTGGGCGCAGGCCCTGCGGGCATGGAAGCGGCGCGTGTCGCGTCTGAGCGCGGCCATGCCGTGACGGTGCTGGAAGCCGCACCCAAACCCGGCGGGCAGATACGCCTGACGGCGCTGAGCGCGCGGCGCAAAGAGATGATGAGCATCATCGACTGGCGCATGGCCCGCTGCGAAGAGCAAGGCGTGGTGTTCCGCTTTAACACCCTGGCCGACGCGGCCACAGTGCGCGCCGAGAAGCCGGACGTGGTCATCATCGCCACCGGTGGACTGCCCCACACCGAGGTGCTGGCCACCGGCAACGAACTCGTGGTGTCGGCCTGGGACATATTGGCGGGCGACGTCAAGCCGGGGCAGGACGTGCTGCTGTTTGACGACGCTGGCGACCACTCGGCGCTGCAGGCGGCCGAAGTGATTGCCCAAAGCGGCTCGCGCCTAGAGATCGTCACCCCCGACCGCTCGTTTGCGCCCGAGGTGATGGCCATGAACCTGGTGCCCTATATGCGCAGCCTGCAAAAGCTGGACGTGACCTTTACCGTGACATTCCGCCTGCAATCGGTGGCGCCCCACCCCACGCAAAGCGGCAAGCTGCTGGCCGTGCTGGGCAGCGACTACGGCGGCGTGCGCAAAGAGCGCGTGGTGGACCAGGTGGTCGTCAACCACGGCACGCTGCCGCTGGAAGACCTGTACTTTGAGCTCAAACCCCACTCCACCAACCAAGGCGCGGTGGACTATGCGGCCCTGACCGCAGGCCAAGCGCAAACCGTGGCGAGCAACTCTGCCGGGGAATTCCAACTCTTTCGCATCGGCGACGCGGTGTCCGCGCGCAATACGCATGCGGCGGTGTTGGATGGCTTGCGGCTGGCGCGAGAGTTGTAGAGGCGCGAGGCCTCGCATGAGGTCTCGGGATTGGCCTTGCTAGAAATTTAAATGAGCGCCGCCATCCTCAGACCTTCGATGTTCACGATGGTGAGGCGCGAGTAGCTGACCTG
>CAIYRQ010000191.1 GCA_903928635.1 uncultured beta proteobacterium | reverse complement strand
TTGACCAGTTCACTTTGTGGGCCGGGCCCTTGCCCGCGGGCGCTGATACGCTCCTGGTGGATTGGTCAGCCATGGCCTATGCGGTGCCGCTCGGGGAGCACGGCTTTGACAAGTGTGAGCTTTTGGCAACGCAGGTCGCCACCCACTGGGGTGCGCCGCTGTCGAGCTTTCGCTTTTATGCCTGCCAGGGTTGGTCGGACAAGCCGCAGCCCCGTTTGAGGATGGAATAGATGATGGACTCTGGCTTACGCCCTACCTTTCACCATACCTTGCGCCTGTGCCTGCTGCCGCTGGCGCTGCTGGGCGTGTGCGCGCCCTTGTGGCTGCATTGGGGCGAGCCTGGGCTTTTTCTGGCGATTAACCAGGCCTGCATGGTGCTTCCCGCACCGGTCTGGACAGGGTTGTCGCTGCTGGGCAATGTGTGGGGCGTGCTGGCGGTGACTTCGCCCTTGCTGCTGCTGGCACCCCGATTGCAATGGGCCTGGCTGTGCGCGGTCCCCTTTGGTGTGCTGTTTGCGCGTTTGGGCAAGGGGCTGATAGAGAGTCTGCGCCCGGCCGGCGTGGTCGACAATCAGTTGTTTCGGATCGTGGGGGAAAAGTTGGAGCTGGCATCCATGCCCTCCGGCCATACGCTGACGGCTTTTGCAGTGGCCAGCAGTTTGTACTTCGCGCTGGACGCGCCGCGCCGCCGTCGCTTTGTCTGGTTGTGGCTGCTGGCGGCGACGGTGGGTCTGTCGCGCATTGCGGTGGGCGCGCACTGGCCGGGTGATGTGGCGGTGGGGGCGTGCTTGGGCGTGATCGCCGGCTTGCTGGGCCATGTACTTTGGCACCGCTTGGGTGCCGCGTATTGGAATCCGCAAGGCTGGCGCCTGCGTACCCTGGCCTTGCTGCTCGCTGTGACCGTCTATACGCTGCTCGACGAGCCGCTGGACTTTGAGGAGAACCTGCTGCTTCAGCGCTTCTTGGCGGCGCTGGTGGCTGTGGTGCTGCTGGTATTTGCCATGCGCAGCGCCAAGGCGCTAAGGGCCGAGTAGGCCGCGCCTGCGGCCGGGTCCCACTGCGCAAGGGCTTCTGCCTGGCGGGCAATCGCCGCTGTGTCGCCCCGCGCGGCAGGGCCGGTGAGCGCGCCTTGTGGTCCCAAGCGGGTGATGTTGGCCACCGCGTTTTGCAAGAGCGACGCCCGCAGATGGGGAATGAGCGCTTGCGGCACGCCGCTCTTTTGCCAGGCGTCCTCAGCCACCGCTTGCAGAACGGGAACAAAGTTAGTCGCAAACACGGCGCCTGCGTGGTAAAGCAGTTTGTCCTGGCTGTCCACGTCAAAGCATTGCGCGCCAATGGCGGAAAACGCGGTCTTCAAGGGCTCGCAAGCCCCGGCGTGACCTTCCAGCGCACACGGCGTCCCGGCAAATTGGGCGCAGGCGCTGACGGGGTTGGCAAAGCTCAAGATGGGGTGCGCACTTGCCGTGTGCCAGCCCAGCGCAGCCAGGGGTGCGAGCTCCGCTGCTGACAAAGCGCCGCTGCAATGAAAGGCTGTCGTCTCTTGGTGCGATTCCATCGCCACGGCATGCCGCGCCAGGGCCGCTGCAGTAGCGGCAATCCGGGCATCGGTCGTGGCAATCAGCCACAGGTCAGCGGGGCGCATGGCGTCCAGACTGGGTGATGGACTTCCAGCGCCTATGAATTCGCAAGCGGTTTGTGCACTGGCTAGCGAGGTCGTCAGTACGTCTTGCACCGCAAATACCCCGGCCTGCGTCCACAGGCGCGCCAGGGTTTGGCCGACGCGTCCCGCGCCTATCAGGTTCAAGGTGGGCAGGGCAGCGCTCATGGGCTACACCACCAGCGGGTTTTCTTGCATGGCTTCGCACTGCTCTTGCAGCATTTGCACTTGGCCCTGCCAATAGTCGCTGGAGCCGAACCACGGAAAGTTGACTGGAAAGGTCGGGTCGCTCCAGCGCCGGGCGAGCCAGGCGCTGTAGTGAATCAGGCGCAGGGTGCGTAGCGGCTCGATCAATGCCAGTTCTTCGCGGTCAAATTCGCGGAACTGCTCGTAGCCGTCCACCAGCGCGCCCAACTGGCGGGTGCGCTGGCTGCGGTCGCCGCTGAGCAGCATCCACAGGTCTTGCACTGCGGGGCCGGTGCGGGCGTCGTCCAAGTCCACAAAGTGGGGGCCTGGCCCGGCGCTGGCTGCGGCATCGGTGGGGGTCCACAAAATATTGCCGGGGTGGCAGTCGCCATGCAGGCGCAACAGGCGGATGGACGAGGCCTCGCCGCTCAGGGCCGGGTGCTGGGCAATCAGCGCCATGGCCTCGTCGCAGGCGCGGGCCCAGGCCGATTGCACGTCCAGCGGCACCAGCTCGTGGCCCAGCAGCCAATCTTTGGGTTCCTGGGCGAAGGTGGCCAGGTTCAGCGCCGGGCGGGTGGCAAAGCTGCGTTTGGCGCCCACACTGTGGATGCGGGCCAAAAAGCGGCCGATCCACTCCAGCACCTCGCCATCGTCCAGCTCCGGGGGGCGTCCACCGCGGCGCGGGCTCACGCTGAAGTCAAAGCCGCCGAAGGGGTGCAGCGTGACACCTTGCAATTGCATCGGCCCAATGACGGGTATCTCGGCGTCCATCAGCTCCCGGGCAAAGCTGTGCTCTTCCAGAATCTGCGCCCGGGTCCAGCGCTCAGGCCGGTAAAACTTGGCCACCACCGCGCCACCATCCTCCAACTGCACCTGGTAGACGCGGTTTTCGTAGGACGAGAGGGCGGTCAATCGACCGTCGCCGCGCAGGCCCACCGAGTCCAGCGCGTCGAGCACGACGTCGGGGGTGAGCGATTCAAAGGCATGGTGCATGCCCTGATTGTCAACGCTGGGCGTCTGGCCTAGGCTGTGCGAACCTACATATTTGCGCGAGGTGCTGCATGGGCTACGACGAAACAGCGGTATTGCGAGGTGGTTTTGCCCCCGTGGAGCATGAAATCACGGTGGATTTGACGGAGGTCGAGGGCGAAATTCCGCGTGACCTGCACGGCATGCATGTGCGCAACGGCCCCAACCGCCAGTTTGCCGCTGCCGGCCGCTACCACTGGTTTGACGGCGACGGCATGCTGCACGCGCTGCGCTTTGACGGAGGACGGGCGCAGTACCAGAACCGCTGGATCAGCACCCAAAGCCTGAGCGAGGAGCGCGCTGCGGGCACTGCGCTTTGGCAAGGCATCAAAGATCCGCCACGCCGCGACCGGCCCGACATGCCACTCAAAAACACGGCAAATACCGACGTCAAATTCTTTGCGGGCGAGCTGCTGGCCATGTGGTACCTGGGGGGCGAAGTGCACCGTATCAGGCCCTCCGACCTGCACACCACCGGCACCCTGGCCATGGACCCGCGCCTGGCGGGTCTGCACATCTCGGCCCACTCCAAGGTCGACGAGCGCACCGGTGAATTCATCTTTTTTTGCTACGGCAAAGAGCCGCCCTATATGCACTACGGCGTGCTCGACAAAACCGGCGTCCTCAAAACCCTGGTGCCTGTGGCACTACCGGGCGCGCGCCTGCCGCACGACATGGCCGTGACCCGCAACTTCAGCGTCTTGCACGACTTGCCCTTGTTCCAAGATCCCGAGGCTGCGGCGGCCGGGCGTCACAAAGTGAGCTTCTACCCCGAGTTGCCGTCGCGCTTTGGGGTGATTCCGCGCCATGGCACCGCCGCTGACATTCGCTGGTTTGAAGCGGCGCCTGCTTACATGTACCACGTGTCCAATGCCTGGGAGGAAGACGATGGCCAGGGCGGCATCGAGATCGTGATGACTGGCACGCCCTTCAAACCGCAATTGGATGCACGCGGGCAGTTGGACGCCAGCCGCTTGCCCTGGCTGATTGCCCAGCTGGGCCAGGACTGCATGTTTTATGAATGGCGCTTCAACCTGCGCACCGGCCAGACCCGTGAGCGCGTGCTGGACGACGTGCTGAACCAGGAGTTCCCCATCATCAACAGCGCCTACTTGGGCGAACGCACACGCTACTCCTGGAACACTTTGATGGCCAACGGACAAGGGCCTGAAGAACCGCGCTTTTGCGGAATCGCCCGCCATGACTTGCAGCAGGGCAGTTGCACCAGCTACCACGGTGGCATGCACAAGTGGTTCAGCGAACACAGCTTTGCGCCCAAAGACCAGGCGGTGGCCGAGGACGATGGCTATCTGGTCGGGTTCATGTGGGACGACCTGGCGGCGCGGTCCTACGCCACCGTGTTGGACGCCCACAACGTCGCCCAAGGGCCGGTCGCGCGCATTGCACTGCCCCAGCGGGTGCCCAATGGCTTTCACGCCACCTGGGTCAGCCGCGAGCGTTTGAATCGGGGCTGGTAAACCTTACTGGCCGAAGCGTTTGCGGGTGAGCGCCAGCGCCACCCAAAACGACACTACGGCGTAGGCCAGGAGCACGCTGCCATGGTGCAGCACGTCGCGGGGCCACTGGTCCATGAACAAGGGGCGCACCAGCGCCACGGCGTTGGACAAGGGCAGCCAGTCCGCCACCACCCGTACCGCCGCAGGGAGCTGATCCAGCGGAAAAAAGACGCCGCTCAAAAACATGGTCGGTGTCAAAAACAGCGTGAAGTAGTAGGTGAAAAAGTCATAACCCTTGGCCATGGCGTTGAACACCAGCGCCATGGAGCTGAAGGTGATGCCCACGCCCAGCAAGATCGGCCAAGCCAGCAGCATCTTGGGGCTGTGGCTGATGTTCAGGGCCAGCATGACGCCCAAAATAGCCGTCACGGTAAACAGTGCCTTAAAGGCAGCCCACAGCATTTCGGCCAGCACGATGTCGTCCAAGCCCACCGGCGCGTTCATGATGCCGTCCCAGGTCTTTTGCACATGCATGCGCGAAAACGCCGAATACAAGGCCTCAAACGACGCTGCCTGCATGGCGCTCATGCAAATCGAGCCACTGGCCAAAAACAAAATGTAGGCCACGGGCTGACCGTCCACGGTGATCTTGCCGACCAGTGCACCCATGCCATAGCCAAAGGCGACCAGCCACATCAGGGGTTCGGCGATATTGCCCAGGAGGCTGGGGATGGCCAGCTTGCGCCAGACCAGCAGATTGCGCAAAAACACCGGCCAAAAGCGCAGCGTGAGTTGCGGCGAGCGCCAGGGGCTGAGCTTGCGGGGCGTGGGGCCAGAGGCCAGGGTTGTGGGGGTGTTCATTTCAGGCGTCCTCACGGATCTGGCGTCCGGTCAATTTCAAAAACAAGTCTTCCAGGTTGGCAGGGCGGTGCAAGGTGCGCAGCTGGGGGTAAGCATGCAGCGCCTGAATCAGTGCCGCTGAGTCGCGGGTGTAGAAAAACACGGTCTCGCCACTCACCTCCACCCGCGCTGCATGGGCGCGCAGCGGGCTGTCCGCGAGCGCCAGTGCGCCCACACCGTACACCTCCACCACATCCGGCTCCAGGTACTGGGCAATCAGATCGCGGGGTGTGCCTTCGGCTATTTTTTTGCCGTGGTCCAGCACCAGGAGGCGCGAGCACAGGCGCTCAGCCTCGTCCATAAAGTGGGTGGTCAGCAGAATCGATTTGCCTTGCTGCAACAGCAACTGCAGGCGCTCCCACATCAGGTGACGGGCCTGCGGGTCCAGGCCGGTGGTGGGTTCGTCCAGCAACAGCAGCTTGGGGTCATTCACCAGAGCGCGCGCCAGGCTCAGGCGCCGCTTCATGCCACCCGAGAGCTCGCCCGGCTTGGCTTTGGCCTTGCTGGTGAGGGAGGCAAATTCGAGTAGCGCCGGAATCCGCTTTTTGATCTCGGCGTCTTTCATGCCGAAATAGCGTCCGTACACCAGCAGGTTTTCTTCGCAGTTGAAGTCGGGGTCCAGGGTGTCGAGCTGGGTGACCACGCCAAGTTGCGCTTTGATCGCCAGCGCGTCTGCGGGCATCTGCAAACCCAAAGCGGTAATGCCTCCGCCATCGGGCACGGTGAGCCCCAGGCACATGCGGATGGTGGTGGTTTTGCCCGCGCCATTGGGGCCGATCACGCCCAGGCATTCGCCGGGGGCAATCTCAAACGACAGGTCGCGCACGACCTCGGTGTCGCCGTAGCGCTTGGTGAGGTGTTGGGCTTGAAAAAGCGGCGCATACGCCGCTGGGGTTGGGGTGGAAGACATCACCCGATTATCGGGGGTCGCCCCCGTCTTCGCAGTTCACCGGGCTATTGAGTCGCTTATTGGAATGAGTGGAAGCCGATGGCATTGCCCTCGGTGTCGGTGGCCCGGGCAACAAAGCCAAAGGGCCCAATCGACGTCCTGGGCTGAGCTAGCGTGCCACCCGCCGCCTCTACGCGGCCGGACTCCACTGCGCAGTCGGCACAGCTGAAGTACACCAGAGTGCCCTGGCCATGGGGCTGGCGCATGGGGTGTGCCACCAGGGCGCCGCCGGCACCGGGAGTGCCTTGAGACATAGGGAACGCAACCATCTGCATGCCAGGCGCGCTGGACGGCATCTCGGTCAAAGGCTGCGCGAGCACGTGCTCGTAAAACGCTTTGGCGCGGGCCATGTCTGCGACATAAATTTCAAACCAGCCGACAGGGTTTTGCATGGGAGCTCCTGGGTGAAGTGGTTTCAGAAAAGAAAAGCATACCAGTTTGCTGTACTTTACTGAAACGCCACGTCCGCAAAACTGCGCAGCTTGCGGCTGTGCAACTGGTTCAGGCCCCGCTCGCGCAGCAGCTCAATGGCACGCATGCCAATGCGTA
>CAIYRQ010000190.1 GCA_903928635.1 uncultured beta proteobacterium | reverse complement strand
TTTTTCCAATGTCCCCCCCGGTCCCACGGCGCCCGGGTCCTCGCCGCCATGGCCTGCATCCAGCGCAATGATGATCAAGCGATCCGTTCCCAGATAGGACGGGCCTTGCGTCATATTGGCGCCAGGGCTGGTGGGCGCAGGCGGTGATGCGCTTGCCACGCTGGCGAGGGGTGCGGCCTCTGGTTTCTTGCCCAGACGCTGGGCCATGAGTTCGCCCAACGCGTCGCGCACGGGGGCAGGGGGCGTGAGCGAAGAGGTTTTGGGCTGGGCATATTGGGCCACCAGGGCATCCAAGGGGTCAACAATGCGCAGGGGGTACAAGTCCAGCACCAAGCGGTGCTGGTAAGCCGCCACCGGGGCGAGTGTGAACATTTGGGGCCGCACGCCCTGCTTGAGGTCGATCACCAGCCGCACCACATCGGCGGAGAACTGGCCCACACGAATGCCTTCGATGTTGGGGTCGTCCGCCTTTACCTTGGCCACCAATTCTTTGAGTGCGGTGTTGAGCGTGACGCCCGCAATGTCCACCGCCAAGCGCGGCGGGTTGCTGATCACGGTTTGGCTTGCGTTCAAGGGTGCGTCTGACTCAATGGTCACGCGGGAATACTCGGGTGCGGGCCAGACGCGCACCGTCAAAATCGTCGCAGCTTGCGCACCCAATGCGTGGTGCTGCACAAGTCCCAGGGTCAGCACCACCGCCCCCTGCTGAATCAGTTGCCGTCTTCTCATGGCGGCGAACCGTCTTCGGTCAAACTTTGCAGCATGCGCGTGCCCACCGCAGTGTGGGCTGCAAGCACGACCTGGCGGCTGCCATCGTGCTGTGTGCTCAAAGTGATGTCCAAATCAATGGGTGGTAGCACCGGCGCTGCTTTTTCAGGCCATTCGGCCAGCTTGAGGCCGGGGCTGGCAAAGATATCGCGAAAGCCTGCGTCTTCCCATTCCCGCGCGTCGCCAAAGCGGTAGAAATCAAAGTGCCAAATATGGAGGGCGGGCAGCGCATAGGGCTCTACGACCGCGTACGTGGGGCTTTTCACCCGGCCCTGCACGCCGAGTGCGCGCAGCAGGTGCCGCACCAGCGTGGTCTTGCCTGCACCCAAGTCACCGCGCAGTGCGATCAAAGCGTCATCCACGCCCGGCGTACGCGCCAAGCGCGCGGCGAAGGCCTGGGTGGCGGCCTCGTCGGGCCAGGCCAAGGTCGTGGTTTTTACAATCGCAGGGTGAATATCCATAACAAGCAGACTAGCACTCCAATCAAAAGCCCGGAACACGCCCCCGCAATGGCCGCTGACGTGCTGGCGCAGTTGCAAATATGGGGTGCCGAGCTTGGATTCTCCCAAATTGGTGTGGCGGATGTGGACTTGGCGGATGCGGAGCCTGGTTTGCTGGCCTGGTTGGCCGCAGGCTTTCACGGCAGCATGGACTATATGCAGCGCCACGGAACCAAGCGGGCGCGCCCGGCGGAACTGCTGCCCGGCACGCTGAGCGTAGTCACGGCGCGCATGGACTACCTGCCACGGACCACAGCGGCGGGCTGGCAGGGCATTGAGTTCGACCGGCTCCAACACCCAAACACCGGCACCGTTTCGCTGTACGCCAGAGGCCGGGACTACCACAAGGTGGTGCGACATCGCTTGCAGCAGTTGGCGCAGAAGCTGGCGCAGCACCTCGGGCCCCTGGGCCACCGCGCGTTCACCGACTCAGCCCCCGTACTGGAGGCGGAACTCGCCACCCGCAGCGGGCAGGGTTGGCGCGGCAAGCACACCCTGGTACTGAACCGCGAGGCGGGGTCCATGTTCTTTCTGGGCGAAATCTACCTGGATATTGCTTTGGCGCCCACGAAGCCCGTAGAGCCACACTGCGGCACCTGTGTGGCCTGTATCACCGCGTGCCCCACACAAGCCATCGTGGCGCCTTACCAGTTGGACGCGCGCCGCTGCATTTCGTACCTCACCATCGAGCACGCGGGTTCCATAGACCCGGCACTGCGCCCGCTGATGGGAAACCGCATTTACGGCTGCGATGACTGCCAGCTCGCCTGCCCGTGGAACAAGTTTGCGCAGGTCAGCCGCTTGGCGGACTTTGATGAGCGCGAGGGCCTGAATGGCCAGGCCTTGGCTGCTTTGTTGAATTGGTCTGAAGCCGAGTTCTTAAAGCGGACCGAGGGAAGCCCTATCCGGCGCATTGGCCACGAACGTTGGTTGCGCAATGTGGCGGTGGCGGCGGGCAATGCCTTGGCGGCGGGTCAGGGTGACGCGCGATTGCTTGACGCATTGCAAGCCCTTCGCCACCACGCCAGCCCGCTGGTGCGCGAGCACGCGCAATGGGCGCTGGACCAAGGCTAGAACAAGAAGCCGGTAGAGAGCACCTGTTCCGACATCCAAAGGGTCTGGTCGGCCGTGCCTTTGTACACCGGCACACCGCGCAGCGCACCGTAGGCAAGTTTGGAGGTCAGCTCGAGGTAGATGGACTTGTAAAACCGGTAGCGCAGGCCCACTTCCACACCGGCAGTCCAGCCATTGACCTGCCACCAGTCGTTGCTGGAAGTACAGCAAACATTCTGGTTTTTGGGACCGACTTCATTGTGGTTTCCAAAAATCACATTGTCTGCATGGGGAAGCAATAGGCCGGCACCCGCGCGGCTGATTAGCTGCAATTCACCCTGTTTGTCAGTGGGGCCGTCCAAATGCTTGAGCCACACCGCATTGACCATCAAGTGGTTCAGGCCGTTGTGCAGCGCGTAGTAGAAATCCTGATCAGTCAACGTCAGCTGACCGTTAGCGTTGGGTTGAGTTCCCGCGGTGACGGTGCCGTTGACAGTAGCAACCTGGTTCTGGTTGACGTTGTATTTGCTGTGATCCAAAGAAAATTCGATGGCAAATGTTTTTTCAGCATTCAGGAACTTTCCAATCCGCACGTTTTCTTGCGGAGCAGTGAATTCAAAGGCGGTGATTGAGCTGATGGTTTCTGGGATGCTGGCCGGAAAGTCGCTTCCCGCGACCTGGCGCACCGTGAAATCGTTTCCCAAGCTGGGCTGTGAGATGTGAATGTCCGAGGGCGCGTACTGCTGTCGGCTGTAGCCCCAGGAAAAATACCAGTCGCCCTCATTGCGCAGCGATTTGTCGAAATTCACCGGGCTTGCGGCTTGCGCTGATTCTGCTGCCTTGTCCTGTGCGAAAACGCAGCCCATGGGCACTGCACACAGCAACAGCGTGAGTGCGAGGTATTTGCCGGCGAGGGATGTCATGGAGTGCTTTCGCAAAGTGTGCTTCAAAATTTATACGCCATACAGCGGCCGCAGGACGCCGAGCGAAAAGCCCAGGCTCAGCATGCCCATCAGGGTAGACAGCGACACAAGACTGGCCACGTACGCGCCGTCGAAACCCATTTTACTGGCCAGCACATAGCAGCTCGCTGCGGTGGGCAGCGCAGCATAGGCCAGCAAGATGGTGGCCTGTGAGTGGCTGAGCCCAAATGCATAAGCGCTGGCCAGGGCCACCACCGGCAGCACCAAGTGCCGGATGGACAGCAATGCGACGGCAAGTAACTTGGCCCGTGCCAATGCGCCGATTTGGATGCCCGCGCCTGCCGCCATCAATCCCAGTGCGAGGGCAGAGCCGCCGACGCGGCTGATCGTAGGCGTTAGCCAATCGGGCAGCGTCAGCCCCAGTACGTTGGCCAGCAGTCCAGATACTGTGGCGATGATGA
Organism: uncultured beta proteobacterium; assembly: GCA_903928635.1. GTDB lineage: Bacteria > Pseudomonadota > Gammaproteobacteria > Burkholderiales > Burkholderiaceae_C > Allorhodoferax. Next base: position 2,092 of record CAIYRQ010000190.1, on the reverse strand, counting down.
GCGGATTGCGTAGCAGTTCACGTCCAAATCCTTTGGAGCTTCCGCGTGCCATGGGCCATACCGCAGCAATATTCACCAGCGGAACGCACACGCCAATCAACACGGAAATTTCCAGGGAACCCGCAGGCCCCGCCAATCGGTCGGCCAGCGCCAGGCCGATAAAGGAGTTGAATCGAAATGCGACCTGGGCCGAAGCTGCATGATCACGCGCAGGAATATGCCCTTTGAATCCAGGCAGATGGGGCACGGCATAGGCCAACGCAACGCCTGCCACCATCACGGTCCATCCCGCGCCCACGAGTCGCGACGCTGCACCTAGGTCCAGGGGGCTTTTGATGATGGAGTGAAAAAGCAAGGTGGGAAACAGCAGGTAGTACACCAGCGCATCCACCTGGTTCCACACATTGCGGTTCAGTGCGGTGAACCTGCAGAGCAAAAAACCCAGCAATATCAGTGAAAACTCAGGGGCGAGGAGAGATAGGAAGGTCACAGCCGAAGGATAACAGTCCATGTGGGGCACGCTGCCCGGGCGGTACTTTTGGAAGCTATCGGCAGATGTACTATTGCGGCTTGCGCTTCCTTCTTATTACGGAGTACTTTATGAGCCACCGCCGCCTTCTTCTGTCCAGTTTGCTCGTACTGGGTCTTGCGCCGCTGCAAGGTGCGCTTGCACAAAGTTACCCGAGCAAGCCGATCAAGCTCGTTGTGCCTTTTGCACCTGGAGGTACCACCGACATCATCGCTCGCGTTGTTGCCGAGCCCTTGGGCAAAGCCTTGGGCCAGGCGGTCGTGGTCGAGAACAAAGCGGGCGGCGGCGGCGTGGTTGGAGCCAATGACACCGCTCGCGCCGCGCCCGACGGTTATTCATTGGGCATCGCCACTGTGTCGACTGTGGCTTCTAACCCCGCCATCAATCCCAAGACACCCTACAACCCACTGACCGATTTCACGCCCATCATCAATATTGCGGCCACGCCCAATGTGATTGCGGTGCACCCCAGCTTTCCCGCCAAAGACTACAAGAGCTTCGTGGCGGAACTCAAAAAGCACCCGGGGCAGTACTCCTATTCCTCGTCGGGCACCGGTGGTATCGGACACATGCAGATGGAGCTGTACAAAAACTTGGTGGGTGTGTTCGTGACCCACATTCCGTACCGGGGCGCCGGCCCTGCGCTCAACGACACCATTTCGGGCCAAGTCCCTATGACGTTTGACAACCTGCCCTCCGCCTTGCCCTTTATTTTGGGCAACCGCTTGGTACCCATCGTGGTGGCAGCGCCCCAACGTCTGAGCCAGTTGCCCAATGTGCCTACCTTCAAAGAGCTGGGCTTGGAGCCGGTCAACCGCATGGCGTTTTACGGCATTTACGGCCCCAAAGGCTTGCCCAAAGACGTGGTGGACAAGGTCAATGCCGCAGTGCGCAAAGCATTGGAAGAGCCTGCCGTGAAAAAGCGCATTGAAGACACCGGTTCGATTGTCATCGGCAATACGCCCGAGCAATTTGCTGAGCAAATCAAGTCTGAATACACTGTCTATAAAAAAGTGGTCGAGTCCGCCAAATTGCAGCTGGATTGAGATTGCCCATGGCGGGGAGCGCGGCGCCTGCGGTCAGCGACGATTCGGTGGATGCGTTCATCGACACGCTGTGGCTGGAGGAGGGCCTGTCCCGCAACACGCTGGAGGCCTACCGCCGCGACCTGAATCAGCTGTTGGCCTTTCGCAAAAGTGCCTCTCTGCTGGCATGCAATGAGACGGACCTGCTGGCTTATTTTTCGGCCCAGCACGCAGTCACCAAGGCCACCACGGCCAACCGCCGCCTCACCGTCTTCAAGCGCTACTTCCGCTGGGCGCTGCGCGAGGGGCGGATACAGCTGGATCCCACGCTCAAACTGCAAGCTGCCAAGCAGGCGCTTCGGGTGCCCAAAAGTCTGACCGAGGCGCAGGTCGAAGCCCTGCTGGCCGCGCCTGACGTATCCACCGCTATTGGCGTGCGAGATCGCACCATGCTGGAGTTGATGTACGCCAGCGGCCTGCGCGTGAGCGAGCTGGTGGACCTGCGCACCTTGAACCTGGGCCTGAACGACAACGTGCT
>CAIYRQ010000189.1 GCA_903928635.1 uncultured beta proteobacterium | reverse complement strand
GTGCGCGCCGGTGGCCAGCACCAGATGGGCATAGGGCACTTGGTGCACCACGCCGTCGGCTGTGCCTACCGACACGCTCTGCGCTGTTGTATCGATAGCGGTAACTTGCGTGTTCGCATGCAGTGTCACGTTCAAGGTCTCGGCCATTTTGGCGGCGGGCGTGGTGACCAGCTCCTCGGCAGTGCGTTTTTGGGCACAGGCATTGGACAGCGTGGGCTTGGCATAAAAATCGCCGCTGTCCGCTGTTACCAGCACGATGGGCGTGCTGGTGTCGAGCTTTCGAAACTCGCGCGCCGTTGTCCAGCCCGCCAAACCGGCGCCGATGATGACCAGCGCCGCGGCCTCGGGCGCCGACGGGGGGATGGAAGCGGCGCTCAATCAGACCACCACGACTTCAAAGTCCGACTTGGCCACGCCACAGTCCGGGCAGGCCCAGGTGTCGGGCACGTCGGCCCATAAGGTGCCAGGCGCCAAGCCATCTTCGGGTCGGCCAGCGGCCTCGTCGTACACAAAGCCACACACGATGCAGATATAGGTTTTCATAGGTTTCGCTTCCAATTCAATTCGGGGATGTTAAGGGGCAAATGCGTCACTCAGTGTGTCTGCACGGTCGCGAGCACGGACTGGTAGTGTTTGGCATGTCGCTCCTCGACCTTGGTAAGTGCGGCAAAACGCTTTTGCGCGGTGCCCAAAGTTGCCTTGAGCGCAGTGGCTGCTTGCAAGGTGGCTTGGAAGGCCGTCGCATGGTCTTTGCTCTCAGCGATCTGGGCATCGATTTCCGCGATCGCCGCCGTGTTGCCTTCGGCTTCGGCGGTTTTGCGAAAACCGGGGTACATCTCGGTGTATTCGTAGGTTTCACCGGCAATGGCGACTTCCAGCATTTTTGCGGACGTCATGCTTGCTTTGGGATAGAGCAAGTCGAGATGGCCAAAGGCGTGCAAGATTTCTTGGCTGGCAGTTTCTTCAAAAGCCTGGGCGGTGGCTTCGTCGCCCAAGGCGCGCGCAAGCTTGGCGAAGTACAGGTATTTGGCGTGCGCCATGGACTCGCCGGCAAAGGCGGATTCGAGGTTGGCCAGGGTTTTGATTTCGGGGCGGCTTAAAGCGGTCATAGCAAATTTCCTTGAGAGGGTTACAAAGTACCATTAGTGTTAAAACAATCGGTATGGCCTGAATCATAGGCAAAGACTATGTTTAAAGCCAATTGGAAATGGCTAAGGTCACCATAGCGCGGACCCTTTGCAAATTATGGGCAGTGGGCGCGGCGCCCACTGTGTGACAGACCACGCACCTCTGCATGCGCACTCAAAGTTTGAGTTCGAGCTTGGCCTGCCAGTTCACGAAACTGGGCGCGGTGGTGAGCGTGGTGTCGCGCTGTGCCTGACCTGCGGTGTTGGTGGTCATCAATGTGCCGCCTGTCAGGTAATTACGAGCGGTGAAATTGCTGGCCACGAGGCGCAGTTGCGCGTGCGGGCTGAAGATCCATACCACCGACGCGTCTGCTACCAGCTTGTCGCTTTGAAACACTTCTTGTTCATTGGACACCCGGGTGCTGTAGCCCGGGGTGAAGTTCAGGTTGCCGCTGAACTTGAGCGGCCAACCCTTGGGCTGGTAGTCGGCGCCGAAGTTGGCGGTGCCATCCGGCTGCTGGTCCAGGCGGTTGTTGGGGCCGCTTATGCCATCCAGGCTGGAACGAAACAGGCTCATGTTGGCGCGCAGGTCCACGGGCGGGGCGTCGGCCAACCACTCCGTCAAACGCAGCTTGGCTTCAAGCTCCACGCCCTGCGTGGTCGCGGCACCCACGTTTTGCATGCGCGCTACCCAGCGCGGCACATTGGACCAGGTGACGTTTTCCAGCGTCGTCTGGCTGCGCATCACGTTGCTGATCTGGCGCACAAACACATTGGCACTGAGCAAGCCGCCACGTGACAGGTAATGTTCGAACGCCAAGTCCACGCCCACGGCCAGCTCCGGCATCAAGTTGGGGTTGCCCGCTGTGTCCGGCTGCAGCTGCGTGTTACTGCCGGCGGGAAACATATTGTTGATCGACGGCCGCGCAATCAGGCTGGACAAATCCGGCGAGCGGTAGCTGCGGGTCAGGCTGGCACGCCACTGGTCTTTGACGGCCAGGTCGGGCCGCCACACGGCGTGCAAGAGCGGCGTGAGCACCTGGCTGTCGTTGCCCACTTCGTCCGCCCCGGCGCTCGCGCTACCGCGTGTGCGAATGCCTTCCCAGCGGACACCCGCATGCGCCGCCCAATGCGGGTCAATTTCCCATTCGTCTTGTGCATACACAGCTGCACGCAGGCTGCTGGCCAGCAAGTTGCCGTCAAAGTCGGTGAGCGCCGACTCGCCGTTGCGCAAGGTGCTGGCCGTCTCGTTGCGCTGGTTGGACTCAAGCTCCACGCCGCTGACAAGGCTGTGTTTGTCGGCAATCGATTGGGTGTATTTGACGGTGTTGTTCCAGGTCGTGTCGTGCTGGTCTGACTGCGTGTCGGTGGGGGACAAATTGTTGCCTCCCCGGTAGGTTTGCCACGCCTCGTTGCGCCACTGGCTGCGGCCCAGGCTGCTGTTAAGCAACCAGCGACCGCCATCGTCCATTTTGTGAGCCCAGCTGCCCGCCAGACGCAGGCTGGTATAGCTGCTCTCCGAGGTGCCCGCGCTGCTGTCATAGGGCGCCAGACTGTCCGTCTGTGTGAGCACGCTGCTGCTTTGGCCCTTGCGCTGCGTAGCGATGACCATGGGCATCAGGGTGAAGGTGTCGCCGCCTGCGCCGTTCCATTGCAGCCGCGCATTGGCATGCAACATGTCGCGCTGACTGCTGGAGCTGGTGGCCTCCATTTGATGAACCTGCGTGTTGGTGACCAGGTTGTCGCTCAGCGTGGATTTTTGCTGATCGCTGTTGCGCTCGCTATGCGCCACGGCCACAGAAACGTTGTAGTTCACCCCATCCACCGTGTCGTTGCGCGACCAGGATGCTCCCGGTGAGGTGTGCCTGTTCTCTTGCGACGCACCCACAGTGAGGTTGTTCAAGGTCTTGGTGTAACCACCACGGGTAATGATGTTGATGGTTCCGCCCACGGCGCGTGCGCCGGTCTCGGCGGTCGGAGCGCGCAGGATTTCAATGCGCTCCACTTGTTCCGGCGCGATATCGTCGGTCGAAAAGCCCCGGGGAGCCCGCTCACCATCGATCAAGATTTGGGTGTAGCCGCTGCCCAGCCCGCGCATGCGCGGAGCGCCGCCCTGGCCCGGGCGTCCGCCCACAGTCACGCCGGGTAAGCGCTTGAACAACTCACCGAGTGTGGAGTCGCCATAGCGTTCAATCTCTTCACGTCCGATAACGATCTTGGCGGCGGTGGATTGGCGGCGCTCTTCTGTCTCGCGGTTGGCACGAATCTCAACTGCTTTGAGCTCGGTGCCTTGCACCTTGGGAGTTGCCTGCGCAGGCGCATCTTGCGCGGCGGGCTGCTCTTGCGCCATCAAAGAGGCACTGGCCAAGCCCAGCAGCAGCGCGCCGCAGCGCGTCGAAGTCCATGCGTTCGTCATAGGTGATGCCAAGATAAATGGGCCTACCTTACCCGTTTCAGGTAAAGCGCAGATGTCAGTCAGGCCGCTTAGCCGCGCATCAGCGCTTCAATGGCGTCGATCTCCACCGGCACGCCGCGGCTGATCAGCTCACAACCTGTATCGGTGACGATGGCGTCGTCCTCGATGCGGATGCCAATGCCGTGGAATTGCTCCGGCACGCCGGGCGCCGGACGCACGTAGATGCCAGGCTCGATCGTCAACACCATGCCTGAGCGCAACACGCGGGCGGGCCGGTTGACGATGGTCTCGCCGGTGAGCGCGTCGCGCCGGGTGGTGGCCTGGCCGATTTCGCTGGGCTCGGTGTAAGCGCCGCAATCATGCACATCCATGCCCAGCCAGTGGCCGGTGCGGTGCATGTAGAAGGGGAAGTACGCCCGCTTCTCGATCACGTCTTGCAGGCTGCCCACCTTGTTGGCGTCCAGCAGGCCCAGGTCCAGCATGCCCTGCGCCAGCACGGCCACAGTGGCCTCGTGGGGGTCGGTGAAGCGCGCGCCCGCGCGCGTGGCCTGCACCGCCGCGTGTTGCGAGGCCAGCACCAGCTCATACAAGGCACGTTGCGGTCCGGTGAATTTGCCGTTGGCCGGAAAAGTGCGCGTGATGTCCGAGGCATAACCGTCGAGCTCGCAGCCTGCGTCAATCAGCACCAGCTCGCCGTCACGCACCAGGCCGGCATCGGCACGGTAGTGCAGCACGCAGGCGTTGTCGCCCGCGGCAACGATAGAGCCATAGGCCGGGCACTGCGAACCATGCCGGCGAAACTCATGCAAAAGCTCCGCATCCAAGTGGTATTCGCGCACCTCCTGGCCGGCACGCAGCATGCGCGCGCTCAATTGCATGGCGCGAATGTGGCCGCCCGCACTGATCTGCGCGGCGCGGCGCATGGTGTCTTGCTCAAACGCGTCTTTGACCAAGCGCATTTCATCCAGCGGCTCGCACAGATCGCGCTGCGCGGTGGGGCACAAGGTGCCGTAACGCACCCGGTCGCGCAGCGGCTGCAGCCAACCGTTGACACGGGCTTCCAGCCCCTTGTGGGTGGCAAACGGGTACCACACGGTGTCGCAGCCATCCATCAACAGCGGCATGCGGCTATCTATCTCGTCGATGGAATAAGCCTCGTCTACACCCAAGGTGGATGGCGCGGCCTGAGGTCCGAGGCGTCGACCGTCCCAAGTCTCGCGCTCCAAGTCCTTGGGCAGGCAAAACAAAATGCTTTTGCCGGTGCCGGTAATCACCAGCCAGGCACGCGGCTCGGTAAAGCCGCTCAGGTAATGAAAGTAGCTGTCAAACCGGTACAAAAAATCCGCGTCGCGGTTGCGCTGCTGCTCGGGCGCGGTAGGAATCACCGCAATGCCTTTGGCGCCCATGTGGGTGGCCAGGCGGGCGCGGCGCTCGGAGTAGTGGGGTGCGGTGGTGCTCATCCGCCCATTCTAGAAGTGCGCCTTGGACTTTTGCCTCGTATGGTCTATGCGCTCAGGCCAACCACCCGGCCCACACGGCGATCAACAACAACACGCCCATGGCGCCACGATAGCCCACGAATACCCAGGTTGAAAACCTCTCCAGGAACTTCATCAAACCCCAGATGGCCACGAAGGCCGAGGCACTACCCACTGTCAAGCCGACCAGCAAATGCAGCCAGGCTTCCACTGGCAGGTGGGCGTGGGCCAACACCCACAGCTCTTTCAGACCCGCCAGGGTAATGGCTGGCAAACCCAGAAAAAACGAAAATTTCGCCGCATCGTCGCGGCGGAAATTCAAAAACAGCGCCGCCGTCAAGGTGGAGCCCGAACGAGACACGCCCGGAATCAGCGCACCCACCTGTGCCAAGCCCACCCACAGCGCGTCGCGCAAGCGCATGTCTTCGACGCGGCGCACATGGGTGCAACGCAGCTCAGACAGCGCCAGCAGGGCAGCCATCACGATCGACGAAACAGCAATCACCGGCAAAGAGCGCAGGGGGGTATTGCAGGCATTGAGCAGCGACGACAGCGCCAAGCCCGCAATGCCGATAGGGATGGTGGCCAACACAATGGCCACCGACATGCGCAGCGCGGGAGACTGCAGGTCACGCCGCACAATTGCCTGGCGCGTACCTTGCAACAGGGCGCGCACGTCTTTGGCAAAGTAGGACAGCACCGCCGCCAAGGCCGCCAATTGCATGATGGCCGAAAACGCAGAGCCCGGGTCCGCCCAACCCAGCAATGCCGGCACGATGCGCATGTGCGCAGTTGACGAAATCGGCAGCAGCTCGGTGATGCCCTGAACCACGCCCAGGAACGCGATCTGCGCGTAGTCCAACGAGGCAAAACCAATATCTATTCCATTGCTACAACCAGCGCTCACGGTATCGTCCTTTTCCTATCAATACCGGATGGTACTTTTAATCCCAATTCGGCGGGAGGGATGCAGCAGATGCACACCTCAAGCGCCTCAACAAGCCCACTGGCATCATCACAAACTGCACGCGCTCTGGGGCGGCAATCCTTGAGCCGTGCCCACATGGGTCACCTCAAATTGACTGCCTAAGACGGCGCAGTTGGCTTGCACAGGCATCTGCGGCCCCACGGGCTTGAGGCGCATGGTCTCGTGGATGCAGGCCTACAGGAAGTGCAAAGCCTCCATTTCTTCCATGGTGGAGTTATGGGGGCCGTGCACCTGCGTTTGAATTTCAGCTTTGGCCTGTTGCAGGCGTCGGGGTGCGTCCACAGCAGGTAAATCATCCACGCAATCGTGTTGGCCGTGGTGTCTTCGCCGGAAAATAACGCAGCACATGGCCAGGGTCAAAGCCCGCCATCACCGTGCGCCGCAAGCCCATCTCGTGCCCAATTTCTCGCAGCGCGCAGTGCGGCTAAATCCCGAAGGCCGATCCCGCAGCACCTTGGGCACGGCAGCATGGTCACTCACCACCAAAAGGTCACGCCCCGGCAGATCGCCAAGCCTGCGCACTGCAGGGGCTGCTTCAGCCGTCAATGGGTAGCGGTCACGGAAGTCTTGTCGGCGATAAGCGTGGAGGGAGAACGTTGCGGGCTGAGCGATCGATCGGAGTGCAAATGCGATGGGGCGTGGCGTCGGGTGTGGCATCGGGCGCCTGACCGGCCCGGTGTAGCATTGCCCCATCAAAACGCCGATAGGAGCGGTGCATTTTCGACCTCTTGCAATAAAGTGCCGGCGCCAAGAAAGTATTCCATGCCGATTGAAAACATAGACACTATCATCGTAGGCGCAGGCCAGGCCGGTGTGGCCATGAGCGAACACCTGACGCGCCTGGGCGTGCCGCATCTGGTGCTGGAGCGCGACCGCGTGGCCGAGCGCTGGCGCTCAGAGCGTTGGGACACCTTGGCGTGCAACGGGCCGGCCTGGCACGACCGGTTTCCCGGCATGGAGTTTGAGGGCCTGGACCCCGACGCCTTTGCCTCCAAAGACGCTGTCGTGAACTACCTGCAAGCCTACGCACACAAATTTGGTGCACCCATTCGCACCGGCGTGGAAGTGACCCATGTACAGCGCAACCAAGGACGCCCAGGCTTTACGGTGGACACGTCGCATGGGCAGATCCAGGCACGCAATGTGGTGGCCGCGACGGGGCCCTTCCAGCGGCCGGTGATTCCACCCATCGCGCCCCACGACCCCAAGCTCTTACAACTGCACTCCGCGCAGTACCGCAATCCGTCTCAGTTGCCCGCCGGCGCGGTGCTGGTGGTAGGCGCTGGGTCGTCGGGCGTGCAAATCGCCGCCGAGCTGCAACGGGCAGGCAGACAGGTTTACTTATCGGTGGGCGCACACGGGCGGCCTCCGCGTGCCTACCGCAACCGCGACTTTTGCTGGTGGCTGGGCGTGCTGGGCGAGTGGGACGCGCAGGCGATGAAGCCGGGGCTGGAGCATGTAACCATTGCCGTGAGTGGGGCAGACGGAGGCCACACGGTGGACTTTCGCGCGCTGGCCCACGAAGGTGTGACGCTGGTGGGCATGACTCGCTCGTTTAAGCATGGCGTGGTGCAGTTTGAACCCGACCTGGCCGAGAACATTGCACGCGGGGATGAGAACTACCTCTCATTGCTCGACGCGGCCGACGCTTTTGTTGAGCGCAATGGCCTCGACCTGCCGCCAGAGCCCCAAGCCCGCGTGCTGCCACCAGACCCCGATTGCCTGACAAACCCGCTGCAAAGCCTGAACCTCGGGGAGGCTGGCGTAGCCACCATTCTCTGGGCGACCGGCTATGCCTTGGATTACAGCTGGCTGGCGGTGAACGCCTTTGACGCCCACGGCAAACCCCAGCACCAGCGCGGCGTGTCCAGCGAGCCGGGAATCTATTTTCTCGGTTTGCCCTGGCTCTCACGCCGGGGTTCGGCATTTATTTGGGGCGTGTGGCACGATGCCAAGCATGTGGCCGACCATATTGACAAACAGCGCAAATATTTTGCCTACGAAGACGCCGCACAGCGGCGTGCGCACCGCACGACTTAGCTGGCTTGAAGCTGACCAAGCAGCTTGGCCAAAAAGGCATCGCATTGGTCGAGCTGCGCAGCCTCCACAAACTCATCGGGCTTATGGGCCTGAGTGATGGAGCCCGGCCCACACACTACCACCGGTACACCAAGACGGGCGGTAAAGAGCCCGCCTTCCGTCCCAAATGCGAGCTTGAGCACTTCGTCCTCGGGATGAAAGGAGCGCACAAAGTCCACCGCGTCCTGGGTGCGTGAAGTGTCCAAGCCGGGGTAGCTGTTGACCTCCACGATCTCCACACGGGCTTCGGGAACCACGGTCTGGGCTTGCGCCGTGATGCGACTTGCCGCTGCCTTCAAAACGTCAACCAGCGCATGCGGATCGTCGTGGGCAATGTTTCGGATTTCAAAATCAATCTCGCAGCGGTTGGGCACAATATTGAGCGCCACGCCGCCGTTGAACTTGCCCACGTGCAAGGTGGTGTAGGGAACGTCGTAGGCTTCGTCGCGCCCGCCCTGGCGGCTGATACTGGCCTGCAGCTGACGCACCTCATTCACCAGGTCACAACCCAGGTGCAGCGCATTGACGGTAAACGGCGCCTGGGCCGAATGGCCCTCGCGCCCATGGCACGTGGCGTGCAGTGCCGTCTTGCCCTTGTGGCCCGTGGCCAAACGCATCATGGTCGGCTCACCCACAATGCACAGGTAGGGTCGCACCGGCGCCACCTCGAGCAAGTCCAGTAAACGGCGCACGCCGACGCAGCCGATTTCTTCGTCATATGACAAGGCCAGTTGCAAGGGCCGCTTCAGGCGCAAGGATGAAGCCTCCATCATCGCGTGCACAGCACAGGCAATAAAGCCCTTCATGTCAGCGCTGCCGCGCCCGTAAAGGCGTCCGTCGCGCTGTGTGAGGGTGAACGGCTCCAGACTCCAGGCCTGGCCGTCCACAGGCACCACGTCGGTGTGCCCCGACAACACCACGCCGGGCACGTCGGCGGGGCCGGTCGATGCAAATAAATTGGCCTTGGTGCCGGTCTCGTCAAACACCAAAGTTGAGGCGATGCCTTGGGCTGCCAGCATTGCGCGCACATGCTCAATCAGCGCCAGATTGGTCTGGCGCGTCACGGTGGGGTGGCCGATCAGGTCGGCCAGGATGGATAGGCTGCGGGTCATGCTCATGTCTGACACAAGGTTCAACGATCACCCGGCACGCCATAGCTTGGCGCCTGAGAGGGGTCGATCGCGCGCTGCCGGTAGGCGGCAACCTGGGGGGCAAACTGCGTCCACAAATGGGACAGCGCTTCGATCGGGTTGCCTTCGGTCCAATCCACCCGCAAATCCACAATTGGCCAGGATACATCGTCCGCCACCAATAGGCCTGCGGAATGCACCGGGCCGGCTTCGCCGCCACTTTGCAAACCGGCGTGCATAGCCTGCATCAACCGGTCGGCCAGAGGGCCCTTAGAGGCCTCAAAAGCTGCCAGCATCTGCGCAGGCACCTCACCATGGGCCAGCAAGTTGCCCGCACACACGGCATCTACACCCAAAGCCTGCGCCACCACCCCCAATCCACCCGAGCCACTAAAGCAGGCGGTGCCGCCTTGGGCGTCGAGCAACGCTAGCTGACGGTATTCCATGTGCGGCGCCGCGCCGCACAAAATGTCCAGCGCCTGCGCAGCCGTGGCGCCGCGCGCCATCAGGTCCAGCGCTTTGTCTGCAAGCGAGGGGTCGGTAATGTTCTGGCTCGCGACGGCACCCACTGCCGCACGCGTGCGGATGCAACGGGCCGCCACGGCGGGTGAGGAGGACGACACAGCAGCGCCTAGCTGTCCGGTCTGTGCGCAGCGCGCCACGATGCTAAAAGTCATGGTGGTTTACGCCTCTGGAATAACGGCGATGGCGTCAATTTCCACCAGCCACTCGGGGCGCGCCAAGGCGCTGACCACGAGGCCGGTGGAGACGGGGTAGACGCCTTTGAGCCAGCGCCCTACGGTGCGGTACACCGCTTCACGGTAGCGCGGGTCGGTCAGGTAAATCGTGATTTTGCAGATATGGCCAAGCTCGCTGCCGGCCTCGCGCAACAGCATGTCGATGTTTTTCATGGCTTGCTCGGCCTGTCCTGAGGCGTCGCCAATGCACACGCTCTCAGAGGTGTCCAGGTCCTGGCCGATCTGGCCGCGCACAAACACCATGGATCCCTTGGCCACCACGGCTTGGCACAGGTCGTTGTCGAGCTTTTGCTCGGGGTAGGTGGTGCCGGTGTTGAATTTGCGGATCCGCGTGTGGGTAGTCATAGCAGGGTGGGCGTGAGTGCGAAATAGGGGTAGGCAGAGACCAAGTTTGATTCTAGGTTTGGACCAGGGCGCAAACTGTCACTTGGGGTCCAGGCGGTGCACAATTCGTATGCAAAAGTTTGAATCTGCCACTTTTGTCGTACATGAACATCCCTGATCGCAATCCCACCGTTGAAGACTTTGCCCGCATTGGCGGCCTAGAGGCTTTGGTGCGCGGCGGCACGCTGTCGGTCTATCCGCTGGTGCTTTACCGGGCTTGGGGCAGCGCGGCAGTGGTATCGCAAATTTACTTTGTGGTGGGCGTGGTGTCGCTGCTCACGGCTCTCATGGTGCCTGCGCTGGCGCGGCGCTATCCCCGGCGCTGGATTTACCTTTTTGCCTGCGGCTTGTACATAGCTGGCGCAGTGGTGGGAGCGTTTGGCGGCATGCTGGTGACCGCCGCACTTTTGTTCAGCGTCATGGCCGCCGCCTTGTCCTTTGTTTGCTTTAACTCCTATGTGCTGGACCATATCGACAAGAGCGAGTTCAGCAAGCTGGAAACGCTGCGCTTGTTTTATGGCGGTGTGGGCTGGGTAGCCGGGCCCGCGCTGGGTGTGTGGCTGCTGTCGGTAAGCACTTGGGCGCCATTTGCCTTGGTGGGCGCTGCGGCTGGCGTCATTTTGTGGCTGGTGTGGGCCACGCCCTTGGGCGACGGCAAATCGATTGCAAAGGCACAAGGCCCCATCCGCAGCCATCCGCTGGCGCATGTCAAGCGCTTTTTTGCCCAACCGCGCATGGTGACGGGCTGGTTGATTCCGGTCATCCGCTCCTGCGGCTGGTGGTTTTACTTTGTGTATGTGGGCATTTTTGCCCTGGAGAACGGCCTGGGCGACAAGGTGGGCGGCGTGGCGTCGTCAGTGGCCAATATGGGACTTTTTCTGGCGCCGCTGATGCTGCGCTGGATGCGCCAGCGCTCGGTGCGCACCGCGGTGCGGGCGGGGTGCTTGGGCGGAGGCCTGTTTTTTATCGCGGGCACTTTGCTGTCCACCTGGCCCTGGGCCACGGTGACGACCTTGGTGCTGGGTACCGTGTTTTTGGTCTTGCTCGACACTTGCGCGGGCCTGCCGTTTTTAATGGCGGTTAAGCCCTCAGAGCGCACCGAGATGTCAGCGGTGTATTCCAGCTTTCGCGACGCCTCGGGCATTGTGTCGCCCGGCATCGCATGGGTGGTGCTGCAGTTTGCCCCCATCGCCAGCTTGTTTGCCGTGGCGGGCCTGGCACTGCTGGCCGCGTGGCTGGTGGCGGGCCATTTGCACCCCGATTTAGGCGTGCCAGGCGCTGAGCGTGTGCGAGGCCGGGCAGCGCCCAAGCCTTGATTTCTGACTATCCGGCGTATCCCATGATGGCCACTACGTGCAGGCCGGTGCCGGTGGCGACAAAGCCGTGCCAAATGGCGTGCGCATAGCGCATCCTGTGGTCCAGCACAAAAAACACCACTCCCAGCGTATAGGCCACACCGCCTGCTAGCAACCAGCCAAGTCCTGCCAGAGGCACACGCTCTAGCATGGGCACCGCCGCCAGCAGCACCAACCATCCCATGGCCAAATACAGGCCGGTGGACCACCATGGGTGCGACAAACGGTCAAATGCCTTGAGAGCAACCCCTGCGGCCGCGAGCGTCCACACCACGCCAAACAAAGACCAGCCCCACGGCCCCTCCAAGGCGCCCAGTGCAAACGGGGTGTAACTGCCCGCAATAAAGAGGTAAATGGCGCTGTGGTCCAGCCGCATGAAGATGCGCTTGGCGCGGCCCGCAGGCAGCGCGTGGTACAGGGTGGATGCAAAGTAGAGCAACACCATGGTGACGCCAAACACCACCGCGCCCACCACGGCAGCGGGGTGGCGGTGGTTGGCGGATATAACCAGGAACGGAACCGTGGCCAGCGCCGCCAACAGGGCCACGCCGTGGCTCACAGCGTTGGCAATTTCTTCACCCAGGGTTTGGTCGCGGACAGTCATGATCCGATTGTGCGCTTATGCTTACGCCTCGCCTTGATCGACCACAAAGAGGAGCACCCCATGAACGCACGCGCCACCTTTACCTGCATGGAAGAAAGCACCAAAGAGGACTGGGGTGTCATCGTGCCCGAGGTCATGCAGTCCGCCAAGCAGCTGCCTGACCGGGTCATTGCGCACCTGCGATTGCTTGAAAACGACTACGGTGGCTTTCCGATCGACCGCTACAGCCATTCGCTGCAGACGGCCACCCTGGCGCTGGCGGATGGGCGCGATGAAGAGTATGTGGTGTGTGCGCTGCTGCATGACATTGGCGATACCTTGGGTTCGTTCAACCACCCGGACATTGCAGCGGCGATTCTCAAACCCTTTGTGAGTGAAGCCAATTTGTGGATGGTGCAAAACCACGGCATTTTTCAGGGATACAACTTTTTCCACCACATTGGGCTCAACCGCAACATGCGCGACATGTTCAAGGGCCACGCCTATTACGACCAGGCCGAGGAATTTGTGGCCCTGTATGACAACCGCGCTTTTGACCCCGCGCTAGAAATTTTGCCCATGAGCACCTTCGAGCCCATGCTGCGCAGACTCATGGCCGCGCCCAAAACTTCCATCTACAAAGCCGCCATGGACGACGCCAAAGCGTCTTAACAACATGCCTCAAACACCCGACCACATTCGTACCGACGACACGCGCATTGGCGCTGTTCGCCCCCTCATTACGCCCGTGCTTTTGCAAGAACAGTGGCCTGCATCTGATGCAGTGCTGGCCACGGTAGAGCGCAGCCGCGCAGCGATTTGCGATGTGCTGCATGGACGGGACGACCGCTTGATTGTGGTGGTGGGCCCGTGTTCCATCCACGACCACGACCAGGCCATGGAGTACGCACATTGGCTCAAGGGCCAGGCCGATGCACTGGAGGGTGAACTGGTGGTGGTCATGCGCACCTATTTCGAAAAGCCACGCACCACGGTGGGCTGGAAGGGCTATATCAACGACCCGCACCTGGACGGCAGCTTCTCGATCAACGAAGGGCTGGCGCTGGCGCGCAAGCTGCTTCTTGAAATTGTGGACATGGGTCTTGCGGTCGGGACCGAGTTTTTGGACCTGCTCAGCCCGCAGTTCATCAGCGACTTGGTGAGCTGGGGCGCGATTGGCGCCCGCACCACGGAAAGCCAAAGCCACCGCCAACTGGCCAGCGGCCTGAGCTGCCCGGTGGGCTTCAAAAACGGAACCGATGGCGGCGTGAAAGTGGCCAGCGACGCAATTCTGGCGGCGCAAGCGAGCCATGCATTCATGGGCATGACCAAGTGGGGCCAGGCGGCGATTTTTGAGACGGCGGGCAATGACAACTGCCACGTCATCTTGCGCGGCGGAAAACAACCCAATTACGCAGCAACCGATGTGGCGGCGGCCTGCGCCTTGTTAAAAGCGGCGGGTTTGCGGGAACAGGTAATGGTGGACGTGTCGCATGCCAACAGCAGCAAACAGCATGTGCGGCAAATCGACGTGGCGCAGGATGTGGCCGGGCAAATCGCAGGCGGCGACGCGCGCATTGTCGGCATGATGATCGAGAGCCATTTGAAAGAGGGACGCCAGGACATCGTCCCCGGTCAGGCGCTGCAGCGAGGGGTGTCGGTGACCGATGCCTGCATCAGCATCGCGCAAACCGGCCCGGTATTGCAGGGTTTGGCACAAGCGGTACGCGCGCGGCGCTTGTGCTGAAACGTAAAAGCGCTGCTTAAGGTGTGCGGCGGGGCACCATGGGGCCGCGGCCTTCGATGTGGCGGAAATTAATGCGGCCTTTGCTCAAGTCGTAAGGCGAGAGCTCAAGCGATACGCGGTCTCCCGCCAGGATGCGGATGTGGTTTTTGCGCATTTTTCCGGCGGAATAGGCAATCAGCTGGTGGCCGTTGTCCAAGGTGACGCGAAAACGGGTGTCCGGCAAGACCTCGTTCACAACGCCCATCATTTCAATCAGTTCTTCTTTAGCCATGGT
>CAIYRQ010000188.1 GCA_903928635.1 uncultured beta proteobacterium | reverse complement strand
GTCGTGGCCGCGCGGCCACCCGTGTCCAGCACCGGCACGTTCTTGAGCAGCTTGCCCATGAAGTCTTCGGTCTGCGGGTCGGTGGCGCCCTTCTTCTTCATGTAACCCCACGCGCCCATGTAGGCGTAGCGGCCGTTACCGCCGGTCTTGGGGTTGACCACGATGACCTGGATGCCGGGCTTGATCAAGTCGTCCCAATCCTTGATGCCCTTGGGGTTCTTGTCACGCACCAAAAACAGCATGGTGGAGCTGGTGGGCGCCGCGTTGTGCGGAAACTTCTGTGTCCAGTCCTTGGCCACCACACCGGTGCTGGCCAGGAAGTCCACGTCGGTGGTGGTGTTCATGGTCACCACATCAGCGTCCAGGCCGTCGTTCACCGCCCGTGCCTGGGCGCTGGAGCCGCCATGCGACTGGTCGATCTTGATGTCTTTGCCAGTGGATTTTTTGTAACTGGCGATAAAGGCCGCGTTAACGTCTTTGTAAAACTCACGCGACACGTCGTAAGAAGCATTGAGCAAGCTGGTCTGGGCCGATGCCAAGCCGCTGGCACTCAGCGCCAAAGCAGCCAGCGCCAGAGTGGTTTTTTGTTTCAGTTGAATCATGGTTGCAAAGTACCCGAAGACGCGCGAATCGCGCAGAGGGCGTATTCTGGGTGAGCTTCTAAAGATCAACAAGGAATTGTTTGTAGTTTGCAAATACTCTTTGCGATCTAAACTGAAGCCCGCTCATCGGGCCAAGATTTACTTCTTGGTGTAAATCTGGTCAAAGCTTGCGCCGTCGGCAAAGTGCTCTTTGTCCGCCTTTTCCCAGCCGCCAAAAGCCTCGTCAATGGTGAACAGCTTGATTCTGGGGAACTGGCTGGCGTATTTGGCGCGGGCTTTGTCCGACACGGCAGGGCGGTAGAAGTTTTTGCCAATGATGTCCTGGCCCTCTTCGGTGTAAAGGTACTTCAGGTACTCCTCGGCCACGGCGCGGGTGCCTTTTTTGTCCACGTTCTTGTCCACCACCGCCACGGCGGGTTCCGCCAGGATGCTCAGGGCCGGGGCCACGACATCAAACTTGGAGCCAAATTCTTTTCCCAGCAAAAAGGCTTCGTTCTCCCAGGCAATCAGCACGTCGCCCTGGCCGCGCTGGGCGAAGGTGATGGTGGAGCCGCGTGCGCCGGTGTCCAAAATTGGCACATTGCCGTAGAGCTTGGCGACGAATTCTTTGGCTTTGGCGTCGCTGCCGTATTTGCGCTTGGCAAATTCCCACGCGGCCAGGTAGTTCCAACGGGCCCCGCCCGAGGTCTTGGGGTTGGGCGTGATGACTTTGACGTCCGGGCGGATCAGGTCGTCCCAGTCTTTGATGTTCTTGGGATTGCCTTGGCGCACCGCCAGCACGATGGTGGAGGTGTAGGGCGACGCGTTGTGCGGCAGGCGCTTTTGCCAGTCTTTGGCAATCCAGCCGCCGTTTTTGACGATGGCGTCGGTGTCGCCCGCCAGCGCCAGGGTGGCTACGTCGGCATCCAGCCCGTCAATGATGGAGCGGGCTTGCTTGCCTGAGCCGCCATGGCTTTGCTTGATGGTCACGTCCTGGCCAGTCTTGGATTTCCAGTATTTGGTGAAAGCGGCGTTGAACTCCACATACAGCTCGCGCGTGGGGTCGTAAGACACGTTCAGCAAGGTCGCAGGTGCTTGGGCCGAGGCGCCGAAGGTGACGGCGACCAGCGCACCAACAGCGGCCAGCTTGATGAAATTGCGGCGCAGCGCCGGGGAAAAAACAGGGGTCGAGGACACAGAAAGACTCCAAAAAAACCCCACGCATGGGGGCGATGGATGAATTCTGGGCTGCTTTTGTTAAAACTAAAACTACTGTTTAGTAGGTTCTATATATGTTTTTCGTATATTTGAAGCGTTTGCTGCAGCGGGTTGCCCCTCGCCGGATCTCAGGCGGTGAACTGCAGGGCGGCCAGATCGGCATAGACCCCGCCGCGCGCCACCAGCTCAGCGTGCGTGCCTTGTTCCACCAGTTGTCCATGGTCCAGCACCACGATCAGGTCGGCTTTTTGCACTGTGGCCAGGCGGTGGGCGATGACCAGCGTGGTGCGGTTGCGCATGGCCGACTCCAGCGCGGCTTGCACCATGCGCTCGCTCTCGGCGTCCAGTGCGCTGGTGGCTTCGTCCAGCAGCAGCAGGGGCGGGTTCTTGAGCATGGCGCGCGCAATTGCAATGCGCTGGCGCTGCCCGCCCGACAGGCGCAAACCGCGTTCGCCCAGGAAGGTTTTGTAGCCATCCGGCAGCGCGGTGATGAATTCATGGGCAAACGCCGCCTCGGCCGCTTGTTGCACTTCGGCATCGGTCGCGTCCGGACGGCCGTAGCGGATGTTCTCCAGGGCGCTGGTCGAAAAAATGACCGCGTCTTGCGGCACGATGCCGATGCGCTGGCGCAGGTCGGCCAGCGTCAGGTCCTGTGTGGCCACGCCATCGAGCACGATTCGCCCCGTCTGCGGGTCGTAAAAGCGCAGCAACAGCTGAAACACGGTGCTCTTGCCCGCGCCGCTCGGTCCCACGATTGCCACGGTTTGGCCGGGCTGCACGTCCAGCGAGAAACCTGACAAAGCCCGTTGCAAAGGGCGCGAGGGGTAATGAAACTCCAGCGCTTCAAACCGCACGCTGCTACCGGCCTGGGGCAGAGGCAGGCGCAGTGGCTGGTCGGGCGAGCGTATGGGGGACTCTGTGTGCAGCAGCTCCATCAGGCGCTCGGTC
>CAIYRQ010000187.1 GCA_903928635.1 uncultured beta proteobacterium | reverse complement strand
GCAATTACCCACCGCCGCGGCCAGCAACTGTACTGGCGACGGTCCCAGGCCGGCGCCCATGGGCGCGGGCTCGTCTGCCAGCAATACAGGCACTTGGCCGCCAAAGATGACTTCAAACTGGTAATTCTGCTTTTGTTGCAGACTCACATTGACAAGAGATTCGCTCATGGGAGGGTCCAATCATTGGGTGGGTATGCGGCGCAGTGCCTTAGCCGATTGAATTTCAAGTGTCGCAATTTTTTGCATAGGTAGACGACACTCGACAAATTGATTGCGCCCGACTTGATCCAGATCTAGTTCTGCCTCTGCCTTCGGCCTAGCATGGGGCGAAAACAAGCAAGGAGTAGCTATGACCGATACCAGCTTGAATGCCGGCCACCGCCAACGTTTGCTGTCCCAACGCGCAGCCCTGCTGGCGCAAATAGAAGCGCAACGTGGAGGCGTGCGCGGGCGTGCCGAGGTGGCGCAAGAGCACTTCGACAGGCCTGAGGATTCGCCTGCCCAGGTCGCCAGCGCACGGGACTTAGAGTTCGCAATCAACGAACACGAAACCGCTGAGCTGGACCAGATCGATCAAGCCTTGAAGCGCCTGGACCAAGGCGTCTACGGCATCTGCATTGACTGTGGCATGGAAATAGCCACCGAGCGCTTGCATGCGCTGCCACAGGCCGGTCGCTGCGTGGGCTGCCAGGAAAAGGCCGAGCACTCCACACCCTCTTCTCACGTTTAAGAAAGTTCCTATGTCTACATTTCACGCGGTGGTTTGGTTGGACCACCAGGAAGCCCACGTCATGATGTTCGACCGCGAGCGCATGCAGTCGCAGCGCATCCACTCGCGCAGTCACCACAAGCACCAGGGCAAACCGCACGACACCAAAGGCTTGTTTGCCGATATCGCCACTGCATTGGCAGGCGTGCATGAAGTGCTGCTCACCGGCCCCGGCTCGGCGCGCGAAGAGTTTGCCGTCTGGTGCAAAAGCCATAGCGCACAGGTCGCTGCGGCTATCTCAGGGAGTGTTGTCAGCGACCACCCCACGGAGGCGCAAATCGTGGCCCTGGCGCGCAAGCATTTCAAAAAGATCGACCAAATGGGCCTGGACCCCGCGCTGACCTGAAGCCCGCACTGCCATACTGCGGCCCAGGAGGCCCGCTATGTCAGACAGTCCAGTGATCGTTTCGCGCCACGGCCAAGTGACCGTGGTGTCTATCAACCGCCAACAGGCCCGCAATGCGGTGGACGGTGCCACGGCGCAGGCCTTGGCCGATGCGTTTCGCGCTTTTGACGCCGATGCCAGCGCCCATGTGGCAGTGCTGCATGGCGCGCACGGAACTTTTTGCGCGGGCGCCGACCTCAAAGCCATGAACGACGTGAACCGTCGCAACCGCTTGGAGCCCGAAGGCGATGGGCCCATGGGTCCGTCGCGCATGTTGCTGTCCAAACCGGTGGTGGCTGCCATCAGCGGCCATGCGGTGGCAGGCGGCTTGGAGCTGGCGCTGTGGTGCGATCTGCGCGTGGTGGAACGCTCGGCGGTGATGGGTGTGTTTTGCCGGCGCTTTGGCGTGCCCTTGATCGACGGCGGCACAGTGCGCCTGCCGCGCCTGATAGGTCTGTCGCGTGCGCTGGACTTGATATTGACGGGCCGGGCGGTGGACGCGGAAGAGGCCCTGGCCATGGGCCTTGCGAACCGTGTGGTGGAGGACGGGCAGTGTTTGCAGGCCGCCATGGCACTGGCGCAGCAGCTGGCAGATTTGCCCCAAACCTGCATGCGCCACGACCGGCTGAGTGCCTATGAGCAAGGTGGTTTGAATCTGGACGCTGCCCTGCGCAACGAGTTCGCCCATGGCCAAACCACGTTGGCCAGTGGCGAGTTCAGCGCCGGAGCCACCCTTTTTGCCCAGGGGGCTGGCCGTGGCGGCGCAGCGGTGTGAGCGCTGTGACGCTTATTTAGACGTCGTTTTTCCCTTGAACCCACACACCTGCGCCACCGCGCACTTAGGGCACTGGGGCTTGCGGGCCTGGCACACATAGCGGCCGTGCAAGATGAGCCAGTGGTGGGCGTCCACCAGGTACTTGGACGGGATGCGCTTGAGCAGCTTGAGCTCGACCGCCAAGGGCGTCTTGCCGGGCGCCAAGCCCGTGCGGTTGCCCAGGCGAAACAAATGGGTGTCTACCGCCATGGTGGGCTCGCCGAAAGCCACATTGAGCACCACATTGGCGGTTTTTCGACCCACACCGGGCAGCGCCTCCAGCGCTTCGCGGGTGCGCGGCACCGCGCCGCCATGCTGCTCCACCAGGATGTGGCAGGTCTCCAGCAGGTGGCGCGCTTTGCTGCGGTACAGGCCTATGGTTTTGATCTGCGCCTCCAAGCCCGCCAAACCCAGCTGGATGATTTTTTGCGGCGTGTTGGCCACCGCAAACAGGCCGCGCGTGGCTTTGTTCACGCCCACGTCGGTGGCCTGGGCTGAAAGCAATACGGCCGCCAGGAGCTCAAACACGCTGGCATAGTGCAGCTCGGTTTGCGGGTGCGGGTTGGCCGCTTGCAAGGTGGCAAAAAAGGTGTCGATCTGGCTGGCGTTCATAGAGTGGGCCCGGAATGGAGGTGGCAGGTGAGGCTGTGGATGGGGCGACAATAGCGCCAGTGCCACCGAGAAAGATACACCATGCCCTTGCAATTTGCCGACCGTCTGCAAAACGTTGAAACCTCCGCCATCCGTGAGCTGTTCAAGCTGCTGGGCAAGCCCGGCATCATCAGCTTTGCAGGGGGCTTTCCTGATCCCGCGCTGTTTGATGTGGAGGGCTTGCAAGTCGCGGCTGACGCGGTGTTGTCGAACAATCCGGGCCCGGTGCTGCAATACGGCGCCACAGAAGGCTGGGGCCCTCTGCGCGAGCAAATCAGCCACTTCATGGCGGGCAAGGGCGCCACGGTCGCGCCCGAGGGCCTGATCGTGACCACCGGAAGCCAGCAGGCGCTGGACCTGATTGGCAAGACCATGATCTCGCCTGGTGACAAAGTGATTGTGGAAGCACCTACGTTTCTGGCCACCATCCAATGCTTCCGTTTGTATGGCGCACATTTGATTGGCGCCCCTATTGACGCACACGGCGTGGACGTGGACCGCTTGGAGCAACTGATAGCCGAACACAAGCCCAAGCTGGTCTATCTGATCCCGACCTTTGGCAACCCCAGCGGCGCCACCCTGAGTTTGGCGCGCCGCCTGCGCGTGCTGGAGCTCGCCGCGCGCACCCGGACCCTGATCGTCGAGGACGATCCCTACGGCGAGCTGTACTTTGACCAGGCGCCGCCACCCAGCCTGCTGGCCCTTAGCAACCGCGTGCCCGGCAGCCGCGACTACCTGGTGCACTGCGGCAGCCTGAGCAAAATCTTGAGCCCCGGCTTGCGCGTGGGCTGGATGATTGCGCCACCCGAATTGCTGGCCCGCGCCACCATGTGCAAGCAGTTCAGTGACGCCCACACCAGCAACTTGACCCAAGCCATTGGCGCCCATTACCTGACCCTGGGGCGCCTGGACGCCGCGTTGGGCGTGGTGCGCAGTACCTATGCAGAGCGCGCCCGTGTGATGGCGGCCAGTCTGCAGCGCACGCTAGGCGCGGCAATCGCCTTCAATGCGCCCGAAGGTGGCATGTTTTTCTGGGCGCGCCTGACCGGTGCCACCGGTGGCCCGGTCAACGCCGCCGACTTTGCCAAGCGCGCCATTGACCAGCTGGTGGCCTTTGTGCCCGGTGCGCCGTTTTATGCCCATGACGCCGACACCGCCACGCTGCGCCTGAGCTTTGCCACCGCGGACGTGGCCAAGATCGAAGAGGGCATCGCCCGATTGGGTGCCGCTTTGTGATCGACGCCGCGTCCCCGTCTGCCGAGGCGGCCATCGAGGCCGAGGCCTTGTCGCACGTCGAGCTGGGCGCGGTCCTGTGTTTTGTGGCCGGGGCCATCAATGCCGGCGGGTTTTTGGCGGTGGGCATGTACACCTCGCACATGAGTGGCGTGGTCTCGTCCATGGCCGACAACGCGGTGCTGGGGAGTTGGTTGCTGGTGTGGATCGGGTTGTGGTCGCTGCTGGCATTTATAGGCGGCGCCATGACGACTGCGCTGATGGTGCGCTGGGCGCTGCGGCGCAATTTGCGCAGCGCCTACAGCCGCCCGCTGCTGGTGGAAGCAATTTTGTTGCTGGTGTTCGGCATTTTCGGCGCTGCGATTGACGCCCACAGCATGGCCCTGGTGCCTTACACCGTGGTGCTGCTGTGCTTCATCATGGGCTTGCAAAACGCGGTCATCACCAAGCGCTCCAACGCCGAAATTCGCACCACCCACATCACCGGCCTGGTGACCGACCTGGGCATTGAGTTGGGCAATTTGTTTTATGTGAACCGCAGCTTTCCGGATGCGCCCAAGGTGCGTGCCAACCGCACCAAGATCGGCAATCACCTCAAACTCTTGCTGAGTTTTATCCTCGGCGCGCTTAGCGGTGCCTGGGGCTTTAAAGCCGTGGGCTACAGCGCCACGGTGGTGCTGGCGCTGATTTTGGTGATGCTGGTTGTGCGGCCTTTGTGGTTTGACTTTCAAGCCTGGCGCGCGCGCTTGCTGGGTCGCAGTTAATGGGACTCGACCGTCGGCAACTCCTGCGCTGGGCCAGTTCGACCGGTGCGGCGTATTGGTTGCCGACCCATGCCTGGAGCCAAACGCGCCTCAGCCAAGACCCTTTTTACTGCGGCGTGGCCAGCGGCTCGCCGACGGCCGACGGTGTGGTGCTGTGGACCCGTTTAGACCCGCGCGCCATTCGCCCCGCGCCGGACGGCACGGTGGCCGTGGGGTGGGAGCTGGCGCACGACGCACAGTTCGCGCGGGTGGTGCAACGCGGGCAAAGCCTGGCCAGTGCGGCCTTCGGGTGGTCAGTGCACGTGGACCTGGGCGGTTTGGAGCCCGCGCGCGGCTACCACTACCGGTTTGTGCTGGGCGACGCTGTCAGCCCCACCGGCCAAACCCACACCCTGCCAAGCGCGGGCAGCGACACCGCGCATGTGCGGCTTGCCTATGCCTCGTGTCAAAAATGGGAGGACGGCTACTTCAGCGCCTGGCGCCACATGCGCGCAGACCAGCCCGACTTTGTGCTCTTTTTGGGCGACTACATTTACGAATACCCCGGCACCGGCAGCAAGCTGCGCAAGCCGGGTGGTGGCTGGGTGCTGACTTTGGACGACTACCGTACCCGCTACGCGCTCTACAAAAGCGACCCCGACCTGCAAGCCATGCACGCGGCCTGCCCGTGGATCATGACCTGGGATGACCACGAAGTGCAAAACGACTATGCCGGTCTTCAAGCGGGTGACGGGCAGGTCGGTGCGCTCGACTTTGCCGCGCGCCGCGCCGCCGCCTACCAGGCCTATTACGAGAACATGCCCTTGCGTGCCAGTGTGCTGACGCAAGCCCTCGGTGGCCTGGCAACGGGCGCTGAAATGCGGCTGTATGGCCAGCTCCGTTTCGGCAAGTTGGCGCACTTGTATTTGCTGGACGCACGCCAGTACAAAGACCCGCAGGCTTGCAACCCGGAGGGCAAAACCGGCTCGTCCATCGTGCGGCCCGAAACCTGCGCGGCATGGAACGAACCCGGTCGCAGCCTGTTGGGTACGCCACAGGAAAAGTGGCTTGCCACCGCTTTGGCCGCTGCGGGCTCCGCCGGTGCCAAGTGGAACGTGCTGGGCCAACAATCTTTGCTGGGGCCGCGCGACTTTGCCATAGGCCCGGCGCAAAAGTTCTGGAATGACGGCTGGGACGGCTACCACGCAGCGCGTGGACGTTTGACCCGCGCCTTGCAGCAGCCCGGCGTGGCCAACCCGGTGGTACTGGGCGGCGACGTGCATGAAAACTGGGTAGGCCATGTGCTGGCCGACTACGCCCGGCCCGACAGCGCCAAAGTGGGCGTGGAGTTTTGCGGTACCAGCATCACCTCGCGTTCCGGCAAGGCGGATTCGAGCGCGGCGCTCTTGCAAGAGAACCCGCACTTTGTGTTTGCCAATGCGCAGTACCGGGGCTATGGATTGGCCGACTTCACGCCCGGTGCCTTGCAGGTTCGGCTGCGGGCACTGGACGACGTCACGCGCCAAGACAGCGGGGTCCAGACCCTGGCTACTTTTGCGGTGGAGGCGGGCCGCTCTGAGGTGTTGGCGGTTTAGACCACCACCTCAAGCAGCCGGTCCAAACCGCCTTCGTTGATCGACACCATGGCCTGCGCGCGCACGGCCGGCTTGGCGTGGTAGGCCACCGACAGGCCCGCTGCACCCATCATCGGCAAATCATTGGCGCCGTCGCCCATGGCAATGGCCTGCGCCGGGTCAATGCCCATGCGCTCGCAGGTTTGCAGCAGCATGGTGCGTTTCTCGGCACCGTCGCAAATATCGCCCCAGTCCTGGTCCACCATCCGTCCGGTCAGCACGCCGTTCGCTACCTCCAGCACGTTGGACCGTGTCCAGTCAATGCGCAGTCGGTCGCGCACCGCGTCGGTAAAAAACGTGAAACCGCCGCTCACCAGCAGCGTTTTCAGGCCCGCGTTTTGGCAGGTTTGCACCAGCGTGGCGGCACCGGGGTTGAGCTGCAGCCGCTGGTCCAGCACCTGCTGCATGTGGCCCACCGTCACCCCTGCAAGCAATTGCACCCGCTGGCGCAGGCTATCTTTGTAATCGGCAATCTCGCCGCGCATGGCGGCTTCGGTAATGGCCGCCACCTCCGCCTTGCGCCCGGCGGCATCGGCAATCTCGTCCACGCATTCGATGTTGATCAGCGTGGAGTCCATGTCAAACGCGATCAGCTTGAAATCGCGCAGGCGCAAAGGGGGAGTGAAGCCTTGGAGGACGAGGCTGGTTCCGGTAGTGGGCATGGTTATTTCCTTTGACGATATGACGTTGTTCAGCCTGCCGCAACTTCGGCCACCGGTTGCCCCAAGCTGCGCAGGATGTCGCGCACCATCTGCGTGCGGTCTTTGACTTCGGGGAGTTCACGTTCGATACGCAGCTTTTCGTTGCCCACGAGCTTGATGTGTTTGTTTTTCTGGATCAGGCCAATGATTTTCATCGGGTCAATCGGCGCATTTTTTTTGAAGGTGATGCTGATCACGCCAGGCGCTGCATCGACTTTCACCACGCCATAGGGCTTGGCGATGACACGCAAGCGGTGCACGTCTACCAGAGTTTGCGCCTGCGGCGGCAGCTTGCCGAAACGGTCCACAATTTCTTCTAACAAGGTGTCGATTTGCTCGGCATTCTTGGCCGTCGCAAACTTTTTGTAGAAGGACAGACGCAAATGCACATCGCCGCAAAAGTCGTCCGGCAGAAGGGCAGGTGCGTGCAGGTTGATTTCGGTGGTGACGTTGAGCGGGCTGAGCAAATCAGGCTCGATGCCGGCTTTGAGGCAACGCACGGCTTCTGACAACATTTCGTTGTAGAGCTGAAAGCCCACTTCCAGCATATTGCCACTTTGGTTTTCGCCCAGCACTTCGCCCGCACCGCGAATCTCGAGGTCGTGCATGGCCAAATAAAAGCCACTGCCGAGTTCTTCCATTTGTTGAATCGCGTCCAGACGCTGCTGCGCTTGCTTGGTCAGGCCTTCGAGGTCGGGCACCATCAGGTAGGCATAGGCCTGGTGGTGGCTGCGCCCCACGCGGCCGCGCAATTGGTGCAGCTGGGCCAGTCCAAACTTGTCCGCGCGGCTCATGACGATGGTGTTGGCACTCGGCACATCAATGCCGGTTTCAATGATGGTGGAACACAAGAGCAGGTTGTAGCGCTGGGCAATAAAGTCGCGCATCACACTTTCCAGCTGCCGCTCGGGCATCTGCCCATGGGCCACCGCAATGCGTGCCTCGGGCAGCAGCTCTTCAAGCTTGGCGCGCCGGTTCTCAATCGTCTCCACCTCGTTGTGCAAAAAGTAGACCTGGCCGCCGCGCTTGAGTTCGCGCAGCACCGCCTCGCGGATCACGCCATTGCCCTCGGTGCGCACAAAGGTCTTGATCGCCAGGCGTCGCTGTGGCGCAGTGGCAATCACGCTCAGGTCACGCAAGCCTTCAAGCGCCATGCCCAGAGTGCGCGGTATAGGGGTGGCAGTGAGCGTCAGCACATCCACCTCGGCGCGCAGCGCCTTCATGGCCTCTTTGTGCCGTACGCCAAAGCGGTGCTCTTCGTCAATGATCAAGAGCCCCAGATTTTTGAAATGCGTGTCCTGGCTCAGCAGCTTGTGGGTGCCCACCACGATGTCAATCGTGCCGTCCGCCACGCCCTTGAGTGCCGCGGTGATTTCTTTGCCGGAGCGAAAGCGGCTCATCTCCGCCACCTTGACCGGCCATTTGCCGAATCGGTCCACCAGGGTTTGGTAGTGCTGCTCCGCCAACAGCGTGGTGGGTGCCAGCAGTGCCACTTGCTTGCCACCGGTAATCGCAATAAATGCGGCGCGCAAGGCCACTTCGGTTTTGCCAAAGCCCACGTCGCCGCATACCAGCCGGTCCATGGGGCGCGGGCTGATCATGTCCTGGATCACCGCGTGAATGGCGGCTTTTTGGTCCGGTGTTTCTTCAAAGCCAAAGTCGTTGGCAAAGGTTTCGTAGTCGGTGGGCGAATAGCGGAAGGCATGGCCCTCGCGTGCGGCACGGCGGGCGTAGATATTGAGCAGCTCGGCGGCGGCATCGCGCACCTGTTCCGCGGCGCGGCGCTTGGCTTTTTCCCATTGGCCCGAGCCCAAACGGTGCAGGGGCGCTTCATCCGCACTCACGCCGGTGTAGCGGCTGATGAGCTGCAACTGGCTCACGGGCACATACAGCGTGGCCTGGTCGGCATATTGCAGGTGCAAAAACTCCTGCAGTTCCGGCTCGCCTTGGGCGTTTTTATTGCCCAGGTCCAAATGCACCAGGCCGGTGTAGCGGCCAATGCCATGCGCCGAGTGCACCACCGGGTCGCCGATCTTGAGCTCGCTCAGGTCTTTGATCAGCGCCTCGACATCGCTCACCTGCTCTTGTTTCTTACGTCGCCGGGTGGTGGGGCCTGCGGCAAACAATTCGGTCTCGGTGACCAGGTCAATGCCGTGCTCCAGCCAGCGGAAACCCACGTTGAGCGCCGCCGTGGCAATACCCAGCGGCTCGCTGCTCGCCAAAAACTCGGCCAGGCTGTCAAAGGCCGGAGCACGCAAGTGGCTTGCGCCCAAAAAGTCCAACAGGCTGGTTTGCCGGCCCTGGCTTTCGGCCAGCACCAGCACGCGGTGCGCCGTGTTGGCCAGGTGCGACTTGAGCTGCAACAGCGGGTCTTCCACACCGCGCACGGCGGCCACCAGCGGCATGGCGTCAAACTCGGCATAGGCGCTGGGTGCGCCCGGCTCAGTGGCAATGGGGCGCAGCGCGAGTTGGGCGTAGTCACGACCTGCGGCGTAAAACTGCTCAATGCTCAGGAACAAGGCTTCGGGCGGCAGCACCGGGCGCTCCGGGTCGCCTTGCACCAGGCGGTAACGGTCTTTGGTGTCTTGCCAAAAACGCTGAAAGCTCGGCTCCAAGTCGCCATGCAACACCACGGTGGCCTGCGGGCCCAGGTAGTCAAACACGGTGGCGGTGTCGTCGAAGAACAGCGGCAAGTAGTACTCAATGCCCGCAGTGGCCACGCCTGCGCCCATGTCTTTGTAGATGCGGCTCTTGGTCGGGTCGCCTTCCAGCAGCTCACGCCAGCGGTTGCGAAACTTGGCGCGCGCGGCCTCGTCCATGGGGAACTCGCGTCCGGGCAGCAAGCGCACGTCGGGCACAGGGTAGAGGCTGCGCTGGCTGTCGGGGTCAAAGGTACGAATACTGTCGATCTCGTCGTCAAACAAATCCACCCGAAACGGCACCAGCGAGCCCATGGGGAACAAGTCAATCAAGCCGCCGCGCACCGCATATTCCCCGGGGCTGACCACCTGGGTCACGTGGCTGTAGCCCGCCAGCGTGAGTTGCGCCTTGAGCTTGGCTTCGTTGAGCTTTTGCCGCACCTTGAACTCGAAGGTGTAGGCCGCCAAAAACGAAGGTGGCGCCAGCCGGTACAGCGCGGTGGTGGCGGGCATGAGTACCACGTCCGCTCCTTGCTCCTGGTCGCGCTGGCTGATGCGCCACAGTGTGGCCAGCCGTTCGCTGATCAGGTCCTGGTGCGGCGAAAACGT
>CAIYRQ010000186.1 GCA_903928635.1 uncultured beta proteobacterium | reverse complement strand
GGACCCGGCCAAAGACCAAAGTTACTTTTTGCACCGCTTGAACCAGGCGCAGTTGTCCAAGACCTTGTTCCCGGTGGGTGAGCTGCACAAGACCGAGGTGCGCCGCATTGCCGATGAGATTGGCCTGCCCAATGCCAAGAAAAAAGACTCGACCGGCATTTGCTTTATTGGCGAGAGGCCCTTCCGCGAGTTTTTGAACCGCTACATCGCCATGGAGCCCGGCCCCATCAAGAATCCCAAGGGCCAAACTATCGGCCAGCATGTGGGCCTGTCCTTTTACACCCTGGGACAGCGCCAGGGCTTGGGCATTGGCGGCCTCAAGGCGCGCGGTGCACAAAAGGGTGGGGGAGAACACGCACCCTGGTTTGTCGCGCGCAAGGACTTGCAGACCAACACCTTGTGGGTAGTGCAAGGGCATGACCATCCGTGGCTGCTGTCGCACACGCTGAGCGCTTTGGACGCCAGCTGGGTGGCCGGCCATGTACCCGCAGCCAGCCCCCATCTCGCGGCCAAAACCCGGTACCGCCAAAGCGACAGTGCCTGTGCGCTTGTTGCCTTGTCGCCGGCACAGGCCCTATCGGCATTTGCCCTGCGTTTTGCGCAAGCGCAGTGGGCCGTCACGCCCGGCCAGTCGGCCGTGCTGTACGACGGCGAGGTGTGCCTGGGTGGGGGCGTGATTGAGCGCGCGCTGGCGGCTGACGCAGAGTTGTAACTTTCACCGCGTGTAGCGTGTGAGAATGACCGCTCCCCCTACAAGAGCAGATTCAGGAGACAAACGCATGACCCGTCGCGCCACCAAAATTGTTGCAACCCTTGGCCCCGCCTCCAGCGATCCGGAGATGCTCGAGGCGCTGATCCGCGCCGGGGTGGACGTGGTGCGACTGAACTTCAGCCACGGCAAAGCACAAGACCACATCGACCGCGCTCGCCTGGTGCGCGAAGCCGCCCAGCGCGCAGGGCGTGAAGTGGCCATCATGGCCGACTTGCAGGGCCCCAAGATTCGCGTCGGCAAGTTTGCCGAAGGCAAGGTGTTCTTGGAGCACGGCCAAAAGTTTGTGCTCGACGCAGCGCGCACTGAGCTCGGTGATATCAACGCTGTCGGTCTGGACTACAAAGCCTTGCCCGAGGAAGTGAAGGCCGGTGACGTGCTTTTGCTCAATGACGGTTTGATTGTGATCACGGTGGACGCGGTGGTGGGTCAGCAGGTGCACACCACCGTCAAGCTCGGTGGCGAGCTGTCCAACAACAAAGGCATCAACAAACAAGGTGGCGGCTTGACTGCGCCTGCGCTGACGGCCAAAGACATGGACGACATCCGCACCGCCATGAGTTTTCAGGCGGACTATGTGGCCGTGAGCTTTCCCAAAAACGCCACCGACATGGAAATGGCACGCCAGTTGTGCAATGTGGCCGCAGCGCCCTTCAACCACAAGCCGGGTCTGATCGCCAAAATCGAGCGCGCCGAGGCCATCCCCAAGCTCTTGGAAATTCTGCTGGCCAGCGACGGCATCATGGTCGCGCGCGGAGACCTGGCGGTCGAAGTGGGCAACGCTGCAGTGCCTGCGCTTCAAAAGCGCATGATCAAGCTGGCCCGTGAGCACGACAAGGTGGTGATTACTGCCACGCAGATGATGGAGTCCATGATCACCAACCCGGTGCCCACCCGCGCCGAAGTGAGCGACGTGGCCAACGCGGTGCTGGACGGCACCGACGCCGTCATGCTGTCGGCAGAAACTGCGGCAGGCAAATACCCGCTGGAAACCGTCAAGGAAATGGCGCAAATTTGTCTGGCCGCCGAAAGCGGCGAGGACTCCAAGCTCGACGCCGACTTTATTGGCAAGACCTTTGCCCGGATTGACCAGGCCATTGCCATGGGTGCGCTGTTCACCGCCCACCACATGGGTGCCAAAGCCATTGTGGCCATGAGCGACAGCGGATCGACCGCGTTGTGGATGAGCCGCCACCTGATCCAGGTGCCGATTTACGCCATCACGCCCAAAGTGGTGAGCCAGCGCAAGATGACGCTGTACCGCAATGTGCGCCCCCTGCTGATGGGCGCAGTGGCCGACCGCGACAACGCCTTGCGCGACGCGGAACAGCAGCTCAAGGCACTGGGCATTGTTGCCCCGGGCGACGTGTACGCCATCACCTGCGGTGAGCCCATGGGCGCGCCGGGCGGCACCAATATGCTCAAAATTTGCCGCGTCGCCTGAGGGGTCCGTGGGCACCGGCGTGCCGGTCGAACAGGGGTAAGCGGGGTGAAAGTGCCACGGCTAAAATTCGCCCAAGGTCAAAAGTTACCAAGCAGTTACCAAACTTCCGGAGAATCCCCATGGCACTCGTTTCCCTGCGTGAATTGTTGGACCATGCCGCCCAAG
>CAIYRQ010000185.1 GCA_903928635.1 uncultured beta proteobacterium | reverse complement strand
TCAAATCTCATGCGTTTTTCTCCCGCGCCACTTTCAGCCAGGACGATTTGCCTTTGAGCCTACCGTCCACCGCAAACTGCACCACTTTGATGGCTTCTTTGCCCGCCACCATGCGCTGGCTTCCGTCATAGGCCTCAACCCAGACGCATCGCATTTCGGGTTTGACTTCGCAGTGCCCATTCGCACGCACACCGCCGCAGGGGCCGTTGCGCAAAGTCTTGGGGCAATTCATGGAACACGACATGCCGGTAGAGCTCAGCGCGCACTGACCGCACATTTGGCAGTCGAACAAAAAACCTTTGACCGCTTTTTCCACGACGGCGACGGGCTTTTCCAAGCGTTCGTAGCCAATGGCTTTCCACAGCGGATGCAGGGCTACAACAACGCGCTCAAACCCGCTGTAAAACAACTCCAGGCCGCGCGCATGGCGTACCGACCAACGGCGAACCGAGTACATCAGGCGCCCCCTTCCGCTTCCGGCACGCTCACTTCATCGGCGGAGAGCGCCGTGGGCGTGGGCAGTGTGGCATCCACGCCATGGGCACGGATGATGCGCTGTAAATCGTCGTCCGAGTACTGGGCCTCCAGCCGCGCAGCGCACGCGTTGGCTTCGGCCTGGATGTCGTCTCCGCAGTCAACCGGGTCGCTGCGCTTCCAGTCCGCCAGATAGTCCCCGGCGCTGGCCTTGCCCGCGCGCATGGCGGCGCGGTCCACCGCCTCTTGAAAGCGGTGCGATAGCTGCACTTTGCCGCTTTCACGCCCGCGTTTGACCACCACCTGGGCGGGTATATCGCGCCAGGAAATCACAATCAGTTTTGCCATTGGATCACTTTCTCAGTCACTTGCTGCAGATGCGTCTGCAGATCGCCATAGCCCGTGGCGCGGTACTCAAACGCCAAACCCAGCCGATCCGCAGCGCACTGGCCCAGGGCCCGTCCATCGTCGCTTTCGACCTGCGCCAGGTAGACCAACTTTTTGTAGTTCCCGAAATACACCGGCAACAGTGCCGGATGCTTGTCGATGCCCAGGCCATGGATCACCAAGCGCTCGAAGTGCCGCAGCAAAAAGTCGGTGAGGTAAAAAGTGCCTATTTCCTGTTCCGCCAGGGCTTCAAAAACGGGGGCACCGGCGTAAAACTCGTAGCAGTGCGCGCCTGCAATGCGCTCAACGCCTTCTTCTTCCAGCACCGTGTCGAGCATTCCGCCCGTACCGCAATCTGCGTAGGCGACAAACAGATTGACGTAACGGCTGCGAAAGTGTTGAATTTTTTCGCGCACGGCGCCCGGAATTTTTTCCGGCCGGTTGTGCAGCTCGGCAGGCAGGCAGCTCACGTCCATGTGCGACCA
Source organism: uncultured beta proteobacterium (assembly GCA_903928635.1). Taxonomy (GTDB): domain Bacteria; phylum Pseudomonadota; class Gammaproteobacteria; order Burkholderiales; family Burkholderiaceae_C; genus Allorhodoferax. The sequence goes on along the minus strand of CAIYRQ010000185.1, from coordinate 3,463 downwards.
GCCGTTGGCTTTGCGCAGGGCCACGATTTCCTTGGCCAAGGCGCCACAGGCAATCACCAAGGTGTTTGCCGCTGCGCTCATGGCCTGGAAAATCGCGCGCTTCAGGCCGCAGCAGCGCGGCGGGCAGCGATCAGGGTTTTGGCAGTTTCGACCGCAATACCGGCGTCGCGGCAATAAGCGTCTGCACCCACGGCTTTGCCGAATTCCTCATTCAGAGGCGCGCCGCCAACGAGCACGATGTAGTCGTCGCGCAGGCCTTTTTCTTTGAGCGTGTCAATCACGACCTTCATATAAGGCATGGTGGTGGTCAACAGGGCCGACAAGCCCAAGATGTCCGGCTTGTGCTCTTCCAGCGCGGCAATGTATTTTTCCACCGGGTTGTTGATGCCGAGGTCGATGACTTCAAAGCCTGCGCCCTCCATCATCATGCCGACCAGGTTCTTGCCGATGTCATGGATATCGCCCTTGACGGTACCGATCACCATCTTGCCAATGGGCTCCACACCGGTTTCGGCCAGCAGGGGGCGCAAAATTTCCATGCCACCCTTCATCGCATTGGCGGCCAAAAGCACTTCGGGCACAAACAGAATGCCGTCGCGGAAATCAACGCCCACAATGCGCATGCCTTCGACCAATGCGTCGTCCAGCACCCGACTGGCCGACCAGCCGCGCTGCAGCAGGATATTGGTGGCTTCAATCACCTCGTCGCGCAGACCGTTGTACAAGTCGTCATGCACCTGCTCTGTCAACTCTTCGTCGTTGAGCGTATTCAGGTCCAAGTCGTCAAAATCATCTGCCACGGCTAACTCCTAAGGGTTGGTTCCAGGCGCCCTCACCAGGGTCGCGAAAATGTGTTTTCAATGTACGAGTCACTTGACTGACGTTCTGACAGTTTAGCGACTTGGGATTGTCACCATACGACACACAAATTGCACGTGAATGCAATGCAAACAATTGCTGCCCTGGCATGCCTTTGCGTCGCTGAAGGCGAAATCACCGTCGCGGGCAGATAACATCATGGAACCGGAATCCATAGACTGCAGCCACTGATACGGGCCATGTTCAGCGTGTCCCGCCTACCAAAACAACAGGAGAAACCCACCATGTCCGTCGCGCTTGAAGGCAAACCGCATTACATCTTGAACGCCAGTTGCGCCAGTCGCCTGGGAACGGTCGCTGCGGTGTCTGGGTTTCTGGCCTCGCGCCGCTGCTACATCACCGATATGCAGCAGTTTGACGACATCTTGAGCGCTCGCTTCTTTGTGCGGGTCACGTTTTACGGCGATCCAGACCACACCCCATCGCTCGACGAACTACGCACCCAGTTTTCTGAAGTTGCGACCAAAGAAGAAATGGACTGGTCCATTTACGACGGCGCAAAAAAGCCCCGCGTCCTGATCATGGTGTCCAAATTTGACCACTGCCTGGTGGACTTGTTGTACCGCCAGCGAACGGGTGAGCTCAATATGGACATCACCACGGTGGTGTCCAACCACCCGGACCTCAAATCATTGGTGGAATCGCACGGCATTCCCTATGTGCATCTGCCCGTCACACCGGAAACCAAGGCCGCGCAAGAAGCCCGACTGCTGGAAATTGTGTCCGAGACCAACAGCGAGCTGGTGGTTCTGGCGCGCTACATGCAAGTGCTGTCAGACGACCTGTGCCGCAACTTGCGGGGCCGCGCCATGAATATCCACCACTCTTTCCTGCCCGGTTTCAAGGGTGCCAAGCCCTACCACCAGGCCCACACACGCGGCGTGAAGCTCACGGGCGCCACGGCGCACTACGTCACGGCCGACCTGGACGAAGGCCCCATCATCGAGCAGTTTGTAGAACGGGTAGACCACACCTACACACCTGAAAAACTGGCGGCCGCCGGACGCGACTCCGAGTGCCGTGCGCTGGCCACCGCCGTGCGCTTTCACATTGAGCGCCGCGTGTTTCTCAACGGTAGCCGAACGGTGGTTTTCCGCTAAGTTCCGCCGGAAGTGCTGCCCGGCGACAGCAGTGCCAGACGGCTGTTACGCCGCTCGGCGCTGGGCGTGTGGCCGAACAGGTCGCGGTAGCATTTGGAAAAGTGCGGGGGCGACTGAAAGCCGCAAGCCACCGCAATTTCCATCACCGACATGGCCGTTTGCAACAGCAAGCTGCGGGCCCGGCGCAAGCGCATGTCCAGATAATATTTCGTGGGCACTTCGCCCACATAGCGCTTAAACAAGCGCTCAATCTGACGCCGCGATACACCCACCAGTGAGGCAATTTCATCCAGCGACAGAGGCTCTTCCAAGTTGGCCTCCATCAACGCTGCGGCTTCAATTAAATTCTCATGAAACAACCCCACGCGCGCCATCAACGGCACGTGCTGTCGGTCCTGGTCGTTGCGAATGCGGTCCAGGATGAACTGTTCCGAAATCATGGGGGCGACTTGGGGCCCCAGATGACCTTGGATGATGTTGAGCATCAAATCCAAGGGGGCCACGCCGCCCGAGCAGGTGTACCTGTCGCGGTCAATGGCAAACAGCTGGCGCGAAAAAATCACCTTGGGAAACTTCTCTTCCAGCGCCGTCATGTTTTCCCAATGCACCACAGCTTTGTACTTGTCCAGCAAGCCCGCTTTGGCCAATGCATAGCCACCGGTGCACAGCGAACCCAAGGCCGTCTGGCGCTGCCCCAGCCGCCGTAATGCGGCCAGCACGTCAGGGGTGCACGCAGCCTCAATATCCAGGCCGCCACACACAAACACAATCTGCGCGTCGCCCGCATCGGCCAACGCCACCGTAGGCGCCATCGTCAAGCCATTGCTCGCGGACACAGGCGAACCGTCGATGCTGGCCAAAGCCCATTGGTACACCTCTTTCTTAGCCACACGGTTGGCCATGCGCAAGGCTTCCACCGCGCTGGACAGCGCGATCATGGAGTACTGCGGCAAGGTCAGAAACAGGAAGCGGTACTGCGGCATCACAAGTGACTGGGTGCTGGTGCTTCGGTTCACTGTGGGTCGACTCCAGTCGGGCGCTCACCCAAGCCCAGCTTGGCACGCCAACTGCGCTTTGGTGCGGCAACCCCAAAGGTTTCGGTAATGCGGTCCAGCATGATGGCCAGCAGAACCACCGCCAGCCCTGACTCAAATCCGAGGCCGATGTCGAGCCGCTGAATACTGGCCAGCACATCATTGCCCAGACCACCCGCCCCCACCATGGACGCGATGATGACCATGGACAGCGCCATCATGATCGTCTGGTTGATGCCGGCCATGATGGATGGGAGCGCACCGGGGATTTGCACCTTGAGCAACACCTGCAAGGGCGTGCAACCAAACGTGATGCCGGCCTCGACCTGCTCTTTGTTGACCTGGCGAATGCCCAAACTGGTCAGCCGCACCACCGGTGGCATGGCAAAGATCACGGTGGCCAGCACCCCAGGCACACGCCCCAGTCCAAACAGCATGGCTGCCGGAATC
>CAIYRQ010000184.1 GCA_903928635.1 uncultured beta proteobacterium | reverse complement strand
ACTGGTGGGCACGCAAATGATTGCCAAAGGCCATGACTTTCGGCGTATCACGCTGGTGGCGGCCATCAACCCGGACGGCGCCCTGTTCTCCAGCGACTTTCGGGCGCCCGAGCGCTTGTTCAGCTTGCTGATGCAGGCCGCCGGACGCGCGGGGCGCGACGCGGCGCTGGGCAAAGGCAGCGAGGTCTGGATCCAGACTTTCGAGCCGGCCCATCCGCTGTACGCGGCACTCAAGCAATACGACTACCCCGCGTTTGCCGACAGCCAGCTAAAAGAGCGCGAACAGGCAGGAATGCCGCCGTTCAGCTACCAGGCCCTGGTGCGCGCCGAAGCACGCAGCCAGGAGGTGGCTCAGGCCTTTTTGCATGCTGCGCGCAACAGCGCGCTGCAAGACATGGCGGCATGGGAAGGTTGGTCCCAGGTGTTGGAGCACATCACGCTCTACAGCGCGGTACCTATGGCGATTGCCCGGGTGGCAAATGTGGAGCGTGCACAGATGCTGGTAGAGAGCCCCTCGCGCCAAGCCTTGCAGCGCTTTTTGAGCGGCTGGCACAGCGTGCTGCACGCCAGCCGGAGCCTGCCTGAATGCAAAGGCCTGCTGCGCTGGGCGATTGACGTGGACCCGCTGGCGATCTAGTCAGGGCCGCGGCAACCAAGTCACCATGCCTGAAAACGTGAGAAAAGCTGCCGATGTCGACACCAAAATAATCCGCGCAATGCGTCCATTGTCCGCACCAAAGCGCTCCGCAAGCATGGCCACATTGCTGGCGCTGGGCAAGGCGGCCACCAGCACCACCACGTACCAAGCGAATCTGTTCAAGGGCAGACCGGTCGCCATCACGGCCCAACCGAATGCCAGCACCAGCAAGGGGTGCACAAAAAGCTTCATGGCGGCCACTGGCACCACCTCGGACCAGCGCACCGCCGGCCCGTGTCCGCTGACGGCATGCATTTGGGAACGCGCCAGGACCGCACCGATAGTGAACAGCGCCACGGGCGAGGCGGAATCAGCCAACATTCCAACGGTCATGGTCAAGGGCCCAGGCAATTGCCATGCATAGGCAGACGCCAGGGAACCCGACAAAATGGCCCATGGCATGGGATTGCTTGCCACACCCTTGAGTGCGTTCTGGGCCGCTTGGGCGGCAGAGTTCTGAGAGGGGTCCTCTGACCTCGACCCCAGACGGGAAAGCGCAATGCACAGAGAGCTGGTAACCACCATGTCCACCAGAATCGTGACAATAGCGGGCCCCGCAGCCTGTGCTCCCAACAAGGCCACCAGCAGCGGCACCCCCATGAAACCGGTATTGGGAAATGCCGCCACCAGCGCGCCAAATGCAGCGTCGTTCCAGCCTATGCGCCCACGCCGGGTCACCCACACCGCCAACGCCACCATCACCAACGCGCAACACAAGTAACTCAGCGCCAGCACCGGATCCAGCAACTGCGCAATCGGCGTACTGGCGCCAAAACGGTAGAGCATGCAAGGCAGCGCAAAAAACAACACAAAAGTGTTCATCCCCGCAATGGCCGCAAGGGGCAGCAGCCCCCGGCGCGCCGCCAGGTAGCCGCACAAGACCAATGCAAAAAATGGGAACGTGACTGACAGGGTGGCGAACATGCTGCCATTGTCCAGGCAAACGCGGCCGGGCCTTGGCCCAAGCGCGACGGCTAAGATGCCCGGCTTATGTCTGAGAGCCCCCGCAACACCATGAACCTCGCCCAGCAGGAGGCGGTCAACTACCTGCACGGGCCCTGTCTGGTGCTGGCCGGTGCGGGGTCGGGCAAAACGCGGGTCATCACCCACAAAATCGGCCGCCTGATTCAAATGGGCATGGCGCCCCAGCGCATTGCCGCTATCACCTTTACCAACAAAGCGGCGGCCGAAATGCGCGAACGCGCCAAGGGCCTGATTGGCAAAGCCGCATCTGAGGTGCAAATTTGCACCTTCCACGCACTGGGTGTGCGCATGCTTCGCGCCAACGGTTCGGTGCTCGGCCTCAAGCCCCAGTTCAGCATTCTGGACACCGACGATGTGACCAGCATCCTCAAAGACGCCGGTGGCAGCACCGACGCGGCCACCGCGCGCGGCTGGCAATGGACCATCAGCGCCTGGAAAAGCGCCGGCCTGAACGCCGCCCAGGCACAAGCGCTGGCCACAAACGACAGCGAACGCCACATCAGCGTGGTGATGGCGCGCTACGAAGAGCGCTTAAGCGCCTACCAAAGCGTGGACTTTGACGACCTGATCAGCCTGCCGCTCAAGCTGCTGCGCGAACATGCGGACGTTCGCGCCCAGTGGCAGTCGCGCATGGGCCATGTGCTGGTGGATGAATACCAGGACACCAATGCCACCCAGTACGAGATGCTCAAGCTGCTGGTGGGCTGCGAGCCCGATGGCAGCCGCGCCACGCACCTGGACGGCGAGGCGCGCTTTACCGCCGTGGGCGACGACGACCAGTCGATCTACGGCTGGCGCGGGGCCACGCTGGACAACCTCAAAAAGCTGCCGGTGGACTTTCCCACACTCAAAGTGGTGAAGCTGGAGCAAAACTACCGCTCCACCTCGGCAATTTTGCGTGCGGCGAACAACGTGATCGGCCCCAACCCCAAGCTGTTTCCCAAAAACCTGTGGAGCGACCTGGGCGAAGGCGAACCGGTGCGGGTGATCGACGCCGACAACGAAGAGCATGAAGCCGAGCGCGCGGTGGCGCGTATCCAGAGCCTGCGGGTCGACGGCACCCTGGCCCAGGCAGGCGCCCAGTACCGCGAGTTCAAAGACTTTGCCGTGCTGTACCGCGCCAACCACCAGGCCAAGCCGTTTGAGAAAGCGCTGCGCAAAGCCAATATTCCTTACAAGGTGTCGGGCGGCCAAAGCTTTTTTGACCGCGCTGAGATTCGCGATTTGTGCGCCTGGTTCCGCCTGTGGGCCAACAACGACGACGACCCGGCCTTTCTGCGCGCCATTACCAACCCCAAGCGCGGCATTGGCCATCAAACACTGGGTGCGCTGGGTGTGTTTGCCAGCCAGTACAAGCTCAGTCTGTTTGAAGCCTTGTTTTCGTCTTCCCTCGCGGCGGTACTGCCCAGCCGCGCGGTGGGCAGCTTGCACGAGTTCGGTCGCTATGTGAACGATTTGCAGTTTCGCGCCAGGCACACCCAGGGTGCCGAGGACGCACGGGCGTTTCTGGCCGACTGGCTCAAAGAGATTGGGTACGAGAAACACCTGCATGACGGCGAGGAAAGCGACAAAATCGCCGCCGCCAAATGGTCCAATGTGCTGGAGTTTTGCGACTGGATGGCGCAGCGCTGCGGCGGTCAGATCGACGACACGGCGGGCGTGACCACCGCACGGGAAATCAAGAACCTGCTGGAGGTCTCACAAACCATCGCGTTGCTCTCCACCATCAGCGAGCGAGAAAACGACCAGAACGTGGTGACGCTGTCCACCCTGCACGCCGCAAAGGGGCTGGAGTGGCCGCACGTGATGCTGGTGGGTGTGACCGAAGGCATGCTGCCCTTCAAGCTGCGCGAACAAGCCGATGGTGCCGACGCCACACCGGCCAGCACCGCCAGTGCCCAAGAAGCGGGCGAGGTCCATCTGCAAGAGGAACGCCGCCTGATGTACGTGGGCATCACCCGCGCGCAGCGCAGCCTGGCGGTGAGCTGGACCCGGCGGCGCAAAAAAGGGCGTGAGATGGTGGCAGCGCTGCCCAGCCGCTTCATCGCCGAAATGGCCTTGGACAAAACCACCGCCAAGGAAGACCCCCGCGAAAAACTGCGGGCGTTGCGGGCGGAATTTGCGGCCCGTGCCGCGGCCAACGCTGCGACTTAGCTTAGGCGTGTGACCAGGATAAACCGGTCACCTTCATCGCACCCATCCGGTCCAGCAAGGCGTCGGTGTGTTTGGCCAGGTCACCGTTTTCCAGGGAGACGCGGACATGGATAGTTACTTCGTGGGAGCTCGCCGTTTGCCCTACGGCCCGAATGTCAATTTCAGCCTCGCGAAATAAACGCTCCACGTCTTTGCGCACAGAAGCGGCGTCCTGCGGCAAGCAAGTCAGGTCGAAATTGACCAGTGCACTCAAATGGTCGTTGACGCCCATTTTCAGGTTGAGCAGCTGGGCCACCTGGCGCAGTACCGTGTTGGCCAGCACCACCACGAGCGAAGCCCCGGCGGCCTCGGACCACCGGCCAATGCCGCACATGGCCCCCACGGCCGCACAGCACCACAGTGTGGCGGCGGTGTTGATACCCTTGGTTTGCGCACCGTCCCGGTACAGCAAGCCGCCACCAATAAACCCTACACCCACCACAATTTGCGCCGCCATGCGCACCGGTTCGGTATAGCCCTCGGCGGTTTTGGTCACCAGCATGAACAAGCAAGCACCCAGGCTCACCAAAGCGTTGGTCTTGAGATCGACCAGACGCCGGTGCCATTGCCGCTCCACCCCGATCAGTGAGCCCAGCAACAAGGCCAAACCCACTGCCGCATAGAAATCTGTTGTCATCCGTGACCCTTAGAATGAACCATGCCCAACGCTCAAAAACTCCTCACCGGCCTTATCTTAGTGGCCTTGGGGGCCTGCGCCGCCTTTGCGCTGTATGTCTACTTGGCGCTGCACTGGAGCTATTCACAGGGCGAACGGGCCGGATTTTTGCAAAAAGTCTCCCACAAAGGCTGGGTTTGCAAAACCTGGGAGGGGGAGCTTTCCTTGGTGGCTTTGCCCGGCGCTGCGCCTGAAAAGTTCTTTTTCACGGTGCACGACGATGCCGTTGCAGCCCAAGTCAATGCCGCAGCAGGCAAGCGTGTCACCCTTCAATACGAGCAGCACAAGGGCCTGCCAAGCTCCTGTTTCGGCGACACCGACTATTTCGTCGTGGGCGTCACAGAGATCCAGTAATCTATGATGTCAGCCTAAAGTTGGCTGGCGGATCAAAATTGCAGGCGCACATTACACAGTGACTTGCATATCAAATCCGTTATTGTATGCATACAAATAAGGATTGAAGACCATGAACATTGCGAATGCTGCGCATGCGCACAACCCGAATCAGAGCGTCTGGCGCGCCATGTTTACCGACCCCCATAGCAAGGCCTTTGCCCGTTGGGTGGCAGTCATCAATTTCTGGATTTTCATTTCCTGTCTGACGCTGGCTTTGGAAACGGTCGAGCCTTACGCCACAGAACATGCAGATTGGTTTCGGGCAGTAGAACTCTTGGCGGTGGCCTTTTTCACGGTGGACTACCTCTCCAACCTTTTCCTGGCGGCCAACCGCATCAAGTACTTCTTCAGCTTTTGGGGCCTGGTGGACCTGATATCCATTATTCCAACCTACTTGATGATTTTGAACCTGACCGCCCTGCAAGGCGGCAAAGTACTGCGACTGATGCGCGTGGTGCGGGTGCTGCGGGTGTTGAAGATGGCCAAAATGGCAGTGCAGAATATTGCGGATTCGGTGGTGTCTTCCAACCCCATCGTCACCAATCTGCGGATTTACTTCATTGCCTTGTTCTCGGTGATGATGATTTCCAGTACCCTGATGTTCTACATGGAAGGCACTTTGTACTCGCCTGAGCACATGGCCCATGGCCAAGCGGCGCTGGACGCCCAGCTCTTGATCACACCCCTACCCAAAGACGCGCTGCCCACCGACGCCAAGTTTTCACCGGTCGACCCTATCAGCGGCAATGCGATTCCTGAAGACAAGCGCTTCTTCACCTCGATCCCCGCCGCCATGTGGTGGTGCATCGTGACACTGACCACCACCGGCTACGGCGACATGTACCCGGTCACCTTCTGGGGCCGGGTCATCGGTGGTGCGACCATGTTGCTCGGATTGGTGCTGTTTGGTATTTTGATGAACATCGTCGGCAAAACCATCATGGTGACGCTGTTCGGCGAACACCTCGATGACAAGGCAGGCCAGGCTGAACACGAGCCATCCCGAGACAATGTGGTTCGCATGCTGGCGCAACTCCAACTGATCAACGAGAGCCAGGCCACCGAACTCAAGGCGCTGGGCGCCGAAGAATTCAAAGCCCGCGTGCAACGCGCGACAGGCGGATAAAAGCGCCAGGGCGGCTAAACCGCCAAGCCGCTGGCACGCTGTGTCGGGCGACCAATCGCAGCCTGCAATGCGCCGGGCTGCGCTTGCAGCAAAGTAAAGCTTTCCCGCGCGCGGGTAATGCCGGTGTAGACCAACTCGCGCGTCAGCACCCGCGCATCCGCAGCCGGTAACACCAGCGCGGTGTGCAAGAACTCCGAACCCTGGCATTTGTGCACCGTCATGGCAAATGCGGTTTCTACCTGCGGTAAGCGGCTGCTGGCCACCGAGCGCAAGCTGTCGCCGTCCAAAAAGTACACGCGCAGTGCAGCGCTGGGGTCCAGCGCAGGCAGGGTGATTCCCACGTCGCCATTGAACACACCCAGCTCGGCATCGTTGCGCGTGACCATGGCCGGGCGCCCAACAAACCATTCGCCGCGTGGCTTGATCCATCCCGCGTCCGCCAGGGCCTGCTGCACCGCCAGGTTCAGATTGCGCGTGCCCCATTCTCCATCGTGCACCGCACACACCAGCCTGAAGCGGTCAAAAGCCCGAAGCACTGAGGTAACCCAGGTGGTGTGTGCCGCTTGTGCGTCGCCGCTGCTTGCTGGTCCGGCCTGCACCAAGCGCAAGTAGTCGGCGTAGCAGGTTGGTGCGCCTGCGCGTCCCTGCACGGCCAGTTGCACCACGGCTTGCACCTGGTGGGCCGCGCTGGCCATCACGGCGCCTGACGGGTCATGGGCCAGGATCTGGGTTGCCAGCGCAGCATCACCCGCGTTAACGGCCAAGGCGAGTTGGCCAATCTGCCCGCCAAACCGCCGGCTATGGCGCAGCATCACCGTTTGCTGGGCCAGCGCGCTCAACAGGTCGGCGGGAGCGTTTGGCCGTGCCAGCCATTGCGGGTGCAGCGTGCAGCCGGTCAGGGCTTGCGCATAGCGCGCGGTGTTGGCATCGTATTGCGCCTGGCCCACGCCGCGGCACAGATCGCCCAGCACCGCACCCGCCTCGACGGACGCGAGTTGGTCTTTGTCGCCCAACAAAATCAGCGTGGCGCCGCTGGGCAAGGCGGCCAGCAGCGCGGCCATCATTTCCAGGTGCACCATGGAAGCTTCGTCCACGATCACCACGTCCACATCCAGTGGGTTGCCCGCGTGAAAACGGAACTGCCGCGTGTGCGTGCGCGCGCCCAAGAGCGAATGCAAAGTGCGTGCGGCCCCCATGCGTTGGGAAAAAGCGGCCAGGTCCACACCCGCGCGCGCGTTGAGCTCTTGCAAAGCGCCATCAATCGACTGGCGCAGCCGCGCAGCCGCTTTGCCTGTGGGTGCAGCGAGCGCCACGCGCAAATGCTGAGGCTGTGGCGCCGTGGCATAGAGCAGCGCCAGCAGGCGGGCGGCGGTATAGGTTTTTCCGGTGCCGGGGCCTCCGGTAATGACGGTGAGCTTGGCGCGCAAGGCCACGGCACAGGCCATTTTTTGCCAGTCCATGTCGTGCTCAGGCGTCGGGGGCGGCGTGCCCGGCACAGGGTCAAACAGCCGGTCCAGCCAGTGCCGGGCAGCAGCCTCGTCCACCACCGTGTGCACCGCCGTGCGCTGCACCAGGGCCTGCGCGACCTGTTGCTCCTGGAGCCAGTAGCGGCGCAAGTACAGCATCGGCGCATCCACCGTGCCTGCCAACACCAAGGGCTGGCCCTGTTCGGTCTGCGGGGCTGCGGTATGCACGTCCATACAACGCACCAAGGTGCTGGACCGCAGTGCATCCAGCCATTGCTCCAAGCTCGCAGGCAAGGTCTGCCAAAGCTGCTGCACGGGCAGTTGCGCGTCAGGGGGCCAATCCAGCATCGCCTGGGGCTGGGTTGGCAGGACCTTCAGGGGCAAACAGGTGTGGCCCCGGCCTTCCATATGGACCAGCAACGCCGCACTCACCAGCAACGCGGGATTGGCCTGCGGATCGAGCTCCAGCAGCAGCGCGGCCATGGCACTGTCGAGCCGGCGCAGCCAGCCCAGATCGGACCAGTGGCGCAAGGTGTCGAGCACCATGCTTGCGGTGTGTGTGTCGGTGCTCATGCTGCGTCTGGCATCGGGGCCAACATATCTTCCAACGCGTCCAACAGCGTGATGTCGGGTGCAACCAGGCACACCCCCCGCTCAGGGCCACGGATACCGCGCAAGTACAAGTACACCGCGCCGCCCAAGTGGCGCGCCGGGTCGTAGTCTGCGCCTAAGCGCGCTTGCAACAGGCGATGCAGGGCCAGCAAATACAGGCTGGCTTGCACGTCATAGCGGTGCTCAGCCATGGACTCCTGCAGGGCTTTATTGCTGTAGGCCGCGTCGTCGGGCCCGAGGTGGTTGGACTTGTAATCCAGCACCCAGTAGCGGCCCTGGTGTTCAAACACCAGGTCGGCAAAACCCATCAACATGCCTTGGAGCTGCTGCTGCGCCAAGGCCGGACGCGCCACACCGGGCAGCAAATGCTGGCGGCACAGCGCATCGATGCGGCCGGAGTCCAAGCGCTGGGCCACCAGCCAGAACTCCATCTCTGCAAGCGTGGTGTCCAGCTGGCATAAGGCTGCATCGGGCCCGGGCAGTGGGCTGCTCACCAGTTCAGTCAACCAGGCCACCAGAGCCTCTGCCTGGTTGGCAAAGCCTGCGCGCTCGCAGCGCTTGCGCAGCCGCTCTTGCAGCGCGGGTTGATCGGCCAGCGCAAATTGCTCCGCTGCGAGCCACTCCAACTGGGCATGTAAAAAATTGCCCGTCTTGGCGCCACGGACAAAACTGTGGGCGATGAAGTGGGTCTGTGCTTCGGGCTGGGAGCCTGCAAGCAGCAGGGTTCGTGGTGCCGGCTCCAAGCCCTCGCCTTCGTCATCCGCGGGTCGGATTTGCTGAATCGGCGACAGGGGCGAGGGCGCACTGTCACCCAAGTTTTTGGCCATGCGGGAGAAGCTGCCCACGGTCCAATCGCGTTCAAAGCGGCCGCTGTAGGACATCGCGTCGCGCAGGGGCGCAAGCGGTGCGGACTGCTCCAGCAGCGTGCGGCTGTTGCCACCCAGGGCGGCCTGCAAGGCCATGCCGGGGCAGTCTTGCGCCAGGCGCTCGAGCACCTCACGCCAATCGCTTGCTTCGCCCGCGCCATCACCGGCGAGCAGGTAGCCCAGTGCGCTGCGGTGCGTGGTGCAGCTTTCAGTGGCGCCCCGCTTGAGCGCCGAAAAACCCAACCACACGCTGTGCTGCGCACGCGTGAGTGCCACGTACAAGAGACGCAGGTCTTCGCGCAAGCGGTCGGTGTCGGCCAGCGCCAATTGCGCGTCGCTGTATTGCAGCAGCAGCTCGCGCGTGCCGTCAGCGTCTTGCACATCCACAAAGCCTGTGCTCTTGCGCTCTTTGGCGCGAAAGCTGGTCGCAAAGGGCAGGCACACCACCGGGTACTGCAAGCCCTTGCTTTTATGAATGGTGACGACTTTGACGAGGTCGGCGTCGCTCTCCAAGCGGAGCACATGGGCATCGCCCTCACGGCTGCTGCCCTCGCGCTGTGCGAGCAGCCAACGCACCAGTGCATGCTCACCGTCCAGGTCCACGCTGGCGGTTTGCAAGAGTTCTGCCAAATGCAAAAAGTTGGTGAGCCGCCGCTCGCCGTTGGGTGCTGCACGCCAGCGCGCCGTCAACTCCAGCTGGTGCAAGGTTTGGCGCAGCATGGCCAGCACGCCCTGGGTGCGCCAAACCGAGCGCAACTGACGCAGCTGTTCGCTGCGTTGGTCAAAGGCTTCATCGTCGTGCGCCAACCAAGCCAGCGCGTCCAGGCTCAGCCCCAAGGTGGCGGTGGCCAATCCGGCACGCACCAAGCGCACGTCTTGCGGGTTGGCTACGGCACGCAACCAGTGCACCAGGTCGGCCGCCTCCTGGCTTTCAAACACCGAGTCGCGGTCGGACAAATAAACCGAGGCCACACCCCGGCGCTCCAATGCCTGGCGCACGGCACTGGCCTCGCTACCCGTGCGCACCAAAATCGCAATGTCGGCGGCGCGCAGGCGCTGAAAACCGGCACCTGCCTTGGCACCAACACCGACAAAACCCGTATCCGCAGCGTTAAGCCAGGCCACGATTTGTGTGGCGCACAGTTCCGAAAAACGCTGACGCATGTCGGACGCGTTGTGCAATTCCAATTCATGCACCAGCGTCAGGGCGGGCAGGGCCGCTTCGCCTTGTACCAGATGGATTTCGGGCGTTTTCGCCTGCACTTCAGTAAACGGCAGCGGGTCGTCGTGCGTGGTTCTGTAGCCAAACGCACCCGCCATGTGCTGACTCTCCGCGCGGGAAAAACATCTATTCACCGCGTCCACCAGCGCAGGGGTGGAGCGGAAATTGGTTTGCAGCGCGTAGTGCCGCCCCGCCGTGGCGCGGCGGGCTTGCAAGTAGCTGTGAATGTCGGCACCCCGAAAACCATAAATCGACTGCTTGGGGTCGCCAATCAAGAGCACGGCACTGCCGGGGTCGTTGCGCTCCACCTGGTAGAGCTGGTCAAAGATTTGGTACTGCAGGGGCGATGTGTCCTGAAACTCATCGATCAGCGCCACCGGATACTGCTGCAGCATGCGCGCGCGCAGGCGCTGGGCCCGGTCTGGATGTGCGTTGTCGGCGCTGTCGGCGCTGCCGCCGCTGTGCAGAGCGGCGTGCAAACGCTCTTGCATATCGGCAAAGCCGAAGCTGCCACTGGCGCGCTTGCCCTGCAGCACCCGCGCACGCACCCAACTGGTGGCATGCAGACGCAGCGGCACACCTATTGGGGGTATCGCTTTGCAGGCGTCCTGCAGGGTGGCGAATTCGGCAAACACGGCGGGTAGTTCCAGCGGCGGTGCGTCGGCCTTGCGGGCATCCATCAGCCCTTCGGGCGAGAGCCGAAACCAGCCTGTTTTCAAGTCAGGCACGTCGGTGTCTAAGCTGCCATCGGCCCAGGCCTTGAGCGTTTTGAACCAAGGCATATAGAACCTTGCGCTCAGGCGGCGGCCGTCCCAGTCTTTCTTGAAGCCCGTGGTTTGCCCCTCCACCCAATCGAGCATGGCTTGCGCGCGTTCGGTCCAACCTTGTCGCAGTTGCTCCAAAGCTTGCGCGCGCGCCGCAACCGCCTCTGCCAGCACCTGCGCGAGTGTCTTTGCGGTGTCCGCCTCGGGTGTAGCTTGGGGGAGCAAATCGCGCATGTCGGCCAGCAGCGCATCCACATCGCGCCACACGGTCAGCACCTGCGTGAGCGCCGCTTCGGGCAAGGGATAGCAGCTCTGGCGCCAGTAGTCGTGCGCGGCTTCGGTGCGCAGCGCAACTTCGTCGGCCACCAGGGTTTCGTCAAACAGACTGCCGCTGTCAAAAGCGTGTTCACGCAACATGCGCTGGCACCAGGCGTCAATCGTGAAGATGGCGGCCTCGTCCATGCTTTGCGCCGCGATGTCCAGGAGCCATGCCGCGTGCGTGCGCGCCTCGCCTGGCGGATAGTCAGCCAGCAGCGTCGTGAGGAACGCGTCGTAATTTTCTTCGGTATCACCGCGGAAACAACGTGCCGCTTGCAACAGGCGCGCCCGAATGCGATCGGACAGCTCCCGCGTGGACGCCCGGGTAAAGGTCATCACCAAAATTTCGGAGGGCCGCAGTGCGCGGGTGAATGCGTGTGCCCCGCCATGGCCCAGCACCAGGCGCAGGTAGAGCGCGGCAATCGTCCAGGTTTTGCCGGTGCCGGCGCTGGCCTCGATCAGGCGGCTGCCCCACAGGTCCAGCTGTGCGGGCTGCAGGGCCTGGCTATCGCTCATTCGCCCTCCCCCTCGCTGGCGTCGATGGCAACTT
>CAIYRQ010000183.1 GCA_903928635.1 uncultured beta proteobacterium | reverse complement strand
GTAGCCGCCAAAGGGCTGGGTCATGTCGCCGTCGCCAAAGCAGTTCACCCAAATCACACCGGCTTGCAGCGCGGCGCTCATGCGGTGGGCGGTTTGCAGGTCCGAGGTCCAGACGCTGGCGGCCAGTCCATAGACCGAGTCGTTGGCCAGGGCGATGGCTTCTTCGGCCGTGTCGAAGGCCTGCACCGATGCCACCGGCCCGAAGGTTTCTTCCTGCACGATAGACATGTCCTGGCGCACCTGCGTGAACAAGGTGGGGGCTACGTAAGCACCTGCGGCGTTCAGGCCCCCACCCAATGGGGGCAGTACCTGGGTGGCGCCTTGCTCCAGCGCGCGGGCAATGCGCGTATTCACATTGCTGCGCTGGGCCTGGCTCACCAGCGGGCCCATGGTGGTGGCCGGGTCCAGCGGGTCGCCGGGGCAGTACAGAGCGGCAGTACGCTGAATAAAGCGCTCCACAAAACGGTCGTGCAGCGAGCGGTGCACCAGCAGGCGCGAGCCCGCGTTGCAGACCTGGCCCGCATTGTCAAAAATGCCGCCAACGGCGCGGTCCACCGCAGCGTCAAAGTCGTAGAGATCGGGCATGAAGATTTGCGGGCTTTTGCCACCGGTCTCCAGTGCAATGCGCTTCATATTGCTCTGTCCCGCGTAGCCCAGCAACAGCTTGCCCACGGCGGTGGAGCCGGTGAACGTGATTTTTTCCACGTCCATGTGCAGGGCCAGCGCTTTGCCTGCTTCCGCGCCCATGCCGTTGACCACATTGAACACGCCAGGCGGGCCGCCTGCGTCCACAAACAGCTGCGCCAGACGGGTGCAAGTGAGCGGCGCTTGTTCGGCGGGTTTGAGCACCACGCAGTTGCCCGCCGCCAAAATGGGCGCGAGCTTCCAGACCGCCATCAGCATGGGGTAGTTCCAAGGCGTGATGGCGCCCACCACGCCCAGCGGCTCGTGGGTGATGGTGTGCAGCGAACTCGCGTCGGTGCTCGTCACTGCGCCGTCAATCTTGTCAATGCACTCGGCAAAGTAGCGAATGGTTTTCAGGATTTCGGGCAGGTCGATGTTGAACATGTCGGAGATCGGCTTGCCCATGTCCAGGCTTTCGAGCAAGGCCAATTCTGCGCTGTGGGTTTCGACCAGCTCAGCCCACTTCAGCAGCACGCGGGCACGCTCGCGCGGCGCCTGGCGGGCCCAGCGGCCATCGGCCCAGGCGGCGCGGCACGAGGCCACGGCGCGGTCGATGTCAGCCGCTTGACCCCTGGCCATGTGCGCCAGCACGCCGCCAGTGGCGGGGTTGATGCAGTCAAAGGTTTCCCCTGCCAATGCGTCCACATAGTGGCCGTCGATGAACAGGCCCGTGGCGATTTGGACCTGGGCAGCGCGGTCCAGCCAGTCCTGGTGGGTAGGGGCGTGAGACATGGGGATTTCCTTGGAATCGACGGGTTGCCAACGTCTTTATTCAGCCACCAGCTCGGTCGGGTAGCCGGGCGCGCGCAGTTCCAGGCCGCAAGCAGCTTCGATCATGCGCACCACTTCGGGTGATTGGGCCTGGCTGCCATACAGGCCGCGCGCGCGTCGGAAAATTTGCTGCGCCATGCTGCCCAATTCGAGCGGCACGCCAATTTTTTCGGCAATGCCATTGACCAATCCCAGGTCCTTGCACGCCAGGTCCATGGTGAACTTGACGTTG
>CAIYRQ010000182.1 GCA_903928635.1 uncultured beta proteobacterium | reverse complement strand
GTGCCGGTGCGGCCAAAGCCGGGCTGCACTTCGTCTGCAATCACCACCATGCCTGCGGCGCGCGCGCGCGCCACGGCCGCCTGCAAAAAGCCGGTGGGCGCGCCATAGACGCCGTCACTGGTGAACAAGGAGTCAAACAAAAAGGCGGCGGGACGCACGCCATCGGCATGCATGCGGGCGACGGCGTGGTCCATGTCTGCCGCCAGGGCAGCACCGACATCGACATCGCCCTGTCCATAGGCCCGCGGCGCAGGCAGGGTGTACACCTGCGGCATCCCACTGGCGATATCTCCCAATGAAGGTGAGCAGGCGGAGGTGGTTTGCGTGACGCCGTGATACGCCCATTGCGATACCACCACCCCGGTGCCCCCCGTTGCAAACTGCGCCAACCGCAAAGCCAGGTCGTTGGCCTCGCTGCCGGTGCAGGTGAACATAATGCGGTTCAAACTGGCGTGGTGGGTGGCTAGCAGGCGCTCGGCGTAGTTGAGCAAGTCCTCACTCAGGTAACGGGTGTGGGTATTGATGCGTTCAGACTGCGCGGTCAAAGCCTGCAGCACCCGCGGGTGGCAGTGGCCCAGGGAGACCACGTTGTTGTAGGCGTCCAGGTAGCGTCGGCCTTCTGCGTCCCACACCCACACGCCTTCGCCGCGCACCAGTTCCACCGGGTCTTGGTAAAACAGCCGGTACGCCGGACCCAGCAGCGCCTCACGCCGCCGTATCAGTGCCTGGCGACGCTCCGGCAAACTGGAGAGCGCGGACGGATCAAAAGCGTTGATGGTTTTCATGGGTCAGTCTGTCATTGCGGAGGGTTGCAAGTGGCCGATGAGCAGGTCGGCGGCCGCATGCAAACCGGGGTCCATGATGGCGTGCAAACCGGCGCTGGCCACTGCGTGGTTGCGCAAGATATACGCGCGGTTTTCTGGAAACCATTGAGCGCGCTGCTCGGTGATGCACAGCGTCATGGCGCAGCGCACGGCTGCCAGCAAGGGCAGCAGTCGCAGCTCGTCCGCTGACAAGGCATTGGCAGCTTGGTAGCCCCGCGCGAAGTCGGCCATGCTATCCAAGCTCGGAACCGCGCCCTCCAGGCCCTGGTAAGACATACCCACCGCCGCGTCAAACACGCGCGGGCCATGCACCATGTCACCAAAGTCCAGCACGCCACACACCTTGCGTGGATCGGCGGGGTCCACCAGGAGGTTGTGGGGGTTGAAATCGTTGTGCAAATACTGGGCCTCCAATGTATGCAGCAATGGTTTGACCTCGTCCACGTAAAGGCCGAACACCGCCTCAGCCCAGTGGCGGGACCGGGCATCCGCTATCGCGGGCAACCAGGCTTGCAGCTCCGGCGTACGGTGGATGTCCCAAAGCAATGCCGGGTTGTTCACCACCGGGTGCTTGAAACTCGCCAATGCATGGTCCAGCGCGCCGAGGGCTGTACCCACCGCCCTCCGTTGCGCCGGGCTCGAAGCGGCTTGGTGCAAGGGCAGGCCTGGCAAATATGCCAGCATGCGCGCGTAGCAAGGCGGCTCGCTTTGGGGCAAGGCCAGTATATGGGCGTCGTTGTGCCACCGGAAGATTCGCTGCACCGGCAGTTGCGGAGCAGACCGCGCAAGGTGTTCCAGCGTGGCGTTTTGCAACGCCAGGGAAGCCGGGTTTTCTTGGGAGTCGCTGACCTTGAGTACATAGCGCGACGGTGTACTTTGTAAGCCTTCGTCCACTTCCACCACAAAGTTCAAGTCCCGTTCGCCACTCAGGTGCCGCACCGACCTGGCCTGCGCTGAAAACTGCGCGCGCACCAAGGCCAGCAAGGCATCGGTATCGGCGATCAGGGCGTGGGTGGGTGGGATCATTGCTGGAGGGCTGCGAACACAAAGTGTATTCGCGCCCTGCACTGCCCCGCTTTATGGCGCGAGTTGCTTGCGAATCGTTTTCAGCTCCCGCATCCGCGCGAGGCTGACCTTGGGATAGTGCATCTTCAGGTTTTGCAGAGCATCCAGCACGATTTGCGAGACGATGAGGCGCGCGTCAAACTTGTCGTCGGCCGGCACGATGAACCAGGGCGAATCGGCCGTGCTGGTCGCGCCCAAGGCCTGGCCATAGGCTTGCATATAGGCATCCCAGAACTTGCGCTCTGTGACGTCGGCCAGGCTGAACTTCCAGTTTTTCTCCGGCTCGTCAATGCGCGCCAACAGGCGTTTGCGCTGCTCGTCCTTGGAAAGGTGCAGGTACACCTTGACCACCCGCGTGCCATTGGCGTGCAAATGCCGCTCCAGCTCCACTATCGAGCGAAACCGGCTGGTCCACACCGACTCCCCCGTTGCCAATTCGCCCGCGCCCTGGCTGCGCAGAATGCTGCTGTGCACCCGCACGATGAGCACCTCTTCGTAGTACGAGCGGTTAAAGATGCCGATGCGTCCGCGCTCGGGCAGGTGGCGGGTGGTTCGCCACAGAAAGTCGTGCTGCAGCTCTTGCGCGCTGGGGTGCTGAAAACTGAACACCTGGCAGCCCTGCGGGTTCACACCCGACATGACATGGCGGATAGCGCCGTCTTTGCCCGCCGTGTCCATGGCCTGAAAGATCAGCAACAGTGCGTGGCGGTCTGACGCGTACAACAGGCGCTGCTGCGCACTGAGCTGTTCGATCTGGTCTTGCAGGGCTTTGTCGTAGCCCTTTTTAGACTTGCACAGCGGCTTGCCCTGGGTAGCCCATTGGGCCAAGTCGATGGCGGCGCCTTCAGGTGCTTGGTAGAGGTTGGCGTCAATGTTCATGCGGGCTCACGACGCTCAATCTAAACCTCAAGGCCTGACAGCACTGTCTGCTGGCGCACGCCTTGGGATCAAGCGATCAACCCAGGTGCTTGCCCGCCTCGCGCCTGGTGAGGCCAGAAAACTTCTCGGCGTGCAATGCCAAAAATTGGCGAACCGCCTCAGGTTGGGTGCGTGCATGGTCGCGCAACGCCCAGCCGATGGCCTTGCGGATAAAGAAGTCTGTCTCAGGGGCCAGCGCCAACGCGTACCGGAACAGCCGCTCCTGGTCGGTCTGCGCTTTCCAGCCCAGCTGGTGCAGCATCGCGATGCGTCGCACCCACAGAGAGGGGTGAACCAGACAGTCGTCCATGGCGCGCTGCGCGTGGGCGTCTGTGGCGCGCGCGCGCAGCACGATGTCGCCCACCACCCCGGCCAAGGCATCTACCGTGTCCCACCAGGATTTGCGCTGCACCAACTCCAACAGGTGCGCAATGCTGTCCATACCCAGCTGCCGCTCGTACTTGGACAGCAGGTCCACAGCCACGTACTGAAACTCGCGCTCCGGCGCCGCCCACAGCGCGTCGGCCAGCGCCAGCAGATCGTGTGCCGTCCAGGTGTTTAGTCTGGGCAAACCGCGCAAGGCCTGGCGACGCGGCTTCGCACGGATGCCCAAAAACGCAAACTGGTCCAGCATGTAAGCGCGCATGGGCAACGCTTGCTGCGCATCGGCCAGCGGGCGCAGGGCGGAGTCGATATGGGCGTAAAGCGTGGCAACAGTGGGCGTGTTCATTGTCTGCGCGATATATTACGCTGCGCTCATCCAGGAGACAATTCCAGAACCAAAAGGGAGACTGAAGTGATCAAAAACATTGCCATCGTTGTTGCCTTATTCATTGCCCTCCTTATGGCCTATGCCGCCACGCGACCAGACAGTTTTCGCTTGGAACGCAGCATCAGCATCAAAGCGCCGCCGGAGAAAGCATTTGCACTGATCAACGATTTTCACCAGTGGGGCGCATGGTCGCCGTGGGAGCACATGGACACCG
>CAIYRQ010000181.1 GCA_903928635.1 uncultured beta proteobacterium | reverse complement strand
GCCGGAAAATACACTGTGGAAAGTTACTGTCAGTCCTTTGGCGGCAATCCAGTCCAGCCTGGTTTTGCCTACAACAGCGGCAGCAACCCAGATTTCCTGACTGTCGATCAGTTGCGCGCATTAATTGACGGCAAGGTTGATACTTCGCTCTGAACCAGATGAACGCCCAGCGTAAACGACCACCTTCGCTATCTGCCACCTCGCCTCAGGCCATGCGGTCTCCAGCTCACATCGGCGCAGCTCGCCTGGCCTTGGGCACGGTTCAGTTCGGACTGCCCTGAGCAGTTGGCCTCGCTAAACGGCCGTCTGCCGCTGGAGATCGTCCAGATCCCGGCCAACGTCTTTGACCGGCGTTTCGCCGATACCGGTAATTTTCAGGCCAGTTGTCGCATTTTTGTTGATTTATCAGCCTGCTTTTAAGATGTTGTTTGGCTCCTTTATTTTGGGTTTGTTTGGGTTTAGATGCACCTCAGTAATTGGGTCCCAATTTCGAGTGCTTCCCGACCAGCGGGTGGGGTTGGCTTGACGAGCGCATTTATAAAGAGCATTGCGTTTTTCTAAAAGTGCTTTATCAATGCCAGCGTGACGCTGAGTGGGCGTCACAAATCGAATTGAACTGTGTCTGTGCTCATAGTTTTACCAACGCACCAACTCTGTCACCCAAAGCCTTGCATGTTGGATATCTTCAAACGGCTTGACGGGCATTTGAGGGCGATATTTGAGTGTGCGAAACAGCGATTCCGAGTAAGGATTGTCATTGCTCATAATGGGTCGACTGCGCGAGTGCGAAACGCCTAGGCGCTGTAGTGTTGCCAACATGGTTTCACCTTTCATGGGTGAGCCATTGTCAGAGTGAACAACCAGTTGCCCAGGCGAAATCTCAAGACGAAGGCAGATGTCACGAACCAACTCGGCCGCCAACTCTGAGCTCTCGCGGTCATAGACCTGCCAGCCTACAACTTTGCGGCTAAAAATGTCAACAAAGAGGTAAAGGTAAAAGTGCATCCCTCTCACCGGTGCTGGCAAATACGTGATGTCCCAACAATAGATCTGATTGGGCTGCGCGCCACCAAGGCTCTGGGCTTACTCAGCTTACGTGGCATGCGCTCGAGCCTTCGGTGCCTCATTTGACCCGCTACGTGGAGCAATCGATACAGCGTGGATTCGCTCGCAACATACTGTCCCTGATCAGCCAAGCGAGGAACAATTTGACTCGGTGGCAAATCCTTAAACTCATCGCTGTTGAGCACCAACATGGCCGCATCAGATTCAAGCTCTGTGAGCTTGTTTTTAGGAACAAACGGTATACGCAGTGACTTCACGCGCCGGTCCCCCTCAAACGCACCCGGATGCCGCCATCTCTGCACTGTGCGCTGGCTCAAACCGATTTGGTAGCAAGCCTTCTGCAATCGAGCTCCACCAATCTAGGCCTCTTCAATTAAAGGCAACAGGACTAGGCGCTGCTGAATGCGGGTCATCAGACCTCGTCCACCCACAGCGCCTGGAACTTTTTTTGAAGTACCAACAGCGCTGCCGCCTCCGCCAATGCCTTGTCTTTGCGCCTCAATTGACGCTCCAATGAATCATTTTGAGATTGCAACTCACGCATGGCACCTCGACCTTCTTTCGCCGAGGGTTCAGCTGGCGCACAAAAGACCTCGCGCCAAGCCATGAGCTGATGCGCATAAAGGCCCTTCTCACGGCACCAAGCATGCAAAGCTTCATCTTGCAGGTGGTAACTCTCATTGAGCGCTTGAAGCCGTTGATCGGCACTCCAAGACTGAGAGGGCTCAGTGCCACTCAAAGATGTGGTTTAGGATTTTTTGGCTTGTCGAGCACTGGCTTGAAGCCAGCCCTTGAGGGTCGATTGTCCAACGTTCAATTCATCTGCAACGTCTTGAAGCGTTTTATCTTCGCCTCTTTCTCTTGCCTTGGTTAATGCTTGGTTTCTAAATTCGATGGAATAATGATGTCTGTTTTTCATGTGATGGTCGCTTTAACGGATTATCCGCCCTAAAAAAGGAGGCGACAACTACCCTGACACAGGGGGGTTTGTCAAAGCCGTCATACCCGGATACCTCAAGCTAAAAGGAGCTTATACTTGATTTACTCCCAAGCGAAATATAAATAACGGTTTGCATACCGGAGTTTGTATTTCATAATTGAGTCATTAGTCGGATTTGCTGAATACCTTTTTGAGGTAGGCGGAAATCCGGTGCCCAGGGCGGCAAGCTGCTGTATACCGGCCGCCCAGCTGCAAGCGCTATTGTAAGAGCAAACGACTCCACACCCACCACCACGTCGGCTTGGCTTATCGCTGTTGCAACGTCCTTTGAGTTATCCATCTGCGCAACTCTATGTCGGGCTAGCCAAGATTGGTATTTGCCTGGTGGTTCTGAAGGGTGCTGTCGCAACAGCACCCGCGTTACTCCGGCTGGCCATAGGTAATCGAGATGATCAAAAAGATAGTCCAATGCTTGGAATTCTCCCTCCCGGTCTCCACCCCAAGTGTTGCGTACAGGCTCTAGCACCACCAAGAGCGTACCGTTACCGGGCGCTTTTTCTATGTTGGCGACCTGTGCTTTTAGGTAGAGGTTATCGAATTGACGCACCGGCAATCCAGGGAGGTCACTTTGGGCTAGTGCTAGTGCGTAGTCGTCAGCAACCCAAACCTCATCGGGCCATTGCACCTGCCCTTTTCGCTCGAAACGCTGAGCGTAGTTGACCCAATGATCCAGCACCGCCACGCTTTGGATACCACGGGAAAAGGCTAACTGTCGCGCACTGTGTTCTAGCTCAGAGGCCCATCCGGTTCCACTGATAAGGGTTTGCGCACCATTAAGGGCCTCTTCCAAAGAGCCGCATATCGGGTACCCGGGAAAAGCGGCGCTCCACAGTTGGGCTGCAGGACCTTTCATAAAAGCTTGTACTGTTGCGGTGCTGTCAGCGGCCTTTAGCCAACCCAAGATTATGTTGGTGGCTCCGGCGTCATGACAGACCAAGGCTGTAGGGACAGGGAGCTCAAGCATGCAGCACAACCTTTTCGTTTTGTATCAACATGATCATTGCCCCGAGTCGCCCATTCGGCCGACCAGTTGGTCCGCATTGAGCAGCACCTTTTTGATGGCGGCCACAAAGTCATCGATATCACTCTCCGTCAGCGGCTCGCGTATCAGCGGCGTGTAGATCATCTCTTCAAAATGCATGCGCTCGACTACCGGGCAGCTACCCTTGCTGTAGTCGTAATTGATGCCAGCATTGATGGTCCACGGGAATCCTTTGCTGCCCAAGGCGACTTTCATCTGGTACATAGGTGCCAGATAAAGCGGTTTAACATAGGCTTCGACAAAACCGTTTTGTTCCCAGATGGTTGGCTGCGGCAATTCGGCATTGACCGCTTTGACGAAGTCGCCGCGCGAGATGCCGACCTTGGCTGCGTCAAATTTGACAGGGTAAAGATAGTAGGCATGTTCGGCACCGTCCGCCACCTTAGCTGGGGTTAAGCCTTCAATGCCGGCAAGCTGGCGGCCGAAGTGGGTGGCCAAGCGTTGTCTGTGGGCCAGGTAGCCCTGCACACGGTCGAGCTGGACGCAACCAATTGCCGCCTGTAGTTCGGTCAGTCGGTAGTTCGACCCCAGCATATTCGACAAGTCTTCCACGCCTAGAGCCTCGATCAAATTTTCCGCATGGTTGCGTATCATCTGGCAGCGCAGGGCCAACTTGTCGTCATTGGTGACGAGCATGCCGCCTTCGCCCGTGTGGATATGCTTGTGGTAATTCAGACTGAAGCCACCTATGTCGCCAATGGCACCAACTGGGCGGCCCTTGTATTTGATGCCAGGGCATTGTGCTCCATCTTCGATCACTTTCAGGTTGTGCTTTTTCGCAAGCGCCATGATCGGATCCATGTCTGCAGCTTGGCCAAAGATATGCACGACCATGATGGCGCGGGTGCGCTGCGTGATGCGGCTTTCGATCGTCGCTGCCGTGATATTGAAGGTGTCCGGATCAATATCGGCGAATACAGGAATACCGCCGTAAAACAAGATCGACGTGGCGCTGGCCGACATGGTGTACGGCGAGACGATCACCTCGTCGCCTGGTTCAATCCCGATGGCGCCAACAGCCGTCATCAACCCCGTAGTCCATGAGTTGACGGAGATCGCATGCTTGAAGCCGTAGGTACTGGCCCATTTGTCTTCAAACTCGCGTACTTTGGGGCCGCCCAGCCACTGCGGGCCTGGGCTGCCGAAGAACCCAGACAGCTCACCGCTGTCCATTACGTCGATGACGGCTTGCTTTTCCGCTTCGCCCATGGTTCGGCGGGCTGGTAACGGTTGATTGCGTAGGCGATGACCGCCCATGATAGCTAGTTGGGTCATGATGTTGTCTCTGATATTCATGGTAATGCAATTTCCTGCCAGTGCCCGTCGGCTTGTCCCGAGCGGTTGATAGCGTCGACAGTCAATGCGGTCAATAACGCGCTATGGGCGTCGCAGCTCGATGCCTGGATCTCGCCTGCTGCAAGCCGCAGGGCCTCATCTACCATCCAGTCCATGGCTTCGAGCGCACGCGCCGGTTGCGGCACCGCTTCACCAAGAATGCGGTAGCCAGCATAATTCGGATCGTCCTTAATCTCTTTGTAGACAATGCTGCGTCCGCCATTGCTAATGTCGCAGATGGCCTGCCGGCCAATGACGCGTAGTTCAAAGCATGTAAATGCGCTCTGGTCCGTCGCCAACATCGTCAATTGGATGCGGCTTTCATCCTTGCTTTCAAATTCAATCTGGGCGTCCCAGGCGCGGTCCTTACCTTGATCCCAGCCAGCCTCAGTGGCATTCAGCGGCGAACCAAGCGACCGGGCGCGCACCGGTTTGGCATCGCACAAGAGTGCGCAGAGGTCGATCATATGCGAACCATTATTGGTGATGCCTTTGCCGTAAGTGCCGACGAGGCGCTGCACTGGGCCCATGCCCCCTATCATGATGCGTTCGCGAAGGGTAACCATGCTGGGGTCCCAGTGGCGCGAGAAATTGATGATGGACTTGGCGCCTGCTGAGTCGATGGCAGCAGCCAGCTTTCGACTTTCATCGAGTGTCGTGGCAAGCGGCTTTTCAATGACCAGCACCTTGACGCCTGCAGCCAGGGCAGGTTCGATCACATTCCAACGAGCGGCGCTGGTTGTGGCCACGACGGCTACGTCGATCTGGTGTTCAGCGAACAGTGTGCTCGGGTCGCAATACGACGCTTGTGCATCCCAGCGCTGGGCAGCCTGACGAGCCTTGTCGGAATCATGGTCACACATGGCCACCAGTTGTGCGCGAGGGTGCTTGGAAAAGCCTGCCGCATGGGTCAGCGAAAACGCGGGTGACGTGTCCTCGGCGTCCCACTGGGTGCCGATCAAGCCACAGCCGATAATGGCAACTTTTATGCTTTTCGTATTCATGGGTGGGTCGCTCTGCGGGGTGGGTACATAAACATCAAGATGAACATAGCACGCAGGATGCGGTAGTTGGCCGAGAGCACGTGGCCAAAGCGCGGTGCATCGAGGCGATCGCGTACAATGATTTCTATCCTGGCAGTGCGGCAACCGGCCACGATGGAGCGTACAGCCAGTTCGCTGCCAATAAGTTTGTAGCGGTCAAAGCGGCCAGCGCTGGTGTACAAAGTGGTTGCGTAACCCTTTATGCCGCACATCGGATCGGCAACGCCCCACAAGCAATTAGCACAACTGGCAAAAATTGTCTCACCAATACGGGCAAAGCGATCACGAATACCCAGCACCAGCTCGTTGCCCTCGTCCAGCAAGGCGATCATCCGAGCAAGTTGGGCGGGATTGTGCTGGCCGTCGGCGTCCATGGTGATGATATAAGCGCAGCCCAGTTCCGCTGCGCGGGCAAAACCCGTATTGAGAGCCCCGTCATAGCCCTGGTTGACTGTGTGTGATACGACGTCTGCTCCAGCATTGCGCGCCAGTTCCGCAGTGGCGTCCGTCGAACCGTCGTCCACTACGATGGCCTTGCCATAGTGGCTGATCCGCTCGACGACAGCGGCGATCGTCGCTGCCTCGTTCAGGGCTGGAACGACGATGCCTACGCGAGGTCGTTCCATCGCAGGTATTCTCCAGCGGGGACATCACGCACCAATTTCTTGCCAGGCACTGATGCTAGGTCCATCGGCGAGATTGCGTCGGCAGGGCATGGACGCAACACGGTCACATGGTCGCGCGTCAGAACGGTGTCGGCCGGCAGATCTTTCAACAGACGGATGGCGCGGCGTTGCAGCACGGCTGTCTGTCTCTCATTGTCTTCAATCTTCTTGATACCGTTACCAAGCGAATTTTCCAGTTCGCGGGTGGCCATAACCATTTCACGCCAGGCCTTGGGGCTCATCGCGAAGCCGTGGTCAGGTCCAGCGCGCGAATTATCGTCGGTGAAGTGCTTTTCGATCATGCGCGCACCTAAAGCCACGGCGCCAAGCACAGTGGTATGTCCGAGCGTATGGTCTGACAGACCCAGCACCATATCCGGATACATCGCACGGTAGCACTTTAGAACGTTAAGCTGGATGTGCTTCAGGTTTTCCAGCTCGGCGGTGTAGTTGGTATTGCACTGCAAGAGCGCCAGCTTAGGATTGATGGCTAGCGCGGCACTGACGGCGCAGTGGACGTCTTCCATAGTCGAGGCGCCGCTAGCGATGATCGTTGGCTTCTGCTTGCTGGCGATATGCTCAATGATCTCCAGCCAGGTGATATCGCCCGAACCGATCTTGAAAGCCGGCACGTAAGGATCGATGTGATCAACTAACGCTTTGTCGTAAGGGCTGGTAAAAAAGCAGATTCCTGCTTTGTCGCAGGTTTCCTTCAGTGTCTGCGTCCACATCAAAGGCACGCTGGCGTCGGCGTAGACTTCAGTAACGCTCTTCTTCCACTTGGCCTGGTGGGACATCTGACCGCCCAGAGACTTGAAACCTTCGTCGCTGACGATGGTCTTGGAGCTGAAGTGCTGGAACTTGGCCGCGTCCGCACCGGCCTCTGCTGCCAAATAGATCAACTCTTTTGCACGCTCGATGTCACCATCATGGTTTGCGGCGATGTCGGCGATGAAATAGGTTGGGTAGTCGTCACCGATGGCTTTACCTTCTATGTGCAAGACACGGTCTGGTTTATTCAAGATAGTCCCTCCGGAGTAAATGCAGTTGGTCGAACAGGGTTGGCAGTTTCAGGCCCATGGTGCGCTCAAACAAGCGGTTGTTCATTCGCATATCCTTGGGCCGGTAGGCGTCGAGCGGTGGGCCGGCTGTGGAGATGGTACGGGTGATGTGCTTGGTGGGCAGGGTCATGACTTCGGCCAGCGCAAAGGCAAAGTCTGCCTTGCTCATGCCTTCGTGGGAGCCGAGGTTAAACAGCCCGACTGGGCGCGCACATACCACGCGCTCAATCATCGATGCCAGGGTCTTGATTTCCAGCGGCGAAAATAGAATGTCGTCGAACACTTTGAGTGGGACATCCTTGCGCAAGGCCTGCACGATCCAGTCGCTGAAGCTGGTGCGATTGGCGCAGCGGCTGCAACCGAAGAAGGTGGTGCGCAGGATGGTCGACGATACGCTGGCGGCGGCCAGTTCGGCGGCAATCTTCGAGAAGGCGTAGGTATTGGTGACGGTGACGTTGGCCTCAAGGTGCGGGCCATTGCCGTCGTAGACCTGGTCGGTCGAAATCTGCACAAGATGGCAATGTGGCGCCTGTTCCTTAATGGCACGCACCACATTTGACACGGTGACAACATTGAGCAGGTATGCCTTATGAGGTTCACGCTCGCACAGGTCCACATTAGTAAGTGCTGCAAGGTTAATGATGCAGTCGGGTTTGACACGTGCCACCAGGTCGGTAGCCTGGGCAAAGTCACACAGGTCAGCGTTCTCCTGCGCTATGCAGGAGTACCCGTGGGTTACTACGCTGTGACCGCAGGCTGCAAGAGTTGGTGCCAGCGTACTGCCAAGCAGACCAGTTGCGCCGATAGTGAGTACGTGGGCCATGATTTCCGTGTGATACTGCTGTCTCAGGCGATGTCGCCGTTCTTTTTCAGAGCTTCGTACATCAGTTCTGCACGGCGCCAGTCCTCCAGCGTATCGATGTCTTGCACCATATGGCGGGGCAACATATAGGCCATCGAGTCGGTGGAAAAGAAGATTTTTTCGCTGTTGTAGGTCTCGGCACTGCCCCAGTAGAACTGGCCGGCGTCCTGATAGGCTTCTTCTAGGTCTTGCGAGCGTGTGTTGTAGTTATGCGGCTCGAACATTTCGACGAAGCCATCCTCTTTGACCTTGAAGGTGCGCTGGATAGGGAATGGCATCGTGGTGGCGGAAAACACATAGCCGCCCACATTTCTCGAAGTCTGCAACTTATAGGCTTCACGCAGGGCATTGACCTGGATAAAGGGGGCAGTCGCGTAGATGCAGCATGCATGATCTACCTTGCCCATATTTTCCTGCACCCATTTGACTGCGTGGTTGATGACGGGGACCGTGGTCGCATGGTCATTGGCCAGTTCTGGCGGGCGCACGAACGGCGTCTCCGCGCCGTAGTGGTTGGCGATGTCGCGGATCTGCTCGTCGTCGGTGCTGACGATGACGTGGTCAAACAGACCACAGTTCTTCGCAGCCAAGATTGAATACGCGATCAGAGGCTGGCCGCAGAACTCGCGCACGTTCTTGCGTGGGATGCGCTTGCTCCCACCGCGGGCAGGAATAATTGCAATATTCATGAAAACGCTCATGTGTTGATCAGAATTTTTAACCGTCAGCGCATCACTCATATCAATCCAATCTTTTCTCGATTATTCTCTATCCATGAACGTAATGTTTTTACACTCATCCATTCTAGGTTATTGTCAGAGCAGTAAGTGAAATCTTGAGCCACTTTTTTGCCGCCATTTATGCGTACCGGATCCGAACTCCAGTTGTGGATAGCGGGGAGTATCTTGAAATAATCCTCATATTCAAAGGTATGCAAAGCGTCTTCAGCACCAATCATTTGTTCATGAAGCTTCTCGCCGGGAAGGATGCCGACAATCTCATGTTTGACTTCCGGGGCAACAGCAAGCGCGACATCCGTCACTCTTATTGAAGGGATTTTTTTGACATAAATTTCACCGCCAACCATGTCCTCGAAGGCATGCCAGACGAGCTCGACCCCTTGCTCCAAAGTGATCATGAAACGGGTCATCCGCGAGTCAGTGATGGGTAAGGTCCCTTTATTTGCCTGGGAAAGAAAGAACGGTATTACTGAACCTCTAGACCCCATTACATTCCAGTAACGAACCACAGCTAAACGTGTGTCACCGTCACCAGAGTAAGAGTTGCCTGCAATAAACAATTTATCTGAAGTAAGTTTAGTGGCGCCATATAAGTTTGCTGGGCTACTAGCCTTGTCGGTAGAAAGAGCAACTACTCGCTTCACACCCTGATCGATACAAGTGTCAATTAGATTCATTGCCCCAACACATTGGTCTTGACGCATTCAAAAGGATTGTATTCAGCAGTTGGAACGATCTTAGTAGCCGCTGCGTGTACGACATAGTCAATACCACTCAGCGCACGAACGAGTCGATCTTTGTCGCGGACAACTCCGATAAAGAAACGCACCCTTGCATCATCGCCATACAACTTAGCCATCTCCCACTGCTTCATTTCATCACGCGATTATATGACCAGACGGCGCGGATTGTATTTGGCCAAGGTCATTGGCACAAATGTATGGCCAAAAGACCCGGTGCCTCCAGTAATGAGGATTGAAGAGTTAGATAGCATTGTTAAGTTATCCTAGGGCTGGTTTTATAACGTTCTCGGATTGACGGGGAGTGTCACGGTTAAATGAGGAAGTCGCCAATCCCAGGACTGGGCTTATTCGTGGTAATCCATGGCATCGTAGCCGTGGTGCTTGATGAGTTCATCGCGTTCGGCGGATTTCAGGTCTTCACGCACCATCTCGCAAACGAGTTCGTCGAAGGTGGTTTTGGGTGTCCAGCCGAGTTTTTCTTTGGCCTTGGTGGGATCGCCGAGGAGGGTTTCGACTACGGTAGGGCGGAAATAGCGGGGATCGACGGCTATGACACAATTACCGCTTGAGTCATAGACCTTCTCCTCAACGGCTTGTCCTTCCCAGCGGATTTCCATACCGAGTTCTTTAGCGGCGGCGTTGACGAAGTCTCTGACGCTGTATTGCACGCCGGTGGCAATGACGAAGTCTTCGGGTTTTTCTTGTTGCAGCATAAGCCACTGCATTTCGACGTAGTCTTTGGCGTGGCCCCAGTCGCGTTTGGCGTCCATGTTGCCGAGATACAGGGTGTCTTGCTGGCCGAGTTTGTTACGGGCTAAGGCGCGGGTGATCTTGCGGGTGACAAAAGTTTCACCACGCACGAGGCTTTCGTGGTTGAAGAGGATGCCGTTGCAGGCGTAGATGCCATAGGCTTCGCGGTAGTTGACGGTGATCCAGTAGGCGTAGAGCTTGGCTACGGCGTAGGGGCTGCGAGGGTAAAAGAGAGTGGTTTCCTTCTGGGGGATCTCTTGTACCAGGCCATAGAGCTCACTGGTACTGACCTGATAGAAACGGGTTTTCTTTTTCAGACCGAGGATGCGAATGGCTTCAAGAATGCGCAGTGCGCCCAGGCCATCGGAGTTGGCGGTGTACTCGGGTTCTTCGAAGCTCACGGCGACATGGCTTTGTGCGGCCAAGTTGTAGATTTCGTCGGGCTGAACTTCTTGAATAATTCGGATAAGGCTGGAGCTATCAGTCAGGTCGCCATGGTGGAGAAAGAAGCGAACGCTTTTGTTGTGGCGGTCTTGATAGAGGTAGTCGATGCGGTCGGTGTTGAACAGGCTTGGTGCGGCGCTTGATGCCGTGGACAAGGTAGCCTTAGTTGAGCAAGAGCTCAGCGAGGTAAGAGCCGTCTTGGCCGGTGACGCCGGTGATGAGAGCGACTTTAGGTTGTGTGGACATTAATTTATCCTCAAATCTGAATTGCGTGGTTCTTTTTAAAGTCAGCGTATGCCAAACCCAGCCCATCTTCGAGGCTTACGTTGGCGTGCCAGCCCAAGGCGTTAAGTCGTGAGCTATCCATCAGCTTGCGTGGAGTGCCGTCGGGTTTGCTAGGTTCAAAGGTGATTTCGCCTTGGTAGCCGATAACCTCGCTGATGGTTTCAGCCAGTTCCTTGATGGTTATGTCGTAGCCGCAGCCGACGTTGATATGGCTGAGCATGGGCTGGGTGTGCTGGTCATAGGTGGTTTTATCGAGGTTCATCACATGAACGCTGGCAGCGGCCATGTCGTCGACGAAGAGAAATTCGCGCTTCGGGGTGCCGCTTCCCCAGATCGTGACGGTGGGAGCGTTGTTTTGCTTGGCCTCGTGGAAGCGGCGGATCAGCGCAGGAATGACGTGGGAGTTTTCCGGGTGGTAGTTGTCGCCGGGGCCGTAGAGGTTGGTGGGCATGACGCTGCGGTAGTCACGGCGGTACTGCCTGTTGTAACTCTCGCACAGCTTTATGCCGGCGATCTTGGCGATGGCGTAGGGCTCATTGGTGGACTCCAATACGCCGGTTAGCAAGGCATCTTCACGCATCGGCTGCGGCACCGCTTTGGGGTAAATGCAACTGGAGCCAAGGAACAAGAGCTTTTGCACGTCGCTGGCATGCGAAGCCTGAATGATGTTGGCCTCGATCATCAGGTTCTGGTAGATGAACTCGGCAGGGTAAGTATTGTTGGCGTGGATGCCGCCAACCTTGGCCGCTGCGAGATAGACATGATCGGGAATTTCCGCTGCAAAGAAGTTGCGCACGGCCGCCTGGTCGGTAAGATCGAGTTCAGCGTGGGTTCGGGTTACGATGTTGGTCAGGCCTTGGGCCTGCAGGGTGCGGACGATGGCTGAGCCGACCATGCCCCGATGGCCGGCGACGTAGATTTTTGGTTGGCTGCTCATTTCTCGCTGCGCCCGTAATGGTCGTCGAACCGGACAATATCGTCCTCGCCCAAATAGCCGTCCGACTGCACCTCGATGATTTCCAGCGGAATCGTCCCGGGGTTCGCGAGAAGATGAACTTCTACAAGCGGTACGTAGGTGGACAGGTTTTCGGTAAGGGTAAGAACCTTGTACCCGTTAGTAATTTCGGCAGTTCCAGTCACAACGATCCAGTGCTCGGCGCGGTGATGGTGTTTCTGCAAGCTGAGGCTCGCTTTGGGCTTGACCTGAATGCGCTTAACCTTAAAGCGGCCACCTTCGTCAATGCTGTCATACCAGCCCCAGGGGCGGTGCACCTTGCGTTGAAGGGTATGCTCTTCGCGCTTTGTGGCCTGCAGTTGGGTGACGATGTGCTTTACGTCCTGGCTACGTGCTTTATCGGCGACCAGCACGGCGTCGGGCGTCTCCACGACGATTAGGTTTTCAACCCCCACCAAGGTAACGAGTCGGCTGGTGGCGTGCGCCAGCGTGTTTTTGCCGTCAGTTGTCAGCACATAACCTAGATGGGCATTTCCGTTGCCGTCTTTGGGCAGCACGTTCCATACGGCATCCCATGCGCCTAGGTCATTCCATCCCGCATCCAGGGGCACCATCTTTATAGGGTAGGCGCTGCCGGGACAGTGCTCCATGGCGGCGAAATCAACTGACTCGGAGGGGATGGCAGCGAATTCAGCCTTGCCCGGGCGAACAAATTTGTCATCTGCGTTACGCTTTGCCCATGCGGTTTGCGTTGCCTGCAAGATGCGCATGATCCGGAAATAGGTGTCTTCTTGGATCTTGGCTTGGCGACTGGTCATGTTTGTGCAGCTCTTTTTTGAGTTGTCGTGAGGGCTAAATCGGCTTTTGGCATGCTACCGCCATGCCGTGTCACGATCGGCTGGCGCGGTCTAAGGTGTAAAAAGTAAGGTGTAACGCACCTCTGTAAGATGTCAAACGAGTCTACCGCAGGACCAGCATCTGTTCTACGGTTGAACGAAGTTATTTCTCGATTCGAGAATCGAGTTGGCATCTGTGCTTCTTACCGGGCGTGGGTCAGACCCCAGTGGCTGCCTCCTCCGGGGCCGCTTCGGTGGTCTGGGCCTGCTGCTGCACGGCCTCTTCCATGCTCACCGTGTTCATCACCAGTTCCAAGTGCTCCAGGATCTCGGGCTCGTGGCGGCCGATTTAGCTTTTGACCGCCCCGTTGGCTAGCAGCTTGGTCAGGTAACCCTTGGCTACCACCAGGTTTAGCAGGTCTGAGCCTTAGGAGCTTTCGGCCTCCTGGTTCTTTTCCTGCACCCGGCTCATCTCTTTTTCCAGCTTTTCGATCTGCTAGATGGGTGCAGTCCTCTTCTCCCGCTCGGCGGGCTTGACGTCAGTGCGCTGCTCGGGTGGCGTGGCCTTGAGCAATGCCTCGGCATGCGCCACGGTGATGGTGTTGCTGGCAGTCATCAGCTCTACCGCTTCCACCTGCCGGGCGGCCTTCATGTTGCGCAGGATGCGCGTGACGTCTGGGGTGAACTGCTTGTCTTGTAGCAGGGTGATGGCCTCGGGGCAGATGCCTTCGAGCAGGTTGATGCGCCGGTTGATGGAGCTGAGGTTGACGTTGAACGCCCGGGCCAGCCGTTCCTTGCTCACGCCCCGGTCGATGGCGCGGCAGATCATGTAGTGCTCGGCAATGGTCGACAGTCTATTGATGTGATGGTTGTATGAGAAAGTCTCGTCGTCCTTGGCGAACAGGCAGGGGACGACGCTCATACCCAGCTCCTTCAAGGCCAGCACGCGCAGGTGGCCGTCCAGCACAAGGTACTCAGGCTTTTTGCGGTCAGGCTGGATAACGGACAGCTGCTCGATCAGCCCAACCTCGTTGATGCTGGAGACGATCTGCTTGTACTTGCCGGTGCTCATCACCCCGTCGGGCACCTTCTTGCTGGGTAACAGCTGGTCCAGCAGGATCTGGTAAGTCTCCAGTTCGAAGCCAAGCAGGGTATTGAGCGGCCAGGTGGGTAAGTTGGGGCCGTCGTCGCCGTGATCGTCAACGGCGCCTCCTGACCCGGATACATCTCAGTGAGGTTGCTGTGTGGGGCGTGATGATTGGCTTGGCGTGCTGTGTTCACAGGGTGTCTCGAGGGCTCTGGTTAGCCACCGGGGTCTCATCGGCATGAAGGACATTGTGTTTTAACACTTCACCCTTTAAGGCTTCGACCAAGGGCTGCAGTGCAGCACCACATTGACCCACCCAATCAGCCATTGTCGATTTTGGGATTACCAATCCTGCGCGCTCAAAGATCTGCTGCTGACGGTACAAGGGCAAATGATCTGCATATTTTGCGATCAAGACATGGGCCAACAACCCAGGGGTTGCAACACCCTTGTCAATGATCTGAGCAGGAACAGGCGCTTGGG
>CAIYRQ010000180.1 GCA_903928635.1 uncultured beta proteobacterium | reverse complement strand
GTGAACAAGGTCACCGAGGGTCGGCCCCATATCGTGGACATCATCAAAAACAACGAAATCTCGCTGGTGGTCAACACGGTGGAGGAGCGCCGCAACGCGATTGCCGACTCCCGTCACATTCGTACCTCTGCACTTTTGGCGCGGGTCACGACCTTCACCACGATTGCGGGTGCGGAAGCCGCAGTCGAGGGCATGAAGTACCTGGACGATCTGGACGTGATTTCGGTGCAGGAGATGCACGCGCAACTGTTGGCATAATCCGCCCATTCTTTGCTGGGACAGTGCGGCGCCAACGCGTTGTACTGTCCCTCTTTATTTTTGCCCCACTGCTGACACTTCATTTTTATGGCCACCATTCCACTGACCAAGCGCGGCGCCGAGATTCTCAAGGCCGAACTGCACCAACTCAAGACGGTGGAGCGCCCCTGGGTGATCAATGCCATTTCGGAGGCCCGCGCCCAGGGCGACCTGAGTGAGAACGCCGAATACGACGCAGCCAAAGACCGTCAAGGCTTTATCGAAGGGCGTATCCAAGAGGTCGAAGGCAAGCTGTCTGCAGCGCAAATCATCGACCCCCAGTCGCTGGATGCCGGTGGACGCGTGGTTTTTGGCGCCACGGTCGACCTGGAAGAAGAGGAGACCGGTGACCGTGTGACCTACCAAATCGTGGGTGAAGACGAGGCCGACCTCAAGCTTGGTCTGATCAACATCAGTTCGCCCATCGCCAGAGCACTCATTGGCAAGGAAGAGGGCGATACAGCTGTGGTCATGGCGCCCGGTGGTGAAAAGGCCTACGAAATTGTGGCGGTTCGCTACGTCTGATCGGGCATTAGGCCTGCACGGCCAGATCGTGGTGTGGGTGGCCGCCGCTTGGTGGGCCAGCCTGACGATGCTGGGCTTCGTCGTCGTTCCGCTGCTGTTTGTCTACCTGCCCACACCCGCCCTGGCCGGCACGATGGCAGGCCACTTGTTCAGTGCACAGACTTGGATTTCAATGGCTTGTGCTGGGGTTCTGCTGGCGCTGCAAACTTTACCCGCCTCCAAGACCTGGCTACGAAGAGCCGCCGTCATTGCTTTGGGATTGGCTTGCGCCCTTGCAGCCGAATGGATCGTTGCGCCCCACATCGTGGCCCGCGACAACTTGGCGCTGTGGCATCGGCTGGGAAGCGGGATGTATCTCGTTCAATGGCTGTGCGCCATTGCCGTCTTTCATGGACTCCTGAAGCGTGAACCTCAGGCGCTGGCCACTGCAATCGATCAGGTCTGACTGCGTTTTTTGACGCTGACCTGGGGCTTGGGTTTGGCACGCTTCACGTTGCCACCGGCTGTCAGCCGCTGGTTGCCCAGTACGCGCAAAGTTTTGACTTCAGGTCGCTGGCCGGCGCGTTTGCTGTACTTGAGCACCTTGAAGTCGCGCGGCCCGGCCATGCGGTCTTCATCGACGGCTTTGTCTTTGGCGATGTCGGGCTGAGGCCTCCACAGCACCAGTAGTTTGCCGATGTGCTGAATCGGCGCGGCGCTGAGTTCATCGGCAAGTGTCTGAAACATGGCTTCGCGCGCTACCCGGTCATCGGAGAAGACGCGGACCTTGATCAGACCATGGGCGTTCAGCGCGCCATTGATTTCTTTTTTGACATTGGCAGTCAGGCCATCGTTGCCCACCATCACGACAGGGTCCAGGTGGTGCGCATCGGCGCGATGGACTTTGCGTTGGGCGGGGGTGAGTTGGATATGGGGCATACCGCTATTATCGGCGCAATGAAGAAAACGTCGCCTGCACCGGATCCTGCGTCGCCTGGAGGCTCGGCAAAACCGAGCGTCAAAGGGAAAAAGGTCAACAAGGCCTGGTTGCACGACCACATCAACGACCCCTACGTCAAGCTCGCCACGCGCGAGGGCTACCGGGCCCGCGCCGCCTACAAGCTCAAAGAAATCGACGAAACCTTCGGCCTGGTCAAACCGGGGCAATTGGTCGTCGACTTAGGCTGCACGCCTGGCGCCTGGAGCCAGTACCTGCGCCGACGCATGTCGCCCCAGGGCGCTGCGGTGGGAGAAATGAACGGAACCATCATCGGGCTGGACTTGTTGCCCATGGAAGCCATCGAGGGGGTGCACTTCATCCAAGGCGACTTTCGCGAGGCGGAAGTCCTGGCCCAATTGGAGGTGGCCCTGGGCGGCCAGCAAGCGGACCTGGTGGTGTCGGACATGGCGCCCAATTTGTCTGGCATCTCATCCGCTGACGCTGCACGCATTGAATATCTGGTGGAGTTGGCGATTGAATTTGCGCAAAACCACATGAAACCCGAGGGTGCTTTGGTGGCCAAAGTGTTTCATGGCGGCAGCTATAACGACGTGGTTCAGCGCTTTAAAGCGGCATTTCGCACCGTCAAACCTTTCAAGCCCAAGGCCTCACGCGATCGGTCCTCTGAGACGTTCTTGGTCGGCCTGGGTCTGAAATAAGGCTTCGGCCGCGCTCCTGCGAGGGGTGTTTGCCCTTTTTTGCCCTGGGGCTGAAACTAGAAATAAGGGGTGTTGCCGCCTTTAAAACACTAAAATGGGGCGCATGTAGGCAAGGTGACTTCCCTTGCGCCCTAACTGGAGCTTCGCTTGAACAATCAGTGGTTTTCAAAAATTGCAGTCTGGCTTGTCATTGGCTTGGTACTTTTTACCGTTTTTAAGCAGTTTGACTCTCACACTGGTGCTGGCTCCACCACCATGGGTTACTCGGATTTTCTGGATGAAGTCCGAAACAAACACATCAAGACGGCCGTGATCCAGGAGGGGCAGGGCGGAACTGAAATTCTGGCTGTGACGACGGACGAGCGCCGCATCAAAACCACGGCCACCTATTTGGACCGGGGCCTGGTGGGCGATTTGATTTCCAACGGGGTGAAGTTTGACGTCAAGCCGCGCGAAGAAGGCTCTTTGCTCATGACCTTGCTGGTCAGCTGGGGCCCCATGCTGCTCTTGATCGGCGTGTGGGTCTACTTCATGCGTCAGATGCAGGGCGGTGGCAAGGGCGGTGCATTCAGTTTTGGGAAAAGCAAAGCGCGCCTGCTGGACGAGAACACCAATACCGTGACCTTTGCCGATGTTGCCGGTTGCGACGAAGCCAAAGAAGAAGTCAAAGAAGTCGTTGACTTCTTGAAAGACCCCAGCAAATTCCAAAAACTCGGTGGCCGTATTCCGCGTGGATTGTTGCTGGTCGGCCCCCCGGGTACCGGCAAAACGCTGTTGGCCAAGTCGATTGCAGGCGAAGCCAAAGTGCCTTTCTTCAGCATTTCGGGTTCGGACTTCGTAGAAATGTTTGTCGGCGTCGGCGCATCCCGTGTGCGGGACATGTTTGACAACGCCAAAAAGAACGCGCCCTGCATCATCTTCATTGATGAGATCGATGCCGTGGGTCGCCAACGTGGCGCCGGTTTGGGCGGTGGTAA
Source organism: uncultured beta proteobacterium (assembly GCA_903928635.1). Taxonomy (GTDB): domain Bacteria; phylum Pseudomonadota; class Gammaproteobacteria; order Burkholderiales; family Burkholderiaceae_C; genus Allorhodoferax. Next base: position 11,017 of record CAIYRQ010000180.1, on the reverse strand, counting down.
CGACGAGCGCGAGCAAACCTTGAACCAGATGCTGGTGGAGATGGATGGCTTTGAGACCAACGTTGGTGTGATCGTGGTCGCTGCCACCAATCGCCCGGACATTTTGGACGCTGCATTGCTGCGCCCCGGTCGCTTTGACCGCCAGGTGTACGTAACCCTGCCTGACATCCGTGGCCGCGAGCAAATTTTGAATGTGCACATGCGCAAGGTGCCCGTCGCTCAGGACGTGAACCCCAGTGTGATCGCCCGTGGCACACCCGGTATGTCCGGCGCTGACCTGGCCAATCTGTGCAACGAGGCTGCGCTGATGGCCGCCCGCCGCAATGCGCGCTTGGTGGAAATGCAGGATTTTGAGAAGGCCAAAGACAAAATCCTGATGGGCCCCGAGCGCAAGAGCATGGTGATGCCCGAGGGCGAGCGCCGCAACACGGCTTACCACGAGTCTGGTCACGCCTTGATCGGCAAGTTGTTGCCCAAGTGCGATCCGGTGCACAAAGTAACCATCATTCCGCGTGGCCGGGCTCTAGGTGTGACTATGAGTTTGCCGGCGCAGGATCGCTATTCCTACGACAGCGAATACATGCTGAACCAAATCAGCATGCTGTTTGGCGGTCGTATTGCGGAAGAAGTGTTCATGAATCAGATGACCACCGGCGCCAGCAATGACTTTGAGCGCGCCACCTCGATTGCCCGCGACATGGTGACCCGCTACGGCATGACCGACGCACTCGGTCCGATGGTCTATGCCGAAAACGAAGGTGAAGTGTTTCTGGGCCGTTCGGTGACCAAGACGACCACGATGAGCGAGCAGACCATGCAGAAGGTGGACTCCGAAGTGCGCCGCATCATTGATCAGCAGTACTTGCTGGCACGCACGCTGATCGAAGAGAACAAAGACAAGATGCACGCCATGGCCAAGGCCTTGTTGGAATGGGAAACCATTGACAGCGATCAGTTGGACGACATCATGGCAGGCAAAGACCCCCGCCCACCCAAAGACTGGTCGCCCCGCGTGCCCAGTTCGGGATCGGGTGATGGTGGCGCACCCACCGCAACCATCACGCCCGAGCCTTCGGCAACGGCGGCTTAATCGCCCCAAGGAGGCGCCCGCTGCGGTGCCTCCATTTTTCTACAGGGCCCCGCCATGCCCCATTGGCAAACCAGTCGCAGCCGTATCGACCTGTCGCGACCGCAGGTCATGGGCATCGTCAACATCACTCCCGATTCGTTTTCTGACGGCGGTCAGCACGTTAGCAGCCGCGATGCCTTGCTGCATTGTGAAAAGCTGATTCGTGACGGCGCCAATATTCTTGACTTGGGTGCTGAATCGACCCGACCCGGTGCGCAACCTCTGTCCCAAGAGCAAGAGCTGCGGCGGCTGCTTCCCGTTCTGCGGGAGGCAGTGACTTTGGGCGTGCCAGTGTCGGTGGATACCTACAAGCCGGGGGTGATGCAGGCCGCATTGGATGCGGGTGCGGACATCATCAACGATGTATGGGCACTGCGTTGGTCGGACGCGCCAGATGGCCTCACGGCTCCATTGGTGATTGCCCGGCACCCTCAGTGTGGCGTCTGCTTGATGCATATGCACGGCAACCCGCTCACCATGCAAGTAGCGCCTATGTCAGGAGGCATCCTCGAGCCAGTGCGTGATTTCTTGCAGCGTGCTGCCCACGCACTGATGGATCACGGTGTCGACAAGGCACGCATTTGCATTGACCCCGGCATTGGCTTTGGCAAGACGGTGGAGCAGAATTTCAGTCTGCTGGCTCAGCAAGACCGCTTGACGGACTGCGGCTTTGCCTTGCTTGCTGGTTGGTCGCGCAAGTCGTCTTTAGGCGCAGTCACGGGTGCCGCGACCGATGACAGGGTTGTGGCGAGTGCGGTCGCTGCCGCGCTGGCCGTGCAGAACGGGGCCCACATCGTTCGGGTGCATGATGTGCGCGAGACGGTGCAGGCCTTGCGGGTGCTCGCTGCCATGCAGGGCGATATATAAAAATGAGGAGTTCAGTGTCATGAAGCGTGAATATTTTGGTACCGATGGCATTCGGGGCACCGTGGGCCACGCGCCCATCACCCCCGACTTTGTGCTGCGACTGGCCCATTCAGTGGGCCAGGTACTGCGCAAGAGCGAGACGCGCCCGGTGGTGCTGATCGGCAAGGACACCCGTATTTCGGGTTACATGCTTGAGAGCGCCTTGGAGAGCGGCTTTAACTCGGCGGGCGTCGACGTCGTGCTGTTGGGTCCATTGCCCACACCGGGCGTGGCCTACCTGACCCGTGCGCAACGGGCTTCACTGGGCGTGGTGATCAGCGCCAGCCACAACGCGTTTGAGGACAACGGCATCAAATTTTTCAGCGCCCAAGGCACCAAGTTGTCAGACGCTTGGGAGATGGAGGTCGAGGCCGCCTTGCACACGCCACCGCAGTGGGTGCAGTCGTCCGCCTTGGGTAAGACGCGGCGCTTGGACGACGCCGCCGGACGTTACATTGAATTTTGCAAGAGTACCTTTGCCTACGACCTCACGCTCAAGGGTTTGAAAATCGTCGTGGATGGCGCGCACGGCGCGGCGTACCACATTGCGCCCAAGGTGTTTCATGAACTGGGCGCGGAAGTTGTTTCCATTGGGTGTGCTCCGGATGGTCTGAATATCAACCACTTGGTTGGTGCAACCCACCCGCAAGCCTTGGTCGCCGCGGTGAAAGAGCACAAGGCCGATTTTGGTGTGGCACTCGACGGTGACGCGGACCGGCTGCAAATGGTCGATGCCCAAGGCCGTCTGTTCAATGGCGATGAGCTGCTTTATCTGATGGCCAGTGATCGCTTGCAGCGCGGCGATGACCTGCCGGGCGTGGTCGGCACCCTGATGACCAATATGGCGGTCGAGTTGGCGCTCAAGAACCGGGGCGTTGAAGTGGTGCGCGCCAAAGTGGGTGACCGCTATGTATTGGAAGCCCTGCATGAACGCGACTGGATTTTGGGGGGGGAGGGCTCGGGCCACCTCTTGGCGCTGGACAAACACACGACCGGCGACGGTCTGATCTCCGCACTGCAGGTGCTCCAGACCTGTGTGCGCGCGGGCAAGACCATGGCGGAGCTTTTGAGTGACGTCACATTGTTTCCTCAAACGCTGTTGAATGTGCGTTTGCGACCCGGCACCGATTGGCAAGCCAATGTGGCACTTCAGGAGCAGACCAAGGCGGTAGAAAAAGAACTGGGGCAAAGCGGCCGGGTGCTGATTCGTGCCAGCGGCACTGAGCCTCTGGTGCGGGTCATGGTCGAGGCGCGCGATGCCGCGCAGGCCCAGCGCTGTGCTCAGCGCATTGCGGACACCTTGCAATGAGCGTACCGGCGGTGCATGTTTGCCGGGCCGACTACGCCCATCCGCGCCATGCACAAGTGCTGGTCGATTTGCTGGATGCCTATGCCCGCGACCTCATGGGCGGCGGCGAGCCACTGAGCGACTTTGCCAAGGCCAATCTGGTGCAATGCTTGGCAGCCCGGCCTGCAGCCTTCAGCATTCTTGCCTTCGAAGATTCCAGTGAAGAACGGCCCATGGGCTTGATCAACTGCATTGAAGGTTTCTCCACCTTTGCCTGCCGACCGCTGGTGAATGTGCACGACGTGGTGGTCTTGCCCGCCTACCGGGGCCAAAGGGTGGCTGAGGCCATGTTCGCCATGGTCCACGGTATGGCAGCACAGCGGGGTGCCTGCAAGCTGACCTTGGAAGTCCTGTCCGGGAACCAAAGCGCTTTGCGCTTGTACGAGCGACTGGGGTTTGCGCAGTACCAGTTAGACCCGGCAGCGGGTCAGGCCCAGTTCATGCAGAAGTGGTTGGACTGAGCACGGCATTAAAAAAAGCCATCCGCAAGGATGGCTTTGAAATTTGGAGAATAGTCACAGTTTCCAGTCAGCCCCGCGAGCCGGGTGCTGACTGGGCGGTCGTGCACCGCCGCGCTATCAGAAGTTGTAGCGGATACCGAAAGACAGTGCTGTTGGGTCATTGCCCGCCGTGCCCACTGCGGGGAAGTTATCCGCATTGGTGAAGCTGCCTTTTGCGTTGGCGTTGTTCATGATCTGAGCGTAGTTCACGAACAACGTCGTTTGCTTGTCCAAGACGTAGTCCGCTTCCACCGAGGTCATGGTCAGGTCGTCTTGAGCGCCACTGAAAGATTCGCCAGACATGCCGTAGTTGAACTTGAACACGGTTTGACCCATGGTGTAACCCAACACCACCAAGGAGTTGTTGGTTTTGCGTGCGTTGGCTGCGGCTGCCGCGTTGTTGTCCAACACGCTGTAAGCAAAACCTGCAGTGAAGTCACCCATGACGGCTCCCATGGTCAGCTTGGTGGCGCTCATAGCAAAAGCCTTGTCGGACACAGCCTTCTTTTGGGTTGCCAGGCCGAAGTTGTAGGTGCCGTTGTTCCACTCTGCAGACAGGGAGTACACGGGCTGGTCAGTCGTTGCAGTTTTGGCTTCGTCAGGCGAATAGGCTGCTTTGACGACGATGTCCGCAAACTTGGGGCTGATGTAGACCAGGTTGTTGTTTTGGCGGGTGTGAACGTTGTCAAAGTTGGAGCCAGAGGTCTTGGTTCCTTTGCCGTGGATGATCACTTCCATAGCGTCGCCTTCAGCCCACAGCGTGGAGGCTACGCCGCCACCGTCCAAAGACTTCAAAGGCATGTCGTAGTTGCCGAGCAAGAAAGTTCCCATGGAGTTGCTTTTCAAGCCAACAAAGCTGTTGCGGCTGGCGAGGTAGCCGGTTGCAGTTCCTGTCGACAGAACGGTGGTTCCGTTAGAGGACTGGTACGTATTTTGATTTTTACCGTCCTCTGGAGAAAACGCGGTCTCCACTTGGAAAATTCCGCTCAGATCGCTACCAAAACTACGATCGCCTTTGATGCCAAAACGAGAGGCGTAGTTTTGCAGCATGGTCTTGGACAATGCGCCGTCGTTGGTGGCTTCAATGCCCACGTCCAGACGACCGTACAAAGTCACCGAAGGTGCGGTTTGCGCGAATGCGCCGGAGGCCAGGGTCATACCTGCGGCGATAGCCAACAGGGATTTGCGTGCGGTAAAGGTCATGGTCAGTCTTTCTAAGGGTTACAACTAATTGCCAAAATCCAATAAAACAACGTTTTTATTGAATCGACAGCACGAGTGTTGAATTTCCCTTTGACAACGCCATGAATTTTTGGTGAAGTTTTTTTTGTGTGGCGGCGATGAAACAGTGTGTTTCATCGTTTCGACCATGTCATGACGCGGTCATAGTTGCACCGAGGAGATGAGCTCCCCCCAAATTGCGCAAGCTTCAATCGCGGTCTTTGCGAAAGACAATCCAGGCCGCAATCGCAGTAAAGCTGACGATGATGGCCACCACGATCCAAAATCCATCGGGATGGTCTGCCAAAGGAATGCCGCCTACGTTCATGCCCAAGAGCCCGGCAATGATGTTGATCGGCAAAGCCAACACCGTGACAATCGTCAACACAAACAGACTGCGGTTGTTCGCTTCGGCCACCCGGCCTGCGATTTCTTCCTGCAAGAGTTTGATGCGCTCTTGCAGCGCGGCCATGTCACTGAGCGCCACATTGAACTCTTCCGAGGATTGATGCAGATCTTCAATATCGGCTTCATGGATCCACGTCGGGGGTTTTTTGAGCAATCGAAACAGCGCGGCAGGTTCGGGTGCCAGCAGGCGTTGCAAACGCACCAGCAGGCGGCGAGAAACACCCAAGTCTGCGCGTTTGCTTTCCAGCCGTCCGGCCAGTAATTTGTCTTCGATGGTGTCAATGCGGGCGGTCACTTGTCGCACGATGTTGGCCAGGACATCGCCTTGGTCGTGCATCAGGTGCACCAGCAGCGCTACCGACGATGTGATGGGTGTGCCGCGGCGCACGGCATCGCGCAAGCGGTCTACGGACCGCAGAGGTTGCAGTCGCGCCGTCACGATCAAGCTTTGGCTGACTGAGATCCACAGTGTTGAGATGTCCGAGGGCTCAAAGCTAAAGTCGTAATGCACATCATTGAGCACAGCAACCAGAGTGCCGTCGTCCAACTCTACGCGCGTGGAGCGCGATGCTTCGCGCAGCGTTTCGTAGAACACTTCTGAGAGTTGCAGGTGCTGGCGCAGCCATTTCTCCGTACTGACCTGCGCTAAATTGAAATGCAGCCAGACAAATCCGCCACCTGCTGCGCGGGTGGCTAGGCCTTGCACCGCCTGGTCGGCGTCTACCGGCTTTCCGATGCCGTCGCGTCCAAAGGCAAATCCGCAAATCAGGCCTTGCTGGTCTGCGCCATAAGTGCTTCGGGATGGAGTGGCTTGGGTTAAGTTCATACGTCAGAAATAGAAAGCAGGCCTTGGGCGACCGCCAGCGCCGCATCATGGGTCCATTGGCCACCGGCAATTCCAGCGAACACTTCGGCGCCGGACAGGCAGGAAAAAGCTTGCACTTCGCCATCCTGGTTGCGGGGCAGGAAATTGTCGGGGACTTGCAGGTTGTACACATGGAGCACCTCGTCATGCCAACCGGTTGAGGTGATGCGGGAGATCCGAACGCGACCTGCTGATTGAAGTTCGTCAGGTTCCACATGCGACAGGCCTGCTTCTTCCCATAGCTCCCGCGCCGCGCAGGATTCAAGGCTCTCGCCCGCGCTTAGCCCCCCGGCGGTCATGTTGTCCCACAGGCCGGGATCTGTCGCCTTGGATGCACTTCGCTGTCCGCACCACATGCGGCCGTCGGACGTGAAGCCGTTGATGTGCACTGCATGGCTCATCATTCCAAGATAGCGGAAACCCGCACGCTCTACCCGAAGAAACGCGGGCTTTGCGGGGTCGGGCTGTGCATCACGGACTGGGTAAAAACTGAAGTCTTCATTTCTCCAACCGCCCACACGACCTTGGTCGCGCAGGTGCACAAGAGCAGACTGCAACTGCGCGCTGCGTTCTGTAGCGCTTACCTCCTGTGCATTCCATACCAAGTCGTTGGCACAAAGCGCTGCATTTTCGAGAACGCTTGCGAGCTGCGCACCGTGCTCGGGCAACAAATATCCCAATAGATGGGATCCACAACGAAAGGCCAGACAGTGCCCAGGCACCTCCTGGCGCGCTTGCGTTCGCAGCACCTGCAAGGCATCGCGCTGTTGAGACAGCAAGGAGGCTGCAAATGCGCGCAAACCACTTTCCGACCTGTGCGGCAGCGGGGTGCTGAGAGTTTGCGAAGACATTTTTTGGAGGGTGGTGTTCTGGCAACGGTGAGTCGGGGCCCGCTGAACGCGGGCAAGCGCATGATAGCCAGCAGTGGCGTCACGGTGATGACGCTGACATGCGGAGGTCTTTCAGTATTCAACAAATATTCATTGAAATGACATCGAAAAGACATGTCTTTTTCGCACACTTGAGAACCATCGCAGCCTCGCTGTATGGATGGAGTGAACCATGGAATTTTCGGGTCAATCAACAGTGTTTGGTGTGGAGCAAGATCGCATTGCACCGCAAATTGACAGGGTGCCATTGCGTGTTGACGCCCTGGGTCGACAGGTTCAGGCGCCCGCCATTTCGGTGTCCTGGGCGCGCCACCAGGACGAAGTGCGTGCTGCACAACGGTTGCGTTTTGACGTTTTTTCGGGAGAAATGGGCGCTCGATTAACCACCCCGCTGGCAGGCCATGACATCGACTTGTTTGACAACTACTGCGAGCACTTGCTGGTGCGAGATACGGCAAGCCAGCAGGTGATTGGCACCTACCGGGTGCTCACCCCCGTGCAGGCCCAACGGGTGGGAAGTACTTACAGCGACACCGAGTTTGACCTGACCCGGCTGCGTGGCTTGCGCGAGCGCATGGTGGAGCTGGGCCGCAGCTGCGTGCACCCTGACCACCGTCACGGCGGTGTGATTTTGGCCTTGTGGACTGCGTTGGCCGAATTCATGGCGCGCAACCAGCTCGACACCATGATCGGCTGCGCCAGCATTCCCATGTTGCACAACGGCATGGTCTGCGGCGATGTGGCGGCCAGCATTTGGCATCAGCTCAAGGTCAGCCATTTGGCGCCGATTGAGCACCAGGTGCGGCCCCGCCTGCCGCTGCCAGTGGAGCGTTTGGACAGCACGCTCTCAGTCGAACCTCCTGCGCTCATCAAAGGCTATCTACGACTGGGCGCCAAGGTGTTGGGGGCACCAGCCTGGGATCCCGACTTTAATTCCGCCGATTTGCCCATGATGATGCGCCTGGCCGACATGCCTTTGCGTTACCGCAAGCACTTCTTAGGTGCCTGACATAGTCACCCGCTAAAGTAGGCGTTTTGTACCCTGCTAGAGAGTGGTTTGAATGACAGCACCTGTTCCTTCGCACGACGCGGCACTTTGGGCGACCTCTAAGGCCTTTCACGACGCGAGTCGCCCGCATTTGCTGGACCGTGACCACAGTCTGGTCGCTTTTAACGAGCGCGTTTTCAGCTGGGCCACGCGCACCGATGTGCCGGTGCTGGAGCGGCTTCGCTTCTTGTGCATTGTTTCTTCCAACCTCGACGAGTTTTTTGAAGTGCGCGCTGAGCCCCATTTGACGGCGCAGCGCTCGGACGATCGCCAGGGAACCTACACGGTGGATTCCTTTGAACGCCTCTCTGACGCTTTGCACAACTTGGTGGAGCGGCAGTACGCGTTGTACAACGAGGCACTGTTGCCAGCACTGGAAGTCCACGGCATCCAAATCATTTCGCATGTTGAACGCAACGCCGCGCAGCGGCGCTGGGTGCGCCAGTATTTCTTGCGGGAGGTGCGTCCCTTGCTCATTCCCGTGGGCTTGGATCCGGCACATCCTTTCCCCCAGGTGGCCAACAAAGCACTGAATTTCATTGTTCGTTTAAGCGGTCATGATGCCTTTGGCCGCAGCAATGAGATTGCCATCGTCAAGGTGCCACGGGTGCTGCCGCGCATTATTCGAATGCCCGACAAACTGTCAGGCGGAAAAGCCGTATTTGTGGCCTTGACCAGTGTCATTCGGGCGCATTTGGACGACTTATTTCTGGGCCGCAAAGTTGATCAATTTTCGCAATTCCGCGTGACCCGGCATTCGGATTTATCGGTTGATGAGGACGACGTTCAAAATCTTCGTACCGCCTTGCGTCAGGGCTTGGTGCACCGCCATTACGGCGAGGCTGTCCGCCTGGAGGTGTCGGCCAGTTGCTCCGAACACTTGGCCCACTTCCTACTCAAGCAATTTGACCTTCCGCACCAGGCCTTGTACCGTGTTGCCGGGCCCGTGAATTTGGTGCGGCTCACGCAAATGATTGACCTGGTCGACCGGCCAGAGTTGTGTTTTTCGCCCTTTAAAGCCAGCTTTCCGCGCCAGCTGGATGCCGCGACTAGCATCTTCGATCAGCTCAAGCAGAAAGACATCCTGTTTCACCTGCCGTTTGAGAGTTTTGACGGCGTTCTCGCGTTTTTGCGCGCGGCAGTGAATGATCCCAACGTGCTGGCGATCAAGCAAACCATTTACCGCGCCGGCACCGATTCGGCCATGATGGACCTGCTGCGCGAGGCTGTGCGCAAGGGCAAAGAGGTGACGGTCGTGGTGGAGCTCAAAGCCCGCTTCGATGAGGAAGCCAATATCAATTGGGCCGAGATGCTGGAGTCCATTGGCGCGCAGGTGGTTTACGGCGTTGTCGGATTGAAGACGCACGCCAAGATGCTGCTGGTGACCCGGCGCGAAGGCAATAAATTGCAACGCTATGGGCATTTGTCCACTGGCAACTACAACGCCCGTACCGCACGCTTGTACACCGACGTTGCGCACCTCACCGCGGATGCGGCACTCACGCTGGACATGGAGCATGTGTTTGTGCACCTTGCCAGTCAAAGCCGCTTGCCGCGCATGCAAAAAATGTGGTTGGCCCCATTTAATCTGCATGCCAACCTCATTCGCAAAATTGCAAACCTGTCGCAGGCAGCGGCGCGTGGCCAAGCCAGCCGCATTGTGCTCAAAATGAATGCGTTGACCGATGTGGATTTGATTGAGGCTTTAATGCATGCAGGCCGCCAGGGCGTCAAGATCGACCTGATTGTTCGCGGTGCATGCATGCTGCCCGCCAAGGTGCCCGGGGTGAGTGACAACATCCGGGTGCGATCGGTGATTGGACGCTTCTTAGAGCATTCGCGGGTGTTTTATTTCCGCCAGGGAACTCAGGAGTCCTTGTACCTGTCCAGCGCCGACTGGATGAACCGCAACATGGTGCGGCGGGTGGAAGTGGCTTGGCCCGTCACCGATCCTGCGCAGCGGCAGCGTTTGATCGACGAGTGTCTGTTGGCCTATTTGCATGATGGCGTGGATGCCTGGGACATGCAGGCCGATGGCAGCTACCAATTGGCTTCGCATGACGCGCCCAAGGGCCACAGTGCGCAGGCGGCCTTGATGGCGCGTTATGGTTCAGAAAGGCAAGCCCGTGGCAAAGGATAGAACCTTGGATCTGGTGCTTTGGCGTCACGCCGAAGCCATTGACCTAGAGCTGGTGGGCGACGACATGTTGCGCACCTTGACGCCACGCGGCGAAAAGCAGGCGCATCGCATGGGCGCTTGGCTGGACCGTCAATTGCCGTCGAGCACCAAAGTGTTTTCTAGCCCCGCACTGCGTGCGGATCAAACGGCGCAAGCGCTGGAGCGTAAGTACAAAACTCACCCGGGCTTAGCACCTTTGGCGGGCATAGAGGATTTGCTGAGCGTGGCGCACTGGACGACCGGCAGCGGCTGTGTGTTGGTGGTGGGTCACCAGCCTACCTTGGGTCAAACCATCGCGTGCTTGCTCGGCGCCCCCGCCGGGGAATTCAGCGTAAAAAAGGGCGCGGTTTGGTGGCTGCGCATGCGAGAACGCGAGGCCACTACCGAGGTTACTGTGCTTGCGGTTCTCTCGCCTGAACTGGCCTAGCGTCCTCAGTTTTTCGCGGGGCGGCCTGTCTTGAGGCTGGGAACTGCAGCAATAGCGGCCAAGAAAACAGCGTCTGGCAAGGTGGACAAATGTTTC
>CAIYRQ010000179.1 GCA_903928635.1 uncultured beta proteobacterium | reverse complement strand
GTCAACGACTCCGTGGCCACGCTCAGTTACTTGGCGCACCGCTTCAGCCTTGAATTCGGCCGGGTATCTCACTCTCTTCATGACTATCACTCCAGTTCAATTTAGACCTTAACAAGTGTCTATTGAAACGGGTGACGTCCACTGCTTCGACGATCAATGGTTGCAAAGCAAGGGCTACAGCTTTCATCACTGGTACAACGACAGAGTTTCCGAACTGCTTGTACGCACGAGTATCGGACACAGGAATCCTGAACGAATCTGGAAACCCCATCAACCGGGCGCATTCACGGGGAGTCAGTCGACGAGGATTCTTTTTGGCACCCTGACTGAAAAGGATTTCAGAACCATCTTTGTAATATCGCGCCGACAATGTTCGCGTAACGCTATCTGATGTCACCAATCCGAAGCCAAAACCATTGCCGGCTTCTTGATGTTTCTTTTTGTAGTTTTGCAGGTATTGCCAAAGATTGTCAGTCAATGTGTACTTGTCCAGCGGCTTGCGCTTTGCATGATCGTAGTAGTTGTCACCATCTGAATCCAACGTAGGTTCCCCGGTCTTTTTATGAATGATTTCGCCTAATTTATGGCTTCCTTTGGGTGGCAACTCAACCATATCCCAATCAAATTCGACAGGTTGACGAAACCCAACGATGAGGATGCGCTCACGGTGCTGCGGCACAAAGTGGGCCCCGTCGATCACCTTGTGAAAGACCTGATATCCCAACTCGTCGCGTAGCGTGCGAATGATCACGTCAAAGGTACGCCCCTTGTCGTGCGACTGAAGGTTTTTGACATTCTCCAACATGAAAGCTTTTGGTCGCTTGGCGGCGATGATGCGCGCAACATCAAAAAACAATGTGCCTTGCGTTTCGTCTTCAAAACCATGCGCGCGACCCAGCGCATTTTTTTTGGAAACACCTGCAATGGAAAATGGCTGGCAGGGAAAACCACCCAACAAAACGTCGTGATCAGGGATGTCGTTTGCGTCAATTTTGGTGATGTCACCATTGATTGGCTCCTGACCGCCAAAATTCGCCATATAGGTGCGTTGTGCGTAACTGTCCCATTCGCTGGTGAATACGCATTCGCCACCAATGGCTTCGAATGCCAACCGGATGCCGCCAATGCCGGCAAATAAGTCGATGAACTTGAAGTCGGCGCTGGGCTTGGTAGCTGGCTGAAACGGCAGCAGGCGCTGCAATGCCATGCCTACGTATTGGGGGGGGTGTGACTCCCCGACTTCCCAACGCCGGACTTGACGTTCACTTACCCCAAGGTGTTTTGCAATAGCGGTTTGGGAGTGATGTTGGCGGGCTGCGGCGAGGTATTCCAGCGCGGCGGCGTCATTCAAGGTGTTCAGCGGTGTAGTCATAAAGGTCATCATACCGGACAAAATGTCCGGTCTTTATCCCCCTGCTTAAATAAACAGTATCTTTCGCAAAGATTTCCAAAAATCAATCCGCTTATGCGTTTGCCCGCACCTAGGCAACACGACCCCGCGCCTCAAGCAAAGCCGCATGCCGCTTTTGCTCCAGCTCAGCTTTGGGTGGCAGTTCGTTCCAGTATTCGGCCAAGGTGCTGCCGCCTCCGTGAGCCCACCGGGTCAAGCGCCGGGTGTGAGGTCGGCTTCATCATAGCCACAATAAAAACGTTATTTTTATTGACTGCAAAAAGTAAGAGTGCGCCCGCGCTGGGCAACACTGGGTTTAGAAAGCTGCGTACTCAGTCGTACGCAATAACCGCCCGCCCCGCGTCCGCCTGCGAGCGCCAGCGGGCCAGGGCGGCGTCGCTGGGGTAGAAGCGGGCAGCGTCGCCGAGTTGGAGTTCGGCGTAGGCGCCCTCTTCTGCTGCCGCACCTTCGGGCGCGTCGGCAGCTGCGGGCAGGCGCTCTAGCGCAAAGCGCACCAAGAGGCCGCGCACGAGCTCGCCCTGCTCGGTCATTTCGCGCTGGGCCGGAAACTCGCGCAGCAGCTGGGCCACGTCGGGGCCGGGGCTGGCGGCGTCGGCTTTCAGGGCCACGCGCAGGTAGCGGCCAAAGCGGCAGCGCGCTTGCTCCAGGTCCCAGAGCTGGGTGATGGTGAACTGCATGCCGCCCGAAAATCGGTCCGGCTGCGCCTTGCCCATGGCGATGACGAGGGCGTCGTCTTTGAGCAGGTTTTTGTGTTCGTTGATCAGGCGCTCGTCGGCACGCGCCTCGATGGTGGCGGACTTGTCGTCAAGCTTGAACAGCGCCAGCTTGCCGCGTTGTCCGTTGATGACGCGCAGGTCGGTGATGATGCCTGCCAGCAGCTGGGGCTCTCGCGTCTCCAGCAGCTCTTCGATGGGGCGCTTGGCAAAGCGACGCACTTCGAGCGCCACTTCGTCAAACAAATGGCCCGAGAGGTAAAAGCCCAGTGCGGTTTTTTCTTGGGTCAGGCGCTCTTTGACACCCCAGGGAATCATGGCCACCAGGTCGGGCTCTTGGGTGCTGGAGCCGTGGTCGTCTTCGCCACCCATGTCAAACAGGCCGGCCTGGTTGGCGTTGGCACTGGACGCCGCAGCAAAGTCAAACGCGCGGTCAATGGACGCCACCAGCGCTGCGCGGTTGAGCTCCAGTGTGTCAAAGGCACCGGCTTTGATGAGCGCCTCCAGGCAGCGCTTGTTCATGCGGCTGCGCTCTACGCGGCGGCAAAAGTCAAACAGGCTGGTGAAGGGCCCGGCCTCGCCCGTGGGGCCACGGCCTTCACGCGCAGCGACGATGGCCTCGATGGCTTGTTGACCCGTGCCTTTGATGGCACCCAGGCCGTAGCGGATTTGCCGGTCCGAGATGGGCTCGAACCGGTGCACGCCGCGGTTGATGTTGGGCGGCTCAAAGTCGATGTTGAACTTGGCGGCGTCTTCAAACAGCACCTTGAGCTTGTCGGTGTCGTCCATCTCCACCGTCATGTTGGCGCAGAAGAACTCGGCCGTGTAGTGCACCTTGATCCAGGCCGTGTGGTAGGCCAGGAGCGAATAAGCAGCAGCGTGCGACTTGTTAAAGCCGTAGCCCGCAAACTTTTCCATCAGGTCAAACACCTCGTCGGCTTTTTGCTCTGTGATGTTGTTCTTGGCGGCACCGGCGCGGAAGATGGCGCGGTGCTCGGCCATTTCTTCGGCTTTTTTCTTGCCCATGGCGCGGCGCAGCATGTCGGCGCCGCCCAGCGAGTAGCCGCCCAAAATCTGCGCGGTCTGCATCACCTGCTCCTGGTAGACCATGATGCCGTAGGTCTCGGACAGCATCTCGGCCACCATGGGGTGGGGGTACTCAATCTCTTCGCGCCCGTGCTTGCGCGCCACAAAGCTGGGGATCAGGTCCATGGGCCCCGGGCGGTACAGGGCGTTGAGGGCAATCAGGTCTTCGAGCCGCGTGGGCTTGGCGTCGCGCAGCATGCCTTGCATGCCCCGGCTTTCAAACTGGAACACGGCCTCGGTCTTGCCCTCCGAGAACAAGCGGTATACCCGCTCGTCGTCCAGCGGCAGGTTCTCAAAGGCAAAGTCTTTTTGCCCGGGGTGGCGGGCGACGATGAAGTCGCGCGCGATCTCGAGGATGGTGAGCGTGGCCAGGCCCAAAAAGTCGAACTTCACCAGACCGATGGATTCCACATCGTCTTTGTCAAACTGGCTGACTGCGGCTTCGCTGCCGGGCTGCTGGTACAGCGGACAAAAGTCAGTGAGCTTGCCCGGCGCAATCAGCACACCCCCGGCGTGCATGCCGACGTTGCGGGTCATGCCCTCGAGCTTGCGGGCCAGCTCCAGCAGGGTTTTGACGTCTTCTTCGCGCGCTTCGCGCTCGGCCAGGATGGGCTCGGCCTCGCTGGCGTAAATGGTTTTGTCGTCTTTTTTGCGGTCGGGCGGCGGCAGCTGCAGCGTGACCGATGTGCCCGGCTTGTTAGGAATGAGCTTGCTGATGCCATCGCAAAAGCCATACGGAAAGTCCAGCACCCGGCCCACGTCGCGAATCGCGGCGCGCGCCGCCATGGTGCCGAAGGTGACAATTTGGCTCACAGCCTCTTTGCCGTACTTGTCTTTGACGTAGTCAATCACCAGGTTGCGGTTGGTCTGGCAAAAGTCGATATCAAAGTCGGGCATAGACACCCGCTCGGGGTTCAAAAAGCGCTCGAACAGCAGGTTGTATTGCAGCGGGTCCAGGTCGGTGATCTTGAGCGCATAGGCCACCAAGCTGCCCGCACCCGAACCGCGCCCCGGCCCCACCGGGCAGCCATTGTTTTTGGCCCAGTTGATGAAGTCGCCCACGATCAAAAAGTAGCCGGGGAAACCCATCTTGATGATGGTCGCCAGCTCAAACTCCAGACGCTCCAGGTAGCGCGGCATTTGCGCGGTGCGCTCGGCCTCTAGCGGATAAAGGTGCAGAATGCGCTCTTGCAAGCCCTGGTGCGAGGCGTAGCGAAAGTAGTCTTCCGGCGACATGCGCACGCCATCGACCAGGGGCGTAGGAAAGTCTGGCAACTGCGGCTTGCCCAGCACGAGGGTGAGGTTGCAGCGCTTGGCAATTTCTTCGGTGTTGGCGATGGCCGAGGGCAGATCGGCAAACAGGGCCTGCATTTGCTCCGCGGACTTGAAATACTGCTCGCGCGTGAAGCGACGCACCCGCTTGGGGTTGCTCAGCAAGTCGCCGTCCGAAATACAAACGCGGGCTTCGTGGGCTTCAAAGTCGTCGGGCGTGGCAAATTGCACCGGGTGCGTGGCCACCACCGGCAGGCGCATGCGCGCCGCCAGCTGGGCAGCAGCCACCACATGGGCTTCGTCGTCTGTGCGACCAGCGCGCTGGAGCTCCAAATAAAAGCGGTGGGTAAAGATGCTGGCCAGCTCCAGCGCCACATCGTGCGCGCGCTGGGCGTCGCCCTGCACCAGGGCCTGCCCCACCGGCCCGGCTTGCGCGCCCGAGAGGCAAATCAGCCCTTCATTGAGTTCTTTCAACCAAGCCAGCTTGGCCGATACCTGGGGCTTGCCGGTGTTTTGCGTGTGAGCGCGGGCCAGCAGCTCGGACAAATTGAGGTAACCCTGCTTGTTTTGCACCAGCAGCACCATGCGCGAGGTGGCCAGGGGGTCGGCGCCCATGCCTTCCACAATCACCTCTGCGCCTATCAGGGGCTTGACGCCCTTGGAGCGGCAGGCCCGGTAGAACTTGACCGTGGCAAACAGGTTGTTGAGGTCGGTAATCGCCAACGCGCCTTGGCCATCGGATGCGGCCGCGTCCACCACCTCGTCCACACGGTTGGTGCCGTCAACGACGGAAAATTCGGTATGCAGGCGCAGGTGGATAAACATGAGACAGAGCCAAAGGACAGTTACTTGGCGGCTTTTTTCTTGCTAATGCAATCGGCCAGCACACACAAAATTTCGAACGCCATGGTGGCGCCCACCAAGGCGGTGTTACCGCTGGGGTCAAAGGGTGGAGAGACTTCCACCACGTCGCCACCAATCAAATTCAAACCCTGCAGACCGCGCACCACGTGCTGGGCTTCCAGCGTGGTCATGCCACCGATCTCGGGCGTGCCGGTGCCGGGCGCATAGACCGGGTCCAGCGCGTCCACATCAAAGCTCACGTAGGTAGCGCCATCGCCCACCACGCGGCGGGCTTCGGCAATCACCGCCGCCGTGCCCATCTTTTGGAACTCGTCGATGTCGATGACGCGGATGCCCTGCTCCTGGCCCCAGGTGTCTTCCGCGTCGTTGTACAAGGCACCACGAATGCCGATTTGCACCGTGCGCTTGGGGTCCAACACGCCTTCTTCGATGGCGCGGCGAAACGGCGTGCCGTGGGTGTATTTGTAGCCCCCAAAGTAGCCGTCCCAGGTGTCGGTGTGGGCGTCAAAGTGCACCATGCCCACCGGGCCATAGCGCTTGGCCAGGGTGCGCAAAATGGGCAGGCTCACCAGGTGATCGCCACCGATCGACAAAGGCGCTACGCCTGCGGCCTGCAGCTTGTCAAAAAAGCCCTCAATGCGTGCCAACGAGTCCATGAGGTCCACCGGATTGACCGGCGTGTCGCCCAGGTCGGCGCAGTTGCAAATCGAGAACGGCTTGATGCCATTGGCCCGGTTGACATTGCGCACCATGGTGGAGTTGTCGCGCACCTGGCGCGGGCCGTGGCGGGCACCTGCGCGGTTGGTGGTGCCGCCGTCCCAAGGCACGCCGACCAGACCGATATCCACATCCTTGAACATCGGCTCATCCAGGCCCACCAAGGGCAAGCGCATGAGCGTGGCAATGCCGGCAAAGCGCGGCATGACCGAGCCGGTAATGGGGTGGAAACGATCGTCTGCCATAGGGTGATCTTTCAACAAAAAAAAGGGGGGGGCCGCAGCCTTAAGGCTTGAGCAAGGGGCTTGAGACCATGAGGCTCAAAATCTCGAACAGCATTTGCGCGCCGGCCTGGGCGGTGTTGGTGGTGGTGTCGTACTGCGGTGCCACTTCCACCACGTCGCCGCCGCAAATGGCCAGGCCTTGGAGGCCGTGCAATATCTCTAAGGCTTCGCGCGTGCTCATGCCGCCAATCTCAGGCGTGCCGGTGCCCGGCGCAAAGGCGGGGTCCAGACCATCAATGTCAAAGGTGACATACACCGGCCCGTCGCCCACCACAGCACGCGCCATGCGAATGATCTCGGCGGTGCCCAGGCGTGAAATGTCTTCGGCGTGGACCACCGTCATGCCGGCGTCCTTGGAGAACTCCCACAGGTATTCGGACGAGCCGCGAATGCCAATCTGGATGCAGCGCGTGGGGTCTAAAACGCCGTCAAGCACCGCCAGTCGGAACGGACCGCCATGGTGAAAACGGGTTTGGTCAAACTCGCCGCCGGTGTCGCAATGGGCATCGAAGTGAATCATGCCCACCGGCTTATCGCGCCCCAGGGCCTTGAGGATGGGATAGGTAATGGAATGGTCGCCCCCCACCGACAAAGGCACCACGCCTTGCGCCACCACGTGGTGGTACCAGGCCTCGATGTCCTCGATGCTCATGGGCAGGCTGTAGCGGCTGCGAAACGGCACATCGCCCACATCGGCCACGCGCAGGCTGTGGACCGGGGCGCAGTCCAGCACATGGTTGTAGGGGCCGATGCGCTCAATGGTGCGCAGCGCACGCGGACCAAAGCGGGCGCCCGGGCGGTTGCTGGCGCCCAGGTCCATGGGCACGCCCATGAGCGCGACCTGGAGGTCACCAAAATCCGGGTTGGCGGTATCCACGGCGCGCAGGGGCGCCGCCAGCAGCGATGGCACACCCGCAAAAGGCGCGGCACGGGTGCCGCCTTCCGAAAAAATGGCGGCGGCCACCGGCGCAAAACGCGGATCGTGGATGGCGGCTGCGCCGCCGGTGTATTTGCTGCGCAGGGCGTCCAGCTGTTCTTTGCTCCAGGCCATGCTTATTTGGCCTTGCGGGCGTGGAAAATGAAACCCAGGGTATTGAGCAGCAGCTGCGCCGCCAAAATGGCGGTCACCCCGGCAGGGTCGTAGGCAGGCGCCACTTCCACCAGGTCGATACCGGCAATGCGGCCACCACTGCGCTTGACCAGCGCCTGGATGATCTCCAGCACCTCGTAGTACAAAAAGCCGCCGTGGCTGGGGGTGCCGGTGCCGGGCGCAATGGACGGATCAAAGCCGTCAATGTCAATCGTGAAGTAGTACTGGGGCGCATCGGGAATGGCCGCCAGCACGCCCTCCACCCCCATCTTGCGCACTTGGCGCACCGAGTAAATCTGCGAACCCGCAGCACGCGCGGCGTCGTAGTCGTCGCGGTTGCTGGAGGACACATTGCGAATGCCAAGCTGTGTCATGCCGGTGATGTGGTTCATCTCAGACGCGCGGCGCAGCGGGTTGCCGTGGCCGTAGCGCACGCCGTGGCGCTCATCCACAAAGTCCAGGTGCGCATCAAAGTGCACGATATGGATGGGCCCCTGGCCGTCAAAGGCCTTGATCACCGGCGCGTGGATGGAGTGGTCGCCCCCCAGCACCAACGGCATGGCACCGCTGGCCAGGATTTTGCGGATCGCGTATTCGGTGTTGGCATGGCTTTTTTCCATGTCGGTGTGGACGATGTCCGCGTCGCCCACGTCGACCATGCGAATTTGGTCGCGGGTGAGGTACATGACGTCGTCCTCATGGTCATACGCACCCGCGTGGCCAAACGAGAACAGCGTGGACGCCTCGCGAATGGCGCGGGGCCCGAAGCGCGCACCGGGGCGCCATTGGGTGCCCATGTCATTGGGCACGCCAATCACCGCCACGTCGGCGTCAATCGCGTTCCAGTCCACGCAGACCGGAGATTTGGCAAAGGTGCAGTGGCCTACAAAAGGCAGGTCCAGGCGGCCGGATTGGTAGGAGTTTTCAGTCATAAGGCCCATTGTCGCCCAGGCGCTGCCCGTTCAGGCCTCCACCTGGGTAGCGGCCTTGGCCGCCCGCCGGGCTTCAATCATGTCGCGGTTTTTAATGGCATAGGCGTCGCCGCGCTTGGCCGCTTTGCTGTAGTACAGCAGCGCGCGGGCTTCGTCCGCCACCACGCCCTGGCCGTGGTCGAACATAAAGCCCAGGTTGCACAAGGCAGTGGCATTGCCCTGGTCGGCGGCCAACCGGTACCAACGCATGGCTGCAGGGTAGTCGCGGGTCACGCCCTTGCCGTTGCTGTACATAAACCCCACTTTGCACTGGGCGGGGGCGTCACCTTGCGCCGCGGCCAGACGGTACCAGCGCATGGCCTCCAGGTTGTCCTCTTCCACGCCTTCGCCGTGCTCGTACATCACGCCCAACTGCAATTGCGCAATGGCACTGCCCTGCTCTGCGGGACCACGCACCCAGCGCAAGGCCTCGGCGTAATCACGCTTCACGCCCAGGCCACCTTCGTAAATACGCGCCAGACAGCACTGCGCCGCAATATGACCCAAGGCGGCGGCCAGCTTGTACCAGCGCACGGCTTCGAAATAGTCCTGTTCAACGCCATGGTGGTTTTCGTACATGCTGCCGATGTAATAGTGAGCATCGGCGTGCTTTTCCGAGGCGGCTAACTTGTACCAGCGCATGGCGGTAGCGAAATCCTGCTTGGCACCGTGCCCGTTTTCAAACATTTGCCCCAATGCACAGCGCGCCGCCACATGGCCCTGGGTGGCAGCGGCCTGGTACCAGTGGATGGCCTTTTCGTAGTCGGCGGACTCACCCAGACCCCGGTCCAACAGACGCCCCAGGCGAAACTGGGCGTCTGAAATGCCTTGGGCCGCCGCTTTTTCAAAGCAACGCAAGGCCTCGCGGTAATCTTGTGCGACGCCTTGGCCTTGCTCGTACATGATCCCCAGGGTGAACTGCGCATCAGCCTCGCCCTTGGCGGCGGCATAGCGGCGCTTTTCCACTTCCGCCTCAATGGCTGCGACGATTTCTTTTTGCTGCTGCAGCAGTTCTTCCAATTGACTCATGCAAAGCTCCTGGTGATGGGCGCCGCAATTATCAATAAATTTTGGTTGATTACGAAGTTCTAACAAATATGTGGAAAACGAAACACCTGATGAGATTCGGCGCCTCACGCCTTCGCGTCCCATATGCATTGGGTGACAAGTGGGTAATAAAGAGCCCCAAAAATGACGATAGGGTCATTCGGCGGGATTGGGTGTACCAAAGCGTGAACGGCGCGCACACAATCCGCTCGAATAGAACCTCGAGACGCTTCAGTGCCCCCACTTCACACCCTCAGAACCGTCACCATGGAGATCCTCAGCGGGTCTCCCAAGCACGCCGCCAGCCGCTATGTGGAGTGGCTGATCACCGGCGTCGTACTCATCAATTGTTCTGCGGTGGTGATGGATTCGGTGCCGGAAGTCCATGCCCAGTACAGCGAGTTCTTCAGCGCGCTGGAGACCTGGAGCGTGTTTTTTTTCACGGCGGAGTACCTGCTGCGGGTGTGGTCGCTGGGGGCATGTTTCGGCCCCGATGACGGTGGCCCCTGGAAAGGCCGCCGGGCCTATATCTTCAGCCCCTTCGGCCTGGTGGACTTTATTGCCACAGCGCCGCACTACTTACAAATCTTCTTTCCCGCGCTGGATTTGCGCATGCTGCGGGTGTTGCGCCTGCTGCGCATACTCAAGCTGTCCAAATACAACACGGCGCTGCAGGACTTGGCACGCATTGTTCGCTCAGAGAGCCGGGCTTTCGGGTCGGCGGCGTTTCTGCTGCTCATGGCGACCCTGGTCTCGGGATCCTTGATGTATTTCGCAGAAGGTACTGAGCAGCCCCAATATTTTGGATCCATCCCCCGCGCCATTTACTGGTCCATCGTCACCATCACCTCGGGGTATGGCAATGTGGAACCGGTCACCAAAGCGGGCGAAGTGATTGCTTTGTTGACCGGATTTCTGGGCGTGTGCGTTGCCGCCATCATGACCGGAATCGTGGCGTCGGCCTTTACCAACCGAATCATTCGCAAAAAGGCGGCCTACCAGCGGCAGGTAAGCCGGGTGCTCGACGAGTTCAGGCTGACTGAGGCTCCCGAAGCAGCCGCATCCACTCCCTCTGACCGGAAAAAATAGCGATGTCTCTGTCCACCACCCTCTCCGTGCCACTGGCACCGCCCGCGGCCCATCCCACACTGCAGCGGCGCGTTTTTGAAATCCTGGATGGCGCAGTGTCCGACAGCGCCAGCAAAACCTGCGAGGTCTTTCTCGCGGTGATGGTGGTGGCCAATGTGCTGTCCATCATCCTGGAGTCGGAACCGGCGCTGCACCTGGCCTATGGCGTCTATTTCTATTGGTTTGATGTGGCCAGCGTTGCGGTATTTACCGTGGAATATGTGCTGCGCGCCTGGTCATACGGCGCCAAGTACCCTTGCGACGATGGCGGCGCCTGGCGCGGGCGCAAAGAGTATTTGCTAGGCACCAACGGCGCCATTGATTTCGTGAGCACCGCACCGTTTTTTCTGCAGTTGCTGCTGCCGGGCGTGGACATGCGGGCGCTGCGCCTGTGCCGATTGCTGCGCATTTTCAAACTGACACGTTACAACAGCGCGCTCAACGACATGGTTGAAGCGATTAAGGAAGAGCGCGACTCGTTCGTATCGGCAATGTTTTTGTTGGTGATCAGCTGCCTGCTGTTTTCCTCGCTCATCTACATCCTCGAAGGTCACGCACAGCCGGACATATTCCCTTCGATTCCCGCGGCCATGCATTGGTTCATCCTGACCATCATCTCGGGCTGGGGCAATGTGGATCCGGTCACCTACCTGGGCACGGCCTTGGTCATCTTTACCCAGGTGCTGGCCATTGCGCTGGCTGCCGTGCTCACCGGAGTGGTGTCCCAGTCCTATACCGCTCAGGTTTTGCGGCGGGAAGCGATGTATGAAAGAGAAATTCGGGACGTTCTGGCCGACGGTGTGGTGACCGCCGAAGAACGAATTCGACTCAAGCACATGCAGACCCAATTTGGCATGAGTGACGATCAGGTGGCGGCCATCGCCGCGGGGATTGAAAACTCCGCCCTGCTGAATATTCGCCCGCCGGCGTAAGGAACAAAAGCCAAAAAACGCCGTTTTCGCCATCAAATTACTCTTTTGTCATGCCTTTGCGCATTAAAAGCAAGAAAATGACAAAACTGATGGCAACCGACGCTCCGCCGTTGCCGTGTCAGTGTGCAACATGGCCGGAGACCTGTTTTGAACATCCTGTTGATCGAGGACGAATCCCGTATCGCCGACTTTGTGGCCCATGGGCTTGAGGGTGCGGGCTACCAAGTGCGGCACGCAGCCGACGGCGAACTCGGCCTGGCAATGGTGCGCGAGCACGCACACGGCGTGGTGATTTTGGACGCCATGCTGCCCAAACTGGACGGATTTGAGCTGCTACGGCAAATGCGGCAGGACGGCAACACGACGCCGGTCATCATGCTCAGCGCCAAAGTGGACTTGCCCTACCGCTTGCTCGGCTTTGAAACCGGCGCTGACGATTACCTGCCCAAGCCTTTTTTCATGGAAGAACTCGTCGCACGGGTCAAGGCCCTGCTGAGTCGCGAAACCAGCCAGGCCAGCATCGACACCCAGGTTCTGCAAATTGACGCGCTCAGCCTCAACCTGATCACCCGCAAGGCGCACTGGCATGAGGTGAGCGCCGCTTTGAGCCCCCGTGAATTCAGCTTGCTGGAGTATTTGATGCAGTCGCCGGGGCAAATTTTCTCGCGCAAAAAGATTTTGGCGCACGTCTGGGAAATTGACTTTGACCCGGAAACCAATGTAGTCGATGTCTGCATTCAACCCATCAAGCGCAAGCTGGGCCGCAAAAACCTGGCCGCTCCACTGCCGATCGAGTCGGTGCGGGGTGTGGGTTACCGCATTCGCGTGCCAGGCACGCCATGAAAGCCAAGCGCTCGCTCACTTGGGTGCTATTTGCCCTGTTGACTTTGGGCGGCTTTCTGGTCGTGGCGGCGAACCGATTTTCTGCAACCTACCTCATGCAGGTGGATGTGCAAAGCCGCATTCAGCAGCAGATGCGCGACGGCATAACCACTTGCCTGCCCCTGCTTGCACAAAAAGAACACTTCTTGACTTGCTACCGGGAGTTCAATGCAGCCGAGGCATCGCGCGTGCTTTCCGATCAGTTCTTATTTTGTGATGTCGGCACCCAATCCATAGACAAGCCGTCAGTAGAGATATGCCAAGGGGTGGACGAACGCGACGTGAACTGGATTCCCAATCACGCAGACCTCGATTGGTTCAGTGGTTTTCACAAGCTGCCCGAGTGGTCTCGTGCATGGACAGGCTTGCAACTCGGCACGGATCCCAAAGGGCCACGCGTACTGCTCCCGAAAAAGGCAATTGACAATTTTTTAAATGAATTGTGGTCTTATAGAAATCGGCATTTGATCTATGTACTGCCACTGATATTTTCAATGTTTATTTTCATCGCCCTTGCCACCATCGGCTTGTTGATGGGGCCGATACGCTCCTTGGAAAAATCACTGAAGAGAATGTCGGCAGAGAACTTGGACTCCGCCGAGGCTGTGGAATCGAAGTTCAAAGAGTTCGACGGCATCACAGGGATCTACAAAGACCTGCGCCACCGGCTCGATGAAAGTTTTCGCAAAGCGCGTAATTTCACCTCCTATGCCTCGCACGAACTAAAAACGCCGTTGACCATTTTGCGGGGCAACGCCGAGCGGCTGATTGCCGAACTACCCGCCGGTGCACCAGAGCAAATACATGCCCGCAAGATGGCTGATGAGGTAGAGCGCCTTGTAGACATTACCAACAAACTCCTGACTCTCTCCAGGGCAGACTCCAAAGCCTTGCTCACGCAGAGAGAAGATTTCAACCTGAGCGACTTTTTAGAACAACTGGCCGACGACGCCGCCACCTTTCAAACAGACATCCGCATTGAAGCCGACATCGCCTCAGGTGTCGTCTGGCATTGCGACCCCATTCTGGTCAAGCAGCTGGTGAATAACCTGTACAGCAACGCCCTGAAATACAACCGACCCCAGGGGCACATTGAATTAAAGCTGCAGCGTTTGGGAAAAGCATTTGCACTGACCATTACCAACTCCAGCGCCCACTTGTCAGCAGATCTGGCAGCCCATGCATTTGAGCGCTTTTACCGGGGCGACGCCTCGCGCAGCAGAGGGGTGGATGGCCTGGGCTTGGGGCTGAGCATCTGTCAAGAAATTGCCAATGCACACATGGGAACCTTGGAATTTCTGGTTCTTGATCAAAATACTGCAGCCTTGACTTTGACTGCACCAGTGCACTTTTGACCACTGCTTTTGTGTCAAAACCGTTATTTTTTGCGACTTTGATGACAATCTAATCATGTTTTTGGCAATTACATACATGTCATCCGCAAAGCAAAATGAGCTGGGTATGGTGTCACCATGCTCACTCAAACACCCTCCGTCGCACTGACTGCAAAGCACAACTTGCCTGGCGTTTCCCAAAACGCGTCAGAAGAAGTTCAAATAGAGCTCTCCCCCCCACTGGCACTTGCTGCCGCGCTGTTGTACATGATGCTGTCCAACGGTCAGGTAGAAAAAGCCGAAATCGATCAGCTGCAATCCGTCATTGGGAAAAATGCCGACTTGCTGCGCTGCGCGGTGGACTATGTGCAAACCGTGCCCGTAGAGCAGTTCCTGGCTGACGCCCCCGCGGTGCTGTGTGCGTCGGACCGCATGTGCGTCTTAACCAATATGTGCGATGCCATGCTGTCGGACGGGCAGACGGATGCCGCGGAGTTGGACCTCCTTGCGCGGTTGGCAGCTGCCTTTGAGCTCAGTGACGATGAGTTTCAACCCTTCTATGAGGCCATTGCACTCAAGAACGACAAGACGGTCCTGGGCCGCTTTGACACGGTCAAACTCGCCGCGCAACAGGCCACGCCCCACCTGGCAATGGCCGCTTCGCTGATTTACATGATGGCGTCCGACGGATCGCTGGGACCGGAAGAAATTGGTCGCCTGCAGGCCATGATTGGCGAGTTTGAGGGGCTGCAAAAAGTCGCTGTGAAGTACGCACTCAAAGTCAAATCAGAGCAGTTCTTCGCCTCGGCCGCCCGGTTTTTGAACGATGACCAAAAGATATTCATCCTGACCAACGTCTGCGACATCATGCTGGCCGACGGCGTGATTGAGGCCGCAGAACAGGTCGTATTCCAGAATATGCGCAATGCGTTTGGCTTTACCGAAGAGGAGTTCGTACCCTTCCACACAGCCATATCCGCCAAAAACCTCAAGACGTTTGATACCGATTCTTTCACCTACGTCAGGGACAGTCGTTTGGCCGACGACAGCGACCCGGACGACATTTTCAGTGGCGGGGCAATCTCGTTCGGCGGATCGCCTCAAGGCGGCGGAAAAGCCGCCTCTCCCGCGCAATTCGGCAGCACCGTGAGCCGGGCCATGCGGGCCAATGTCGTCAAAGTCTCTAGCGACTTTGGTTCGGCAAAAAAACTCAACCGGATTTCCATCAATTCCACATCGCACACCAGTGCAGAGCGCGACATCCCAGCCATTAAATTCAAGGCAAACACGGACGATGGCCCGCAGGATGCGTTTTCTGGCACCGCGCCCACCCAAGCGCGCGGCCGTCGCCCCAAGGGCAGCTGGGCGCACGGTCAGGCAAACGATGCCGGCCTGGCCAGCGATATGCCGGGTGCGCAGCATTCGGCCCCTGTTCTCGACACCGGCACCGACGTCCACAAGGACGCCACCACCGATGACGAAGCAAACCCGATAGGCCGCCGCAAGATAGCGCCTTTGCCCACGTTTGGCGCACGCCCAGCGCCCGCGCACCGAACCCGTCGGCCTCGATTCGCCAAGCATGACCATCACGCCAAGGCCAAGGCCGCGGATGACTTGGACAAAGTTCGTATTCGCCTCAAGCACTCACATGTCAAGAATGCCGAAATACGAAAGCAACTCGACCATTACGACGCCACAGGGAAACTGGTGCACACACCTCTGCCTGCACTGCCGCCTGAGGAACAGCTGGTTCACTCTGCTATGGCGGATTCGATCGCCGCAAGCGCCGCTTTAGACCAAGCGCCACACGTGACTGCGGCGCCTGGCGCTACGACAATGCCGCTGGTAGCCATCCCAGGATTGCCGATGTGGCGCATTGCGGTACCCGTCGCCCTTTTGGCCAGCGCACTGATGACCGGCACAGCGCTCATGGCCAGCATGGCTGCACCGCAGCTGGAAACTGCTTGGGCCGACGTACCTTGGGTGCTCGCTAGCTTAATTTCAAGCAGTTGAAGGCTGAGCGCCTTACCGAAGTGTGTATCCGCGCCCGTCCATGCAGGCAGCAACAGCTCTTGACAACACCGATGCGTCTGCCAAGGCGCCAGGCTGGGTGGTAGCCCATCGGTTGCAGGCCTGCCGGTCTGATTCCGTTTGAGCGGCGGTTTGTCCGGTGCGAGGGTAAATGACAGGGTCCGGCGCCACGGCAGGCGGTACGACCTGTGACTGAGGAACGACTTGCCCTGCATTGGGGTCGCTGGGAGGCACCACCACCGCGTAGCCCTGGCCAGGCGCCAGGCTGTAATACGTGCCATTTGCGTAGTAGTACGGCACACCATTGATCAGCACCTGCGTCGCTGTGGGAGGCAACACGGGAATGGCAATGCCAACGGGGGGCATGGTGACGACAAAGCGTCCACCCGTCGGTCGAAACCACACGCCACTGTGAAAGAAATATTGCCCGCCGCCAAATTGAATGCTCACGCTTTCATGGGGTAGCACTCGCATCGCGTAACCGCGCGGCGGGTAATAGTGGTCGTGGTGATAACGCTGATCGAGCTCGAAGGCAAGCTCGCCTCGGCCTCGCTCGGCTCCCCGTCCAAATTCTTGTGCCATCGCCACCCCGCAACTCCAGACCAGCGCGAGGGCCAACACCTTCAAAAATTTATTCATACTTTTCTCCGCAAATAATTTCCATTGCAGCCCTCAGGTCCCGCTCATGGAGTTGAGCTGCAGAGATTCATGCTAAGCCCGGGATGTTTACGATCTGTGTACGGCAGCGCTTCTTTACGGACGTTTTACACAAACAAAAAAACCTTGCGAATGGTGACTTCGCAAGGTTCTAAATTGTTTGGCGGAGAGAGTGGGATTCGAACCCACGGTACCTTGCGGTACGCCTGATTTCGAGTCAGGTACATTCGGCCACTCTGCCATCTCTCCGTGATTCGCCATAGAGGGCGAAGCGGCAATTCTATCAGGCGCGCAGCACGTCCAAGCCGCCCATGTAGGGGCGCAGTACCTCGGGGATGGTGACTGAACCATCGGCGTTTTGGAAGTTCTCCACCACCGCCACCAAAGTGCGACCTACGGCCAGGCCGGAGCCGTTCAAGGTGTGCACGAATTCGTTTTTTCCTTGGGCGTTCTTGAATCGGGCTTGTAGACGACGGGCCTGGAAGGCCTCGCAGTTGGACACCGAGCTGATTTCGCGGAAGGTGTTTTGAGCCGGCAGCCAGACTTCGAGGTCATAGGTCTTGGCCGAGCCAAAACCCATGTCGCCGGTGCACAAGCTCATGACACGGTAAGGCAAACCCAGCTTTTGCAGAATGGCTTCGGCGTGCGCGGTCATTTGCTCCAGCGCTTCGTAGCTGTGGTCGGGGTGCACGATTTGCACCATTTCCACTTTGTCAAACTGGTGCTGGCGAATCAGACCACGTGTGTCGCGCCCGGCGCTGCCTGCCTCGGAGCGGAAGCAGGGCGTGTGGGCAGTGAGCTTGATGGGCAACTCGGACTCGGCCACCACCGTGTCGCGCACGAAGTTGGTCAGCGGCACTTCGCTGGTGGGTATCAGGTACAGCGCAGTGTTGTCGGGCTGCGCTTCGCCGTCCTGGCCGCCCTTTTTGGCGGCAAACAAATCGCCCTCAAACTTGGGCAACTGGCCGGTGCCGCGCAGGCTGTCGCCATTGACGATGTAAGGGGTGTAGCACTCGGTGTAGCCGTGTTCCTGGGTTTGTACGTCCAGCATGAACTGGCTCAGGGCGCGGTGCAAGCGGGCCAAGGGGCCTTTCATCACGGTAAAGCGCGAGCCGGTGAGCTTGACGCCCATCTCAAAGTCCAGGCCCAGGGGTTCGCCCAGGTCCACGTGGTCTTGGATGGTGAAGTCCATGGCTTTGGGTGTGCCCCAGCTTCGCACCACCACGTTGCCATGCTCATCCGCGCCGCGCGGCACGCTGGCGTGCGGCAGGTTGGGCACCAGTTGCAGCATGGCGTGCAACTCGGCTTGGATTTGCTCCAGGCGCGCAGCAGAGGTTTCGAGCTCGGTTTTGATGTCGGCCGTTTGCGCCATCACCGCGTCGACTTCCGCCTGGCCCGCCGGGCCTTTGGCTTTGAGCTGTCCGATTTGCTTGCTCAGGGCATTGCGCTTGGCCTGGATTTCTTCGGTGCGGGTTTGAATCGTTTTGCGCTCCGCCTCCAGAGCGGTAAAGGCTTCAACGTTCAAAAATTGTTGGGGGGATTTGCGGGCTTCGAGTCCGGCAACGGCCTGCGCCAAGTCTTTGCGCAGCAAATTGATATCAAGCATGGTCTATTTCAGTGAATCGTTGAAGGGGCGCAACAGCCCCAATTTTAGGATGCGTCAGTTTTCAGGCCCTTGGGCAGTGGAAACTTGACCGTTTCCACCACGCCGTCCATTTTGCGGACCGACACAGCACCGAGCTCCCGCAGGCGCGCAATCACGGCCTGCACCAGCACATCCGGGGCCGAGGCACCAGCGGTAAGACCGACGCGCGAACAGCCTTCCAGCCACTGCGACTGGATTTCGTCTGCGTTGTCCACCATGTAGCTGGCAGTGCCCAGTTTTTGCGCCACCTCGCGCAGGCGGTTGCTGTTGGAGCTGGTGGGGCTGCCCACCACGATCACCACATCCACCTGGGGACTCATGACCTTGATGGCGTCTTGGCGGTTTTGCGTGGCATAGCAAATGTCTTGCTGCTTGGGTTCGCGCACGGTGGGAAAGCGCGCTTTGACCGCCGCGGCAATTTCACTGGCGTCGTCCATGCTCAACGTGGTTTGGGTCACCAGCGCCAGCTTGGCCGTTTGATGGGGTTGCACGCGTGCCACGTCGGTCACGTCTTCGACCAGGTGGATGCCGCTGTCCAACTGGCCCATGGTGCCTTCCACTTCCGGGTGGCCTTTGTGGCCGATCATGATGAACTCGAAGCCTTCTTTGTGCAGCTTGGCCACTTCCACGTGCACCTTGGTCACCAGCGGGCAGGTGGCGTCAAACACATGAAAACCGCGCGCCTGGGCGTCCGCCTGCACGGCTTTGCTCACGCCGTGCGCCGAAAAAATCAAAGTTGCGCCGGCTGGTACGTCCTCGAGCTCTTCAATGAAGATTGCACCTTTGGCCTTCAAATCGTTGACCACAAAAGTGTTGTGCACGATCTCATGGCGCACATAGATGGGCGCGCCAAACTTGGCCAGTGCGCGCTCTACGATTTCAATGGCGCGGTCCACCCCGGCGCAAAAGCCGCGCGGCTCGGCCAGCAAGATTTCGCTGCCCGTCATAGGACGCCAATCACTTTCACTTCGAAGCTCACGGGGTGGCCGGCCAAGGGGTGATTGAAGTCAAACAGCACCGCGCCGCCGTCCTCGCCCGTCTTGACCTCTTGCACCGCACCGGCGTAGCTGCCCTGGCCATCGGGCGTGGGGAACTGAACCACCTCCCCCACGGCGTAGCTCTGCGCGGATGCGCCCAACTTGCGCAACAGTTTGTCGGCCACCCATTGCACCATGTCGGGGTTGCGCGGTCCGAAGGCGGCACCCGCAGGCAGCGAAAACGTTTGGTGCGCACCCTCCTCCAGCCCTAGCAAGCAGCGCTCCACCTCAGGAGAAAGTTCGCCCGTGCCCAGACTGAGCGTGGCGGGCTTGTCGTTAAAGGTATTGATGATGTCGCCCGCAGGGCCCGACAAGCGGTAGTGCAGCGTCAAAAACGACGTGGCGGAAATACGGGGAAGGCTGGTGGTCATGCAAGTCTCGATAAACTGGCTCGCATTGTAGAAACTTCCATCCTCCATGCCACTCAAAGACCTGCCGCCCGACGCCCGCCCGCGCGAAAAGCTGCTCGCGCGCGGCCCCGGCGCTTTGAGCGACGCCGAGTTGCTCGCCCTGCTGCTGCGCACCGGTATCCAGGGCAAAGGCGTACTGCAACTGGCAGATGAACTGCTACAACTGCCCGGCAAGGGCGGCTTGGCAGCGCCCGGGTTTGGTGGCATTGCGGGTTTGCTCAACGCCACCGCCGACGACCTCAAGGCCGTGAAGGGCTTAGGCCCCGCCAAACGGGCGGAGCTGGTGGCAGTGCTGGAATTGGCGCGCCGTGCCATGGCCCAACGCCTGCAAGAGCGCACCGTGTTTGCCTCGCCCCAAGAGGTGAAGCACTACCTGCAACTGCACTTGTCCGCCCTGCCGCACGAAGTATTTGCCGTTCTGTTTCTGGACGCCCAAAACCGACTTCTGACGATGGAAGAGCTGTTTCGCGGATCGCTCACGCAAACCAGCGTCTATCCGCGCGAGGTGGTCAAGCGTGCGCTGCACCACCATGCCAGTGCGGTGGTGCTGGCACACAACCACCCCAGTGGCACGGTGCAGCCCTCGCGCGCGGACGAGGCACTGACGCAAACCCTCAAGGCGGCCCTGGCCTTGGTGGACGTGCGGGTGCTGGACCACATCATCGTGGCGCAGGGCGACGCCCTGTCCATGGCAGAGCGGGGCTTGGTGTAATGGCTGGACTCGCAGACCTGAAACGGCTCAAAAAAGAAATTGACGCCGCTGCCGCCCAGGCACAAGCCAAGCTGGAGGCCGAACGCGCCGCGGCTGCCCTGCTCGCCAAACGCCAGGCGGCAACGCGCAACTTGTTTCAAGCGGCAGTGGGCAAAGTGCAACTGCTGGCACCCACTGGATTGGCGGATATCAAACCGGCGCCGCCCACCCCCACACCACTGCAGCGCGAACGCGATGCCGCCGCTGCTTTGCAAGAGTCCTTGAGTGACGAGGTCGATGTCACCACCCTGCTCGACACCGACGAACACTTAAGCTTTCGCCGCCCTGGCGTCGGCATGGATGTGGTGCACAAGCTGCGCAAGGGCAAGTGGAGCATTCAGCGTCAGATTGACTTGCACGGTCTGCGCAGCGACGAGGCGCGCGACGCGCTGGGCAGTTTTGTGCGAGAGGCGCACAAGCACGGCATCCGCTGCGTGCGCGTGGTGCATGGCAAGGGCTTGGGGTCGCCAGGCAAAACGCCCGTGCTCAAAGAGAAAGTGCACCGCTGGCTGGTGCAAAAAGCCGAGGTGGTGGCTTTTGTGCAAGCCCAACCCGCCCAAGGGGGCGCAGGCGCACTGCTTGTGTTGCTGCAACCGGTGCGTCGAGCGCTGCCGGTCGCGCCCTGACGCTCAATACCCGTTTGGCTTATTTGCCAGCGTTCGGAAAGAACAACTGCTGGCCGTCAATTTTGTAAGCCGCGATGACCGCTTGCCCGGGGGGCGAGGTCACCCAGTCCACAAACTTTTGCGCATCCGCCGCTTTGGTATGGGGGTGGCGCGCCGGGTTGACGACCATCACACCGTATTGGTTGAACAAGCGGCTGTCGCCTTCCACCAGCACCTTGAGGTCTCCCCGGTTTTTGAAGCTTAGCCAGGTACCCCGGTCGGTCAGCACATAAGCACCGGTGGCCGCTGCCATATTGAGCGCCTGGCCCATGCCACAGCCGCATTCTTTGTAGCCTGTGCCGTGCGCGTCGGGCGCTGGCGTGAGCTTCCAAAAGCGCAGCTCGGCGGCGTGGGTGCCACTCTTGTCGCCGCGCGATACAAAGGCCGCGTTGCTCGCAGCCACTTTGGCCAGCGCCGCAGCG
>CAIYRQ010000178.1 GCA_903928635.1 uncultured beta proteobacterium | reverse complement strand
CTGGGGGCCCTAAATACCGACGCATCGTCGTAGAACCCTGATTCAACGTTAGCCGCCCACCAGCCTGGCACGCCGAGCACCGGCAAATGGGCAAAGGGCTTGGACGCGAGTTTTTCAGCGCTCAAGTCCTGCGCCATCCACTCATCGATGGCAACCAGTCCATTCGCGGTGGCTGGCACCCGGTACACATGGGCCGTGATGCCTTTGCGCGGCGTGACCAACTTCTCGATCAGCGCGTGGCCGAACAGCACCAGTCGTGCCTGCTCCCACTGCGGACGCAAGGTGACAAACAGCTGCCGCCAATCTTTGGCCACGAGCGCCTCCCACAGCGCATCCGGCCCCTGAAAAAAGGCGGCGTTTTCATCAAACACGGTGATGCCGTCGCGCGCCGCACCACGCACACTGTGCACGCCACTGTGGGCAATTTGCTCGGCTTGCAGTGCGTTGAGCCGGGTTTTGGTGCGTGGGAAATGCAACCAGCACAGGCCGTTGAAAAAATCGTGCAGACCTTCGCGGGTGGGCACCTGGCGTGTGCGGTAAATGAACGCTTCGTAGGCTTCACCGGCGGGCAATGCCTCTTGCGGCACAAAGCGTACCGGCGATTCGGGGCCACCGTGCGCGTTGAGCGCTTGGGCGCAGCTCGCGCATGCCCATGCTTGGGCCGCCACCTCCTGGCCACGTCTCTGCAACGGCGCCAACCACGGCGCCGTCCAATCGATAGCGTCTAGGCCAGCCGCCACTGCAAGGGTTCGCCGCCCGCCAGCGGCTTGAGCGTGGCTTCGCCAAACGCATAGCTCTCGGGCGGCGTCCAGCTTTCGCGGCGCAGCGTGATGGTGTCGGTGTTGCGCGGCAGAGCATAAAAGTCCGGACCAAACACGCTGGCAAAGCCTTCGAGGCGATCCATGGCGCCTACGGCATCAAAGGCCTGGGCATAAAGCTCAATGGCCGCGTGGGCGGTGTAGCAGCCTGCGCAGCCGCTGGCGTGCTCTTTGAGCTGCGCGGCATGCGGCGCACTGTCGGTGCCCAAAAAGAACTGGGGCGATCCGCTGGTGGCCGCATCGACCAGCGCCAGCCGGTGGGTCTCACGTTTCAAGACGGGCAGGCAGTAGTAGTGCGGCCGGATGCCACCTTTGAACAAGGCGTTGCGGTTGTACAGCAGGTGGTGGGCGGTGATGGTTGCTGCGGTGTGACGGCCAGCGCTTTGCACATACTGGGCCGCGTCGCGCGTGGTGATGTGTTCCAGCACGATCTTTAACTCCGGAAAGTCGCGTCGCAATGGGATGAGTTGCTGATCAATGAATACCGCTTCGCGATCGAACAAGTCCACTTCGGGATCAGTGACCTCGCCGTGCACCAGCAAGGGCATGCCTGCGCGCTGCATGGCCTCTAAGGTGGCGTAGGTCTTGCGTATGTCGGTCACACCGGCGTCGCTGTTGGTGGTGGCGCCGGCCGGGTACAGCTTGACCGCCACCACGCCGGCTTCGCGGGCACGGGCAATCTCTTCGGGCGGCAGCATGTCGGTCAGGTACAGCGTCATCAGCGGCTCGAAGCGCATGCCCGCAGGCACGGCCGCGGCAATGCGTGCGCGGTAGGCCTGGGCCTGCGCGGCGGTGGTGACCGGCGGCTTGAGATTGGGCATCACCACCGCGCGGCCAAACTGGGCGGCCGTGTGCGGCACCACAGTCTGCAAGGCCTGGCCATCGCGCAAATGCACATGCCAGTCGTCGGGTCGAATCAGGGTCAGGGAGTTTGCCGTGGTGGTCATAAAGTGTTGTGTCAGAGCGGTCAAGGGACAGACGCTTATTGTCCCAGAGGCGTATCGGCAGGCGCCGTGGCCCGGCATTGGTCGCGCGCCGCGTGCAGCGCTTGCAACAGGTCGAGCGCCTGCGCATACAGCGCGGCACCCGCCGGGGTCAGGTGGGTGGGATAAGAGCTGCGGTCCACCAGCTCCACACCGGCCCAGGCTTCAAGCGATTGGATGCGCCGTGAAAACGCCGGTTGCGTTACATGGCGCAGCTGGGCCGAGCGGCTGAAACTGCGGGTTTCCGCCAGCGACACAAAGTCTTCAAGCCATTTGGTTTCCATGGGCGTGATTATGGAAGGCGGCCCAGTGGTTCATTCGCCGCTTTGCTGCAGTGCCCACATGTGCGCGTAGCGGCCATTGGCCTGCATCAGTTCAGCGTGGTTGCCGCGCTCAATGATGCGGCCGGCGTCCATGACCAAAATCATGTGGGCGTCCACCACCGTGGACAGGCGGTGGGCAATGACCAGCGTGGTTTTGTTTTGCGCCACCCGGGCGAGTTCGGCTTGGATGGCGCGCTCGTTGGCCGAGTCCAAGGCACTGGTGGCTTCGTCAAATATCAGTATCGGCGGGTTTTTCAGCAGGGTGCGGGCAATCGCCACACGTTGCTTTTCACCGCCAGAGAGTTTCAGGCCCCGCTCCCCGACCATGGTGTCATAGCCTGCGGGCGTGCTGGCAATGAAGGCGTCAATGTGCGCGGCGCGGGCTGCCGCTTGCACCTGCTCCAAGCTGCTGCCGGGGCGGCCGTAGGCGATGTTGTATTGCACGGTGTCGTTGAACAGCACGGTGTCTTGCGGCACGATGCCAATGGCAGCGCGCAAGCTGGCCTGGGTCAGGGTGCGAATGTCTTGCCCCGCCACCGAAATGCTGCCTTGCTGCACGTCGTAAAACCGGTACAGCAGCCTTGCCAGCGTCGATTTGCCAGAACCCGACGGGCCCACGACAGCGACT
The DNA here is from genome assembly GCA_903928635.1 of uncultured beta proteobacterium. Classification (GTDB taxonomy): domain Bacteria; phylum Pseudomonadota; class Gammaproteobacteria; order Burkholderiales; family Burkholderiaceae_C; genus Allorhodoferax. The sequence continues at coordinate 15,215 of CAIYRQ010000178.1, read as the reverse complement.
GTTTTGCCGGCTGGAATTTCAAAACTGATGTCGTGCAAGATGGTGCGCGCCGGCTCGTAGGCAAAGCCCACATGGTCAAAGCGCACGGCCGCGCTGTCAGCTCCCTGCGGCAGCAGCAAAGCGTGCGCGTCGAGCGCATCAGCAATCTCTTGCTCGCGCTCCAAGAGCACAAACATTTTTTCCAGGTCTGCCAGGTTTTGCTTGAGTTCGCGGTAGATGGCACCCAAGAAGTTGAGCGGGATGTAGATCTGAATCATGAAGGCGTTGACCATCACCAGGTCGCCCAGCGTCATGCGGCCGTCCACCACACCTTGGGTAGCGCGCCACAGCATGGCCACCAGGCCACTTGCGATGATGAACTGCTGGCCCGCATTCAAGATGCTGAGCGTGCGCTGGCTCTTGAGTGCGGCCAGGCGGTAGCGTTCCAGGTTCTCGTCGTAGCGCAGCGCCTCGAATTCTTCGTTGTTGAAGTACTTGACGGTCTCGAAGTTCAACAAGGAGTCGATCGCGCGGGTGTGGGCCTTGGAGTCGAGCTCGTTCATGCGCTTGCGAAACTGGGTGCGCCACTCGGTCATGCTGATGGTGAAGGTGATGTACAGCGCCAGCGCGATCAAAGTGATACCCGCAAACCAGACATCAAACTTGACCGCCAGCAGCGTCAGCACCAAGCCGACTTCGATCAAGGTGGGGATGATGCTGTACAACGAGAACGACACCAGCGAATGCACAGCCCGGGTGCCGCGCTCAATATCACGCGTCATGCCGCCGGTCAGGCGGTCCAAGTGAAAGCGCAGGCTCATGGAATGCAAGTGCCGGAAAACGCCCAGTGAAATGCTGCGCGCGGCGCCCTCGGTGGCTTTGGAAAACACCAGGTCGCGCAGCTCGGCAAACAGCGAGGTGGACAAGCGCAGCACTGCATAGCCCACCAGCAAGGCCACTGGCACCACCAGCACGGCGGCCACCGCGCCGGGCTTGGGGCTCATGGTGTCCACCAGCGTTTTGAGCAATAGCGGCACGCCCACGTTGGCGACTTTGGCGCCAACCATGAGCGACAAGGCCACCACCACGCGCCATTTGTAGGCCCACAGGTAGGGGAACAGGCGCTTCAGGGTGCTCCAATCGCCCGCCTTGCGCACGGTGGCATCCGACGCAGAGGCGCCGGGTGCAAGAGGCAAGGTACGGGGGGAGTCGGCAGACGGGCCAAAGGAGCGCATGGGAGACAATTCAAAATAACAAACTCCGATTGTGCCCATGTCCACTTTGCCTCCCACCTCATCCGCCACCACCGCCACCCCTGTAGCGCCTGCGGGCGTTGAATTGCCCACCGACCAGGTGCTGGTGCTCAAGGTGATTCCGATGCCGGGCGACTGCAACGCCAACGGCGACATCTTTGGCGGCTGGGTGATGGCGCAAGTCGATCTGGCGGGATCGGTGCTGCCCGCGCGCTACACCCAAGGCCGCATGGCCACCGTGGCTGTCAACGAGTTCATCTTCAAACAACCGGTGCGGGTGGGCGACATCCTGTCGTTTTTCTCGAAAGTGTCACGCATTGGCCGCACCTCCATCACGGTGAAAGTAGAGGTGTTTGCAGAACGCTTTCGCACGCAGGGCCAATACATCAAAGTGACCGAAGCCCTTGTAACTTATGTGGCTATTGATGACCAAGGACGGCCTCGCGAAATTCCCAAAAATTGACTCTGTCAAAACAAAATTGTCAGTATTTAGATCTCTGTCAGTAAGAACCCTATCAAGGATTTCACACGAGGCCGCTATAAATCGACTGCACAACACAAGGAGACATGGTGCAGTTTTTTCAATTGCTGATCAGCGGGGTAGCGCAGGGCTGCATCTACGGGCTGATTGCGATGGGCTTTGTGCTCATTTACAAGGCGACCGAGACAGTTAGCTTCGCCCAGGGCGAGTTGATGATGCTTGGTGCGTTTGCGGGTTTGGTGGGCATGACCATTCTGGGTTGGCCGTACTGGGCTGCGGTCCTGGGCGCAGTTGTGGGCATGGCCTTGCTGGGCGCGCTCATCGAGTTCGCCGTCATCCGCCCCATCCTGGGGCAGCCCGCCTTTTCCATCGTTATGCTGACCATCGGCATTGGCTATGTGGCGCGGGGCCTGATCACCATGATCCCTGGCATGGGCACCGACACGCTGGCCTTGCCGGTGCCCTACAAGGACGAAATCTGGCGCGTGGGAGGCCTGGTGCTGAATGTCGAGCAGATGGTGGTGATCGCCGCCACGGGCGTGCTGTGCGTCCTGTTGTTTGCCCTCTTCCGCTACAGCAAACTGGGCATTGCCATGCAAGCCGCGTCGCAAAATCAACTGGCGGCCTACTACATGGGTATTCCCGTCAAGCGCCTCAACGGCATTGCCTGGGGGCTGGCCGCAGCCGTAGCCTGTCTGGCGGGCCTGCTGCTGGCACCCATCACCTTCGTGCACGCCAACATGGGCTTTATCGGTCTGAAGGCCTTCCCTGCGGCAGTAGTGGGCGGCTTTGGCAGTTTGCCGGGCGCCATTGTGGGTGGGGTGGTGATCGGGCTGGTGGAATCATTTGCAGGCTTTTACCTGCCCGACGGATTCAAAGACACCGCCGCCTACATCGTGGTGCTGGTAATGCTGATGGTCAAGCCCAACGGCCTGTTTGGCGAAAAACTCCGCAAAAAGGTCTGACCCATGCGTTTCATATTCAAAACTGCTTACACGCAGGACATCGCCCTGGCCAAGCACGGCGGCCACACATTCTGGTACAGCGTGCTGGTGCTGGCTCTGTTGGCCGCACCTTGGGTATTCACTGAATACTGGCTGGCCCAGCTCACCTTTGTGCTGATTTACAGCATCGCTGCCTTGGGCATCATGCTGCTGGCGGGATTTACCGGCTTGTTCTCACTGGGGCACGCAGCGTTTTTGGGCGTGGGCGCCTACACCCAGGCCGTGCTGAGCAATGCCGGTGTGCCCTTCCCGTTGGCCCTGCTGGGCGCGGGTACGCTGTCCGCCGCAACGGGCTGGGTGGTGGGCCTGCCAGCGCTGCGGGTGAAAGGCATTTACCTGGGCATGGCGACACTTTCTTTCGGCTTCATCGTCGAAGAGGTGCTGGCGCGGTGGGAATCGGTCACGGGCGGCAACGCCGGCATGCATATTGAGAAGCCCAACCTGTTTGGGTGGGTGCTGGAGACCGAAATCCAGTTTTACTTTTTGTGCCTGCTCATCACCGTGCTGGCTACGCTGGGCATCGTGAACTTGCTGCGTTCACCGACAGGGCGGGCATTTGTCGCGATCCGAGATTCGGAAATTTCAGCGCAAAGCATGGGCATTCACCTGGCGCGCTACAAAACGCTGTCCTTCGCACTGTCCGCGGGGCTGGCGGGCGTCGCAGGCGCTTTGTATGTGCACAAACTGCAGTTCATTTCGCCCGACCAGTTCAACATCTTGCAGTCGATTGACCTCCTGCTCATGATCGTGATCGGCGGCCTGGGGTCTATCCATGGCGCTTTTTTGGGTGCGATCTTTCTCATCACCATGCCGCAGCTGATCGCCATGGTCAAAGACTACTTGCCCACTTTTGTGGGCCAAGCGCCCGGTCTGCAGGGTCTGGTCTATGGTTTGGTGCTGATCGCCTTTGTGCTGTTTGAGCCTATGGGTTTGTATGGCCGCTGGCTCAAGGTGCGCACCTACATCGAGATGTTTCCGTTCTACCGCAAAGGCATGTTCAAGCGGCAGAAATCCTTCCAAAAATCGGACCGCCTGAAATGACCGCGACCCTTTTATCGGCCCACAATTTGAGCGTGCGCTTTGGCGGCGTGCTGGCGGTCAACAACGTCAGCTTCGACGTCAAGCAGGGTGAAGTTTTCACGCTGATCGGCCCCAACGGCGCGGGCAAGACCACGGTGTTCAACCTGATCAGCCGCATCTACACGCCCACCACAGGCACCATTGACTACCAAGGGCCCCAGGGCCTGGTCAAACTGACCGACCAGGCACCCCAAGACGTGGCGGCCTTGGGCATAGCGCGCACTTTTCAAAACATTGAATTGTTCGAACACGCCTCGGTGCTACACAACCTGCTGATCGGCCGTCACACGCACCGCCAAAGTGGTTTCTGGCAAGACCTGTTCTTCACCTCCGCCACCCGCGAGGCCGAACTGAAATCCCGCGAGAAAGCCGAAGAAGTCATCGACTTTTTGAACCTGCAGCACTACCGCGACACCTTTGTGGCGGGCCTGCCTTACGGCGTGCGCAAAGTGGTGGAAATGGCACGTGCTCTGTGCACCGAACCCAAGCTCCTGCTGCTGGACGAGCCCTCCTCCGGGCTGAACGTGGAAGAAACCGACGACATGGCGTTTTGGATTCAGGACATTCAACAAGAGCTGGGCATCAGCGTACTGATGGTGGAGCATGACATGGGCTTGGTGTCCAAGGTGTCGGACCGCGTATTGGCCATGAACCAAGGCGAAGTGCTGGCCATGGGCACACCGCGCGAAGTGCAAAGCGACCCCGGTGTGATTGAGGCCTACCTTGGCACCGTGGACGATGTGTCCTCGCTGCGCCGCCCCGTGGGCCTAAGCGCCCGCCTGAACTCAGGAGGTGCGCTATGAGCAGTCTGCCACCCGCCATCAGCGACCAACCGGTGCTCAAACTCCTGAACGTGGAGAGCGCCTATGGCCCGATCAAAGCGATACGGGGCGTGAGCCTGCAAGTGCGCCGCGGAGAGATCGCTGCCGTGCTGGGCTCCAACGGCGCTGGCAAAACCACGATTCTGAAAACAATCTCCGGCATCATCGACCCGCGTAAAGGCTCGGTCGAATTCAAAGGCCAGGACATCACCGCCAAAGACCCGTCTTTCATCGTGCAACAAGGTCTGAGCCATGTGCCAGAAGGCCGAGAGGTGTTTCCGCTCTTAAGCGTGCGCGACAACTTGCTGATGGGCGCTTACACCCGCAGCGACCGCGACGGCGTGGCGCGTGACATCGAGACGGTGTATGGCTACTTTCCGATTCTGCGCGAGCGCAGCGCCCAGGATGCCGGTTTGCTATCGGGAGGACAGCAGCAGATGCTGGCCATTTCGCGCGCGCTCATGGCGAACCCCGATTTGATTTTGCTGGACGAACCCAGCCTGGGCTTGAGCCCGAAGCTGACCAAAGAGATTTTTGAAATCGTGGTGCGTATCAACCGCGAACGCGGCACCACGATTTTGCTGGTCGAGCAAAACGCCAACATGGCGCTCAATGCCTCCGACTACGGCTATGTGCTGGAAAACGGGCGCATCGTGATGGAAGACACCTGCGCGCACCTGCGCGAAAAGGACGACATCAAAGAGTTCTACCTCGGACTCAAGGAAGCCGGCGTGCGCTCCGAGCGCCGCTGGAAAAAGAAAAAAACATGGCGTTGAAACCTATGCCGTCGAACTCCCGCAATCCATTGCCCACCAGCGCCGCCGCCAGCGGCCCCGCACTTGTATGACGCAACTTTGGGACTTGAGCCACATCCAACCCCAGCATGAAGTCGTGCTGTCGGGTGAAACCATTCCGGCCCTTTTTTGGAACGCCGTGGCCCAGCGCGGCCCCAATGTCTGGATGCGCCAGAAGCATCTGGGTCTGTGGCGCAGCTGGACCTGGAACCAGACCGCGCAGGCGGTGCAAGAAATTGCGGGCGGCCTGCTGAGTCTGGGTTTTGCCAAAGGCGAATGCGCATCCATCCTGGCCAACACCGTGGTCGAATGGGTCTGGGCGGATTTGGCCGTGCTGTCAGCCTGCGGTGTGTCCAACGGTATTTACCCCACCGACGCCAGCAGCCAAGTGGAGTACTTGTGCGAAGACTCGCGCACGGTCGTGCTGTTTGTGGAAGATGATGAGCAGCTCGACAAGGCGCTGGAAGTGCGGGCAAACCTGCCACTGCTGCGCAAGATTGTGGTCTTTGACATGGAAGGGCTTCGCAAGCTCGACGATCCCAACATCATCAGTTTGGATGCCCTGCGCGCGCTAGGGAAAACCTATTTGGCCACACACCCCGGCGCGCTGGAAACCCGTGTTGCGCAATGCCAGCCCGAAGACCTGGCGATTTTGGTTTACACCTCCGGCACCACCGGCAAGCCCAAGGGCGCCATGCATCTGCACCAAGGTTTGGTGTACACCGTGCGCGGTTACAACACGCTCGTGGCGCAAGACGAGACCGACGAGCGCATGTGCTTTTTGCCGCTGTGCCACATCGCCGAGCGCATGGGCGGGGAGTACTTTGCCTTGTACACCGGCTCCAAGATCAACTTCGTCGAGAACCCGGAAACGATTCCGGAGAACGTGCGCGAGATTGCACCCACTGTCTTCACGGCTGTCCCCCGCGTATGGGAAAAGTTTTACTCCGGCGTCATGATCACGCTGAAAGAAGCAGGCGCCTTGCAGCAAGCGGTGTATGCATGGGGCATCGGCGTGGGCCATCGCATTGCGGACCTGGTGCTGGCGGGCAAACCCGTGGGCCAGGGTCTGCGCATGCAGTTCCGTCTGGCGCAGTGGCTGGCACTGAACAATGTGCGCAAGCTCATCGGCATTCACCGCGCGCGCTTTTTGGTCACCGGGGCTGCGCCCATCTCGCCCGAGCTGGTGCGCTGGTACCTGGCACTGGGGGTTCCCATGCTCGAGGTGTGGGGCATGACGGAGACCTGTGGCGCCTCCACCGGTGTGCCCGCCACCGCCATCAAGCCGGGGTCGATTGGCCCCGCCGCTGGTTTCAACGAAGTGCGGCTCGACCCGACCACCAGCGAGATTCTGGTGCGCGGCAAAAACGTGTTTGCGGGCTACTTGAATTTGCCCGAAAAAACCGCAGAAACCATCGACGCAGATGGCTGGCTGCACACCGGCGACGTGGGCGTGTGCGATGCGGACGGCTACTTCAAGATTACCGACCGCATGAAGGACATCATCATCACTGCGGGCGGCAAGAACATCACGCCCAGCGAACTCGAAAACGACCTCAAGTTCTCACCCTACATCACCGACGCGGTGGTGATTGGCGACAAGCGGCCCTACCTGACGGTCATCATCATGATTGACCAGGAAAACGTCGAGAAGTTCGCGCAGGACAAGGACGTGCCGTTCAGCAACTACGCCAGCCTCACGCGCGCACCCGAAGTGCAAGCGCTGATCCAAGAAGAGCTGGAGCGCGTGAACAAGAAGTTTGCCCGCGTGGAACAGATCAAAAAATTCTTCCTGCTAGACACCCAGCTCAGCGCCGAGGACGAAGAACTGACTCCCACCATGAAGCTCAAGCGCAAGCTGGTGGAGAAGAAGTACACGCCACAAATTGAAGCCATGTACGCGGGCTAGGCCTGGCATCTCCGGCTCTCCGATTTCGACCACCAACTCTTACAACGCCGTATGAATCTCCCAAATCTCAAGTTTTCGTCCCTCGTGTGCCTCGCGCTGGGCATGCTCGCAGGCCATGCATTGCACGCGGCCGAACAACAAGGCATCACCAAGACGGAAATCGTGGTGGGCACCATCCAGGATTTGTCAGGCCCACTGGCCGGCTATGGCAAGCAGGCACGCAACGGCATGCAACTGCGCATCGAAGAGCTCAACGAGCAAGGCGGTGTGCATGGACGCCAGATCAAGCTGTTGGTGGAAGATTCGGGCTACGACCCCAAGCGCGCGGTGTTGGCCGCCCAAAAGCTGGTGAACCAGGACAAAATTTTCATCATGGCAGGCCATCTGGGTACCGCGCAAAACAACGCGGCCATGCCGATCCAATTTGAGAAAAAAGTGGTGAACTTTATGCCGCTCACCGCAGCCCGGGAAATGTACGAAGCGCCCAACGAGCTGAAGTACGCGCTGCTGAGCTCCTACTACGACCAAATGCGCTTGGCTCTGCCCCAAATGGTGGCTGACAAAAATGCAAAAAAGGTCTGCATCATTTACCAGGACGACGAGTTCGGCCTGGAAGTGCTGCGCGGCAGCGAGGCAGGGCTCAAGACCATCAACATGGAGCTCACCGAGAAAACGTCGTTCAAACGCGGCGCGACCGACTTCTCCAGCCAGGTCGCCAAAATGAAGTCCGCGTCGTGCGAACTGGTGGTCTTGGGCACCATCATTCGCGAGACCATTGGTACCGTGGCCGAGGCCCGCAAGACTGGTTTCAGCCCTGTGTTTTTTGCGTCCGTTGCCGCCTACACAGATCTTATTCACAAGCTTGGCGGTAAGGCCATGGACGGCATTTACGCCACCATGGTGGTGCAAAACCCTTATACCGATGAAGCCTCTCAGCCCATCCGCTTTTGGGCCAACAAATACAAGACCAAATTCAATGAAGAGCCCGCTGTGTTCTCCGCCTACGGCTACATCATGATGGACATCATGATCCAAGCTGCGCAAAAAGCCGGGCCGCAACTGACCACCGAGAGTTTTGTCAAAGCCATGAACAGCCTCACTGTTCCCAGCGACATTTTCGGCACCCCCAAACTGACCTACACCGCGACCAAGCGACTGGGCAGTGAATCTTCCCGCTTGTCGCAAATTCAGGATGGCAAGTGGAAGACCGTTGCCAACGGCAAGTAATCGCGATCGAATTTTTTCGTCAACCCTAGGAGAACCCCATGCGCTTTAAACCCCCGTATTTTTTTGCTGCACTGGTTGCTGCACTGGCCCTTGTGGGCAACGTGGCTCAGGCCGAACAACAAGGCGTGAGCAAAGATGAGATCACCTTGGGCTCGATCCAAGACTTGTCCGGCCCGTTGGCAGGCTTTGGCAAACAGGCGCGCTTGGGCATGATGCTGGCGGTCGATGAAATCAACGAGCAGGGCGGACTCAATGGCCGCAAACTCAAATTGCTGGTGGAAGACGACGGCTACGACCCTAAAAAGTCGGTGCTGGCCGCCCAGAAGTTGGTGAACCAGGACAAAATTTTCATGATGCTGGGCCACATTGGCACTGCCCAAAACATGGCGGCGATGCCCGTGCAGTTTGAAAAGAATGTGATCAATTTCTTCCCGATCACGGCCGCGCGCGAAATGTACGAGCCCTTCCACCGCCTGAAGTACTCGTTTGCCGCCACCTACTTTGACCAGATGCGCATTGCATTGCCCAGCCTGGTCAAAGAAAAAGGCGTGAAAAAGGTCTGCACGATTTACCAGGACGACGACTTCGGTCTTGAAGTGCTGCGTGGCGCAGAGGCGGGCCTCAAATCGATCAACATGGAATTCGCCGAAAAAACCTCTTACAAGCGTGGCGCGACCGACTTTTCCTCGCAAGTCTCCAAGCTGCAGTCCAGCGCTTGCGAAATGGTGGTCTTGGGCACCATCATCCGCGAAACCATTGGCACCATTGGCACTGCGCGCAAATTGGGCTTCAGCCCCATTTTCCTGGGCTCCAGCGCCGCATACACTGACCTGATCCACAAAATCGGCGGCAAAGCCATGGACGGCCTCTACGCCACCATGACGGTGCAAAACCCCTACTTGGATGAAGCGTCGCAGCCCATCCGCTTCTGGGCCAACAAGTACAAAACCAAATTCAACGAAGACCCCACCGTCTTCTCGGTCTATGGCTACATCATCGTGAACACCTTTGCCAATGCCGCCAACAAAGCAGGTAAAAACCTGACCACAGACAGCTTTATCAAGGTCATGGACACCATGACGATTGAGCCGGACATTTTTGGTGCTGCAAAGTCCACGTTCTCTCCCACAAAACGCTTGGGCAGCGACGCATCCCGCCTGTCGCAGATTCAAGATGGCAAATGGGTCGCGGTCTCAGGCTACGTGAGCGCAGCTTCCGTGAAGTAAAGCCCGTCGGCAGGCCGAAGCTTCGGCCGTCGATCAAGCCAGGCAGCAGGAATCAGTTCCTGCTGCTTTTTTTTGGCAAAAATATCCGACGGCGAGCGAATGCACGGCGTGCGCGCTACATTTCATCTATGGGTACATTGCAAAAGTCATTTCCAAAGTCCACCGAGCCGGCGCTGACCGCTGCGACAGGATTCAACGGTCTGCTTGGGAAGATTCACTACCTGAGCGAAGCGGAAGTGGCCCAGGTGCGTCAGGCCTACCGCTTTGCGGATGAGGCGCACCTGGGGCAGTTGCGCAGCAGCGGCCACCCGTACATCACCCACCCGATAGCGGTGGCTAGCCAGTGCGCCGAATGGAAACTCGACGCCCAGGCGCTGATGGCGGCTCTGTTGCACGACGCCATGGAGGACTGCGGCGTTACCAAAGTTGAGTTGATCGAAAAATTTGGCTCCCCGGTGGCTGAACTGGTGGACGGGCTGACCAAGCTCGACAAGCTCTCGTTCAACACCCGCGAGGAAAACCAGGCGGAGTCCTTTCGCAAGATGCTGCTGGCCATGGCGCGCGATGTGCGGGTGATATTGATCAAGCTGGCCGACCGCACCCACAATATGCGCACCATGGGCGACATGCCACGCGCAAAGTGGGGCCGCATTGCGCAGGAAACCCTGGACATTTACAGCCCTATCGCGCATCGCCTGGGTCTGAACCAGACCTACCGTGAGCTGCAAGACCTGGCCTTTAGGCATCTGCTGCCATGGCGCTACGCGGTGTTGTCCAAAGCGGTCGAAAAAGCGCGCAGCAGGCGCCGCGACCTGCTGCAAAAGGTCAAGAAGGAGATGGAGACCACCTTTTCCACTTACGGCATGCCTGTGCGCATTGCCGGTCGGGAAAAGTCCCTTTACTCCATTTACCGCAAGATGCATGACAAGCACCTGAGCTTTGCCCAGGTGACCGATGTCTACGGCTTTCGGGTGCTGGTGCCACAAATCACCGACTGCTACACCGCCTTAGGCCTGCTGCACCAGCTGTACAAGCCCGTGCCCGGCAAGTTCAAAGACCATATCGCCATCGCCAAGGTCAACGGCTACCAATCGCTGCACACCACGCTGGTCGGCCCGGCCGGTATCAATGTGGAGTTTCAGATGCGCACCGAAGCCATGCATGTGGTGGCCGAGTCGGGCGTCGCAGCGCATTGGCTCTACAAGGTCAACAACCCGCAAGACAAGGCCAGCGAACGCCTTGGCACGCAGTGGTTGCAGTCGCTGCTGGACATCCAGGATGAAACCCGTGACGCGGCTGAGTTTTGGGAGCACGTCAAGGTCGACTTATTCCCGGACGCGGTCTATGTGTTCACGCCCAAGAGCCAGATCATGGCCATGCCGCGCGGCGCTACCGTGGTGGACTTTGCCTATGCGATCCACAGCAATGTGGGTGACCGCACCATGGCCGCACGCATCAACGGCGAGCAAGTGCCCCTGCGCACTGCGCTTAAAAATGGCGACGTGGTGGAAATCGTCACCGCCCCCGACGCCACGCCCAATCCCGCTTGGCTGAGCTTTGTGCGCACCGGGCGGGCGCGCTCCAAAATTCGCCATCATCTCAAGACCATGGAGCTCACCGAGTCCGAAGAACTCGGCAGCAAGCTGCTGGCACAGGCGCTGCGCGCCGAAGGCATTGAGTCCTTTCCCGATCCGCAAACGCGGGCCTCGGTGTGGGACAAGCTGCTGCGCTTCACCGGCAGCAAAAACCGCCAGGAGCTGCTCACCGACATTGGCTTGGGCAAACGCATTGCCAACATCGTGGCCAAACGCCTGGTGCTGCTTTTGGGCGATGTCGGAGAAAAACCCAACGCGCTGCTGCTGACCCGCGAGCGCTTTGCGTCGGGCAACTCCCACGGCATGGGCACGTTGACTCTGGATGGAAGCGAAAACGCGTCCGTCAAATACGCGCATTGCTGCCGACCCATCCCCGGCGACGCGATTCTGGGTTACCTCGGACGCGGCGAGGGCCTGGTCGTTCACGCGGCCGACTGCCCGACGGCCATGCGCCTGCAACACAAAGACGGCGAGCGCTTCATGGGTGTGGAGTGGAGCGACGAGCCCACCCGCGCCTTTGAGGTGGACCTGGCCGTGACGGTCAACAACGGCAAGGGCGTGATGGCCCAGGTGGCCTCCGCCCTGGCTACGTCAGAGGCGGACATCGTGCACATTGAAACTGCACCCGACAGTACGCAAGACGTCAAAGAGCTGCTGTTTGTGATTGCAGTGCGTGACCGCGCCCACCTCGACGCCGTTCTTACCAAGCTCAAGCGCTCCCCGGTGGTGATGCGCGCGCAGCGCAACAAACGGGCCGATTAAGCGTTTTGCACGGGTGCGCTGGGGTAGTGCACCGCCAGCACCTCAATTTCAGCTACGCGCTCGGGCATAGGCAAGCGAAGCACATCGCCAACGCGGGCCTTGAGCAGCGTGCGCGCAATCGGCGAGACCCAGCTCACTTCACCCTGGGCGCTGTTGGCTTCGTCAATGCCGACAATGCGCACGGTACGCTCCTGGTTCACATCGTCGACATAGGTGACGGTGGCGCCAAAGAAGATTTGATCACTTCCAAAGTGCAGGCTGGGCTCGGCAATGACGGCGATTTCGAGCCGCTTGGTCAAAAAACGGATACGCCGGTCTATTTCGCGCAAGCGCTTTTTGCCGTAGATGTAGTCACCGTTTTCAGAGCGGTCGCCGTTGCTGGCGGCCCAATGCACGATGTCCACCACCTTGGGTCGCTCCACGTCAATCAGCGCCAGCAGCTCGCTGCGCAGCGTGGCATAGCCGGTGGGTGTGATGTAGTTTTTACCGCCCGGTGGAAGCGGCGCAAGCTGCAGCTCGTCGTCATCCGCGTCCGGGTTTTCTTTGGTGAAGGCTTTGCTCATTGCGCGCCTTATTTGCCACCCAGCACGATGGTGACCATGGTTTTCGGCGACAGCGTGCGGGCAAAGGCTTGGCGAATGTCCTGAACGCTGATGCGCTGCACCTGATCCGTCCAGGTGGAAAGGTAGTCCAGTGGCAAGTCGTTCCACGCAATATTGGCCACGTTGTCGAGCAGCTTGCGATTGCTATCGATGCGCAGCGCAAAACCACCGATGAGATTGTCTTTGGCGGCCTGCAACTCTTTGTCCGTAGGCCCTTGGGCCACAAAGCGCTCCAGCTCTGAGCGGACCAAGTCCAGGGCCTGCTGCGCCTGGTCAGGGCGGGTTTGCAAACTAATGGTGAAAGCGCCCGCGTGCAAACCCGGCGCAAAGCTGCTGGAGACGCCGTAGGTCAGGCCGCGCTTTTCACGCAACTCTTCGGTCAGGCGCGCGGTAAAGCCGCCGCCGCCCAGGATATGGTTGCCCACGAGCAAGGCAAAGAAGTCCGGGGAGCTGCGCTTGATACCGGGCTGGCCCACCAGCACATGGGCCTGGGCCGCATCAAACGCAATGCGCTGCTCCACGGCCTGCGTCAAGGCTTGCACCTCTTGCACCGGCGCCAGCGCGTGGCAGGGACCTTGCGGCAAGCGTGCCAACAAGGTGCTTACCAACGCGTCGGCTTGCGTCCGGTCCACGGCGCCCACGATGCTGATGCGGGCATAACACGCGCGCACCAGGCTGGCGTGCAGTGCTTGCATATCGGCGGTGCTGATGTTGTTCAGGTCCGCCTCGGTCATTTCGCGGCCGTAGGGGTGGCTGCCATACACTGCGACGCTGTAAGCCCGCGCCGCGACGGTTGCCGGTCGGGTATTGGACTCCTGGATGCTCGCCAACATTTTGGGACGGTCGCGCAGCCACAGCTTGTCGGGAAACGAAGGCTCGCCCATCTGGCGAGCAGCCAGTGCGCTGGCCTGCGCCAGCACGTCCGGGTAACTCAGGCTGCGCAAAGAAAAGGTCAAACGGTCGTTGCCTGCGCCCGCCGTTAAAGAGGCCCCCAGATCGGCCCAGGCTTCGCCCAGCGCGTTTTCATCCAAGGCGCTTTGGCCTGCTGCAGCTTTGACACCGTTGCGTGTGGCCGACGCCATCAGCGCCGACAAACCGGTTTTGCCTGCGGGGCTGCGGCGGTCACCGGCATCAAAGTCGATTTGCACATCGACCATGGGAATACCCGGACTTTGCACCAGGTAGACCCGCGCGCCGCTGGCGTGTGTCCAGTGCTCAATCGGCAAAGCAGCCCAAGCGGCGGGTGCCAACAGCAGCAAAACGAGCACCCGGCGAACCCGTGCGAAACGCGAGACAAAAATATTCATGGTGCCTGGTCCCTGCTTCAATGCCGTGCGCCGGACAGCGCGGGCCGGGGTTTTCGCAAGGGGTCGATCGGCTGGGGCAGCAGCGTGGCCACCGTCAGCTCGTCATCGCCAAAATAGCGCGCCGCCACCGACTGCACCTGCTCCGGTGTGACGCCGCGCAGGCGCTCCAACAGCTCGGTCTCAAAGTTCGGTGGCAGGTCCATGGCCCAGTTGGCACCCAGCATGCGGGCCTGGTTGAACACGCTGTCTTGCTGGTAGACCTCGCTGGCGGTCCATTGGTTGATCACCCGCTGAAGCTCGGCCGCCTGAATGCCTTCATCGGCCACCCGTTTGACGGTCACCCGCAGAGCAGATTCGAGCGAAGCGCTGGTTTTTCCGGTGGCGGGCACTCCCGACAACATGAACGTGACCGGGCCACGGGCCGTAGCGCCATAGTGTGCATCGGCGCTGTCAGCCACGTGGTCGTCAGACTGCGTGAGAGCCCGCTCCAGGCGCGCGCCGTCGTAGCCGTCCAGCACAGCCGACAACACGATTAACGCCAGGGCGTCCTGCGCCTGGGCATCCCACAGGGTGCCACCAGAGGATGGGGGCCTTATGCCAGGCACCTTGAATGCAAGGGCTACATAGCCCTGCTGCGCTGGGGCCTTGAAGTCCAGACGCCGTTGGCCGCTTTGGGCCGGTTCAGTGCGCGGCTTGCGCGACGGCAACGCGGTGCGCGGCAAACCACCGTAGTACTTTTCGGCCAAGGCCCGCACTGCCTGCGGGTTCACATCACCCGCCACCACGACGGCTGCATTGGCGGGCGTGTACCAGCGCCGGAAAAAGACGCGCGCATCGTCCGGCTGCAGAGACTCCAAGTCGCTCATCCAGCCCACAATCGGGCGGCGGTAGGGGGATGCTTGGTACACCGTGGCCGTCATGGCCTCAAACAGGCGGGCATGGGGGTTGTCCTCGGTGCGAAGCCTGCGTTCTTCTTTCACCACTTCCAGCTCTTTGCGAAAGTCCTCGTCGCTCCACTGGTTGTTGGCGAAACGGTCTGCCTCAAGTTGCATCACCTCGGCCAGTTTGTGCGTGGGAATCTGCTGGTAGTAGCCGGTGTAGTCCTTGCTGGTGAAGGCGTTCTCCCGACCACCCAGTGCAGCCACCCGGCGGGAGAAATCGCCCGCCTTCACCGT
>CAIYRQ010000177.1 GCA_903928635.1 uncultured beta proteobacterium | reverse complement strand
GCGCCTACTGGGCCAAGCGCTTTGACGGCGCACGGCGCGTCACAGCCGAGGTCGTCGTCACCCCGGTTCGCTAAGCGCCTTTGGTGAACGAGAACTGACCCGGTGCCCGAATCGGGTCCACATCCACCACAATCACATCCCGCGGCACAAAGCGGCCTTCCAGCAAGAGCTTGGACAAGGGGTTTTCTAATCGTTGTTGAATGGCTCGCTTCAGAGGGCGTGCACCAAACACCGGGTCAAAGCCCACTTTGGCCAGCTCCGCCACCGCCGCGTCGGACACCTGCAGGGTGTATTCCATGCGCTCCAGACGGTGAGACAGGGTTTTGAGCTGAATCTTGGCGATGTCGGCAATGTGCGATGCGTCCAGCGCGTGGAACACCACGGTTTCGTCAATCCGGTTCAAAAACTCAGGCCGGAAATGGTTTTTCAACTCACCGGTGACCGCATCCTTGATGTCTTCGGCATCCTGCCCCACCATGCTTTGGATGAGTTGCGAGCCAATATTGCTGGTCATCACGATGACCGTGTTTTTGAAGTCCACGGTGCGGCCTTGGCCATCGGTCAATCGGCCATCGTCCAGCACCTGGAGCAGCACGTTGAACACATCAGGGTGCGCTTTTTCCACCTCGTCGAGCAACAGTACGCTGTAGGGTTTGCGGCGCACGGCCTCGGTTAAGTAGCCGCCCTCTTCGTAGCCGACGTAGCCCGGGGGGGCACCAATGAGACGCGCCACGGAGTGTTTTTCCATGAACTCGCTCATGTCGATGCGAATCAGATGCTCTTCGCTGTCAAACAAAAAGCCAGCGAGTGCCTTGCACAGCTCGGTTTTACCGACGCCGGTGGGACCAAGGAACAAAAACGAGCCAGTAGGCCGGTTGGGGTCGGACAAACCCGAGCGTGAGCGCCGGATCGCGTTGGAGACTGCGCCAATGGCCTCGTTTTGACCGACCACCCGGTCGTGCAAGCGGCCTTCCATGAGCAGCAGTTTTTCGCGGTCGCCTTGCATCAGCTTGGATACCGGAATGCCGGTGGCACGCGCCACCACTTCGGCAATTTCTTCGGCACCGACCTGGGTGCGTAGCAACTGCGGCGCAACGCCCTCGCCGCCTTTGGCGCGGCCGGCCTCGGTGTCTTGCGCATCTTTCAAGCGCTTTTCCAGCTCCGGCAGCTTTCCGTATTGAAGCTCCGCCACCTTGGTCAAATCCCCCTTGCGCGTCAGCGTTTCGATTTGCTGGCGCAAGGTGTCGATTTCCATGCGCACTTGCGCACTACCTTGGGCGGCGGCTTTTTCTGCTTTCCAGATTTCGTCCAGATCGGCGATTTCTTTTTGCAGGCTGCTGATTTCCTCATTGATCAAGGAAAAGCGTTTGAGCGAGGCCTCGTCTTTTTCCTTCTTCACGGCTTCGCGCTCGATTTGTAGCTGGATCAGGCGGCGGTCGAGCTTGTCCATCACCTCAGGTTTGGAATCGAGCTCGATCTTGATTTTGGCGGCGGCCTCGTCAATCAGGTCAATCGCTTTGTCGGGCAAAAAGCGGTCGGTGATGTAGCGGTGGCTGAGCTCGGCGGCGGCCACGATGGCCGGGTCGGTGATGTTGACGCCGTGGTGCACCTGGTAGCGCTCTTTGAGGCCGCGCAGAATGGCCACTGTGGCTTCGACCGTGGGCTCGCCCACCAGGATTTTTTGGAAGCGGCGCTCCAGCGCGGCGTCTTTTTCGATGTACTTGCGGTACTCGTCCAGTGTCGTGGCGCCCACGCAGTGCAGCTCGCCCCGGGCCAGAGCGGGCTTGAGCATATTGCCCGCGTCCATGGCGCCTTCGGCTTTGCCCGCTCCCACCATGGTGTGCAGCTCGTCGATGAACACAATGGTTTGGCCTTCGTCTTTGGCAAGGTCTTTGAGCACGTTTTTCAGGCGCTCTTCAAACTCACCCCGGAACTTGGCGCCCGCCAACAGCGACGCCATGTCAAGGGACAGCACGCGCTTGCCCTTGAGCGAATCAGGTACCTCGCCGGCCACGATGCGCTGCGCCAGACCTTCGACGATGGCCGTCTTGCCCACACCCGGCTCGCCAATGAGGACAGGGTTGTTTTTGGTGCGGCGTTGCAGCACTTGGATGGCACGGCGGATTTCGTCGTCCCGGCCAATGACTGGGTCCAGCTTGCCCATACGGGCGCGCTCTGTGAGGTCCACGCAGTATTTTTTCAGCGACTCGCGCTGGTCCTCCGCGTCCGCGCTGTCCACGCTCTGGCCGCCGCGCACCGCGGCGATCGCTGCATCCAGGCTCTTGCGTGTCAGGCCCAGAGCCTGCACCTGCTTGGCGAAATCAGACTTGGCTTCGCTCAAAGCCAGCATGAACAATTCGCCGGCAACAAATTGGTCACCGCGTTTGATGGCCTCTTTTTCGGCCGCCTGCAACAGGCTGACCATGTCACGCCCCACTTGCACCTGCTCCTGGCCCTGCACTTCGGGCAGCTTTTTCATCGCAGCATCGGCCGCCGCCAACAAGCTTGGCACGTTGACACCGGCGCGTTGCAGCAGTGCCTTGGGGCCGTCCTCCTGGCGCAGCATGGCGGCCACCACGTGGGCGGGCTCGATATAGGCGTGGTCTTGGCCCAGCGCTGAGCTTTGGGCGTCAGACAGGGCTTCCTGAAATTTGGTCGTTAATTTGTCAATTCGCATCGTTGAGTACTCCGTTGCTTCGGAGTTTGGGGAGTTTTGCGAATTTTCAAGGCAAGCGGCTGAGGCGGCATTGTCTAAAATCAATGCCATGGACATTCACCAAATCAGTGTGCACTTTGACGAGCGCAACGATCGCCTGCTGATGCGCGTGAATACGCTGGATGCCCAGGAAATGCGATTGTGGCTGACCCGACGCATCAGCACGAGGCTCGCTGGCCCACTTCAAACCGCAATCACCCGCATGGAGTCAGGTCAGGCATCCATTGCCGCGCCCGATGCGCAGGCTAAAGCGCTGCTGACGGAACTGAAACACCAGGAATTTTTGCAAAAGGCTGACCTGCAAACCCCCTATTCCGCCGAAAAACCCACACTTCCGTTGGGACCAGAACCGATGGTCGTGACTGAAATCACCATCCATATCCAAGGCCATCAGGGGGCGCAGATCGTGTTTCAAGACGCGGGCGAACCTGGCATCCCAGCGCGCAGTTGCACACTGCAAATGAAGCCTCCGCTGGTACATGGCATGCTGTATTTGCTCACCAATGCAATGGTTGTGGCCCAGTGGCAGCCGGCCACCACAGCAGCCTTGTCTGCCGACGGGGATTCCCTCCGTAACGTCGACGATGAGGCTATCGCCCCGATGCCAAAAACCGGCTACACACACTGAGGCGCCGCGAGCACCTTCAACACATCGGTTTCGCGGGCAAAGCCTGCCGCTTGTGCACACTGCAGCAAGCGAAGCGCCTCTGCCGCGCGAACTTGCACGTCTGTCGGCGCTTGACACCGCAGGCGTGCAAAATCAATATAGAAATCGGCCCAGGGATTGGGTTCTTGGCGGGTGTAGTCCTCCAATGCAGTGGCCCAGCGAGCACAGCTTTGGGTGTCATCGTCAAGCAGCGACGCTTCTATCGCGTGGGTATAGAACCGGTAGTAGTTATGGCCAACGCAGCCCTGCTCCAAGAGTGCCGCGCCTTCATCCAAGGCAGCCGACCGGATACACGGGTCCTGTGCGCACCAAGCTGCTGTTCCCAGCATCCAGGGTCCGATGAACCGCATCATGGAGGCACTGCGTGCGAGTTCCAGAGCTTGTGCGATCACCTGGTTGGCACCCGCAGAATCGCCTTGTAAGAGCAGGATGCGCGCCGTGCTTTCCAGTAAGAACGGCCTGAACCGGCCTGAGCCCAGCGTTTGAGTGGCAGCGAGGCCACGCTCCACCTGCGCAGTGGCTTCTTCCAAACGACCCAGACTGATAAAAATCCAGGCGGCGGTAAGACGCGACACGATCTCCGCACGCAAATTGCTCACGCGGTGCGCTAGCTCTGCGCAATTCAGTGCATCGCTGAGCGCGCCCTGCGTCTCGTTCAGGTAGATGCGTACCGTGGCCAACATGAACCGATTGGACGCCTCAATGCGCCCAAAACCTTGGGCTTCACACAAATCCAAACATTGCCGAAATTGCGCATAGGCCGCCTGCATACGGCCGCGCGCATAGTAGGCGTCACCCATGCCACTGAGCGCCTCAGCCTGCGCCTTGCGCAATTTGGCCCTCGTTGCATGGCCCAAGGCCATCGCGTGTTCTTTCAGGCATGCGGCGATATCACCCTGCGGAAACCTCAAGCTACCGCGCAAATAATGAATGCGTGACAACTCGGCATCCATTCCAAGCGGGTCTGCAAGTGCTTGTGCACGGTCCAGGGCGGAAAGTGCACCGTCAATATCATCCGAAAGTCGTTGGCAGGCGGCTAATCCGGTCCAAGCCCGGCATTGCTGGGCATCGGTAGTGGCCAAAGCGAGTCCGAGCTTGTATGCCTGGATAGCCGCAGGGACCTCGCCCGTGTCATGCAGCAGTCGTCCCTGGAGAAGGGCCAGTTCGACCTGCTCAGCCGGCTCTGAAACCATGGCGGTAGCGCGCTCAATTTGGGGGCGCGCACGGTCATAAAATCCTTGCTCAATGTCGATCGTTGCGGACTCAATATAGGCCTGCGTCGCTGCGGGGTCTTGTGCGCGGTCCAAGTGCTGCGCGCGCAGCCAGGGGTCCACGGTGGCGTACCAATCGGCAGCGCGACGGTGCAATTCGTGGGCGGTACGGTTTAGCAATGTGCTGTAGGCGGCTTCTTGAATTAAGGCATGTTCAAAAGCATAGCCACCGCCTTCTGTTTGCAGCAGGTGGGCTTGGATCAATACCTCACAGTCATAGTGAGGATCGCTCAATAAAACGTGCAAAGCGTCCAAGGAAAAACGCTGCCCCAAAACCGCTGCCGCTTGCAAGGCGTGGCGATGTGGCAAGTCCAAGTGATCCATGCGCGCGAGCATCAAACTTCGGATGGACGGAGGCAAGGTCGCGCCTCCGATGTCCTGAACGTGTCGCAGCATATGCTCAAAAAACAGAGGGTTCCCTTGGCATCGATCGATGCAGCTTTCGACCACCCCAGGGTCAAAGGTCCCCAGATTGGAGGCGAGCAATCTCATGTCCTCCCGATACAGGGGTTGCAGTTGAAGCTGTAAAGTGGGCAAACTGTTGGGAGGATTGAAATCCGCGCTAAAGGGACTCTCGGTCTCCCGCGTGGTGACGACCAACCAAACCGACAAGGATTGGCAATGGTGAGCAATGCGGGCCCATTGCCGACGCTCCGCATCATCGGCCCAGTGCAGGTCTTCCAGAACCAACAGTTGAGGGCGCGAGGCTGCCTCGCTGCGCAACAACTGGGCAACCGCCTGGACCAGCGCACTGTCGCGGGCGCTTTGATCCATGGCGTCATACGCGCTGCGCGTGGCTTCCGTCTGGGCGACTGAGACGAGCTCAAACAGTGAAGGGAGCAACTGCTCAGGCACCCAGCCACGTTCCACGGCCTGTTGCGCCGCATGTTGGCGCTTATTCGTCGGCGCATCGGGTCGAACCCCGAGTAAGCTGCATGCGACAGCGTGCACGCCCTCAGTACCTCGTCTCAATCCAAAGTCCAGAAATCCGCCCCCGTGCACCTCAAATCCGGCACTGATGGCCTGCGCGATCAACTGCGCGCAAAGGCGCGACTTGCCCATACCGGCGGGCGCGGACACGATCAGCAGGCTCGCTTTACTTTCTAGAATCTGCGCCTGCTGCGCCCGGACCTCCTCAAGTTCAGCTTTGCGCCCCACAAAACCGAACGGGGCGATGGATGTTTTATCGCGAAGTCCCGTGATACGCCATACCTGCAGTGGAGCGGCAAACCCTTTGAAGGTATGGCTACCGCGGCACTGCGACTTCACCTGGGAGGCGACTATGCGTTGCACGCCTTGAGACACCAATACTTCACCGGGAAAGCCCAGGTCTTGAATGCGAGCAGCCAGGTTGATCGACTCGCCCAACATTGACACATGTGCGGCAGAGCCTGCGCGGGCCTGCATCACCACCACATTTCCCGTTGCAATGCCCACCACGCACTGCAGTGGCATTCCAAAGCGATGGCTGAGCTCGGGCATAGCCGCCTGAATTTCCAGGCCCGCACGAACTGCACGCAGTGCGTCGTCCTCGTGCGCCAGCGTTGCGCCAAAAATTGCCATCACCGCATCACCCAAGTAGCGATCCACCGTACCGCCCAATCGAACAACGATCGCCTGCACCGTGTCGAAATAGGTTTGGATCAAGCCGTGGAGATCTTCTGGATCGAGCCGAGTCGCTAAGTCCGTGAAGCCCGAGAGATCACTAAACAGGGTCGTGACTTCGCGGCGGCTTTCGGACCCGCGCCGGGCATCGACGCCCTCGGGCTGTGAATCAGGTAACAGTTGTCCGCAAGCGCCGCAATAACGGTGGCTCGCGGGGTTGCTCGTGTGGCAATGCGCGCACTTCATAAAAATGGCTTGTGTAAGGGTCGCTTCGGGTACCCGGGACGAGGAAATTGCACAGATTCATTAATGATAATTGAATCTTTGCTGGTAAATGTTAATAAAAGTAAAACTAATTTACTGATTTAACATTTTTTGCCTCGCCGGGCAGCGTCAAGAAGCGTTGCTGGCCTGAACACCCCAGCGCGCCAGGGCCGCGTCGTCAGACACGCGCGCGTCAACCCAATGGGCGCCCGTCGGTGTGCTTTCTTTTTTCCAGAACGGGGCCTGCGTTTTGAGATAGTCCATCAAGAACTCGCAAGCCTGAAAGCTCTCGCCGCGGTGGGCTGACGCGACCACGACCAGAACCACCTGCTCAGTTGGCGCCAGTACACCGATGCGGTGCACCACCCGCGCACCCAATATGTCAAAACGGCGATGGGCTTCGTCGATCATGGCTTCAATCGACTTTTCGGTCATGCCCGGATAGTGCTCAAGTTCCAAGGACTGGACGCTAGCGGCATGGACGTCACCTTGGAGGTTGCGGTCGCGCACTGTGCCCAGAAACGTGCAGACGGCACCCACACGGGGATCGTTGGCCTGCAGTGCTGCGATTTCCTGCGAAACGTCGAATACGCCGTGCTGAATCCTAACCCGGGGCAGCGCATGTGCCATGGAATCAGCCGCCGGTTACCGGGGGGAAGAACGCAACTTCGCAGCCAGGTGTGATCGTTGCGTCTTCCTCGCACATGACTTGGTTGAGCGCAATGCGCACGGCACGGCCTGCCGCCAAGGGGTGGTCTTCGAGCGCGTCGCGCTGCACCAAGGCCCGTCGCAATTCGCCCAATGTGGCAGCAGTACTGTCCCACTGCTCACTCGCGCGGCCCAGGCGCTCACGGATGGAGGCGAAGTATTTGATTTGGACGTTCATGGCGACTGCAGCCTTAGGCCAATAGTTCGTTAAACGCCACGAAGCGCACGGCGTCGCCCGGGGCAATCACACAGGACGGCGGGTTGTCCACAAACCCATCGCCCCACACGGCCGAGCTCAGCACGCCGGAACTTTGGTTGGGGAACAAATCCAGGCCGCCTGCAGCATTTCGGCGCACTCGCAAGAACTCCTGGCGCCGGTCTGCCCGGGGCCAGGCAAAGTCGGACCGCAAGGTTTGCGCAGGGAGGGATACATCCGCCACACCTTGCATCCGTAACAAAAACGGCCGCACCAGTAGCAAAAACGTCATAAAGCTCGATACCGGATTGCCGGGCAAGCCGACAAAATGCGCCTGCCCGATGCGCCCGTGGGCAAAGGGCTTGCCGGGCTTGATGGCGATTTGCCACAGGTCCAGCGTTCCCAGAGTTTGAACTGCAGGCTTGATGTGATCTTCCTCCCCCACCGAGACGCCACCACTGGTCAAGATCACATCGTGCGCCTGCGCCGCCTGGCGCAAGGCGGACACGGTCGCGTCCAATTGGTCGGGCACGATGCCTAGGTCGGTGACTTCACAACCCATGCGTTTGAGCAAGCTGGCGAGAAAGAATCGGTTGGAGTTGTAAATCGCGCCAGGTGCCATGTCTTGCGGCTGCACCTGGCCGGGCATGACCAGTTCATCGCCGGTCGAAAACAGTGCCACGCGCGGCCGACGCGCCACGAGCAAGTCCGCAAAGCCCACGCTCGCAGCCATACCCAGCGCGGCTGGGCCCAGACGCTGACCGGCGCGCAACACGGCGTGACCGAGGGTCACATCCTCGCCTTGACGGCGAATCCACTGACCGCTGTGTGCTTGGCTGTTGATCGTGATGGCGGGGCGGGTATCGGCCGCGTTGGCTACCGCAACTTCCATGCAGTCCTCCTGCATGACGACGGCATCCGCACCCAAGGGAATGGGCGCGCCGGTAAAGATGCGAGCCACCGTGCCCGGCTCCAGAGGCACGCCGCTGGAACCGGCCGCAATGCGCTGCGACACCGGCAAAGGCACGCCGGGCGCCAGGTCCGCCACGCGCACTGCGTAGCCGTCCATGGAGCTGTTGTCCTGTGGCGGCACCTGCAATACAGACACCACGTCCTGCGCCAGCACGCGGCCGTCGCAGTCCAGGGTAGGCACTCGCTCTGTCAGAAGCGCCTGCCCGTCGAGTGCGCCTAGAAGCTGGCTCAGCGCCGCGTCCAGCGCCATCAGGGGCTTGCGCGCGGCGGGTGCGCTCATTCGGCTGTTACTCCATCACAGGCATGGGCAATCAAGGTTTTGATCGCCTGCACATCGGGTGCCATGACATGCACTTTTTTCGGCAAGGCTTCGATGCCCTCAAATTTAGCGGGGCGCTCCGGCTCGCGGCCCAAGGCTTCCACGATCGTGGCCGCAAACTTGATGGGCAAGGCGGTCTCCAGCACCAGCATGGGGACGCCCTGCTGGCGATGCTCCTGCGCCACTTTCAAGCCGTCGGCTGTGTGGGTGTCCACGACCACGCCATACTTTTCCCAGGTGGCCCGAATGGTATTCAGGCGATCCTGGTGCGTGCTCTTACCGCTGGCAAAACCGTAGCGGCTGGCAGCCAATGCAAAGGCCGGGTCAGTGCCCAAGTCGAACCGGCCCTGGCGCTGTACCTGCACGCCAAACAGATCGGCGGTGCGCGACCCGTCGCGACCGAGCAGGTCAAACACAAAGCGCTCAAAGTTGCTGGCCTTGGAAATGTCCATCGAAGGGCTGGATGTCTCATGCGTGTCCGCTGTGCCACGCACCCGGTACACGCCGGTGCGGAAAAACTCATCCAGCACATCGTTCTCGTTGGTAGCAACCACCAATTTCGCAATCGGCAAACCCATCATGCGCGCCACATGGCCGGCGCAGACGTTGCCGAAGTTGCCACTGGGCACGGTAAAGCTCACTTGCTGGTCGTTACTCGCGGTGGCTTGCAGGTAGCCTGCAAAGTAGTACACCACCTGCGCCATGAGGCGCGCCCAATTGATCGAGTTGACCGTGCCGATCTTGTACTTGTGCTTGAATTCCAGGTCCGCCGACACTGCCTTGACCAGGTCCTGGCAATCGTCGAACACGCCTTTGATTGCGATGTTGTGGATGTTGTCGTCCAGCAGACTGAACATCTGCGCTTGCTGGAAGGGGCTCATGCGCCCGTCCGGGCTGGTCATGAAGACGCGAACGCCTTTTTTGCCGCGCATCGCATGTTCGGCCGCACTGCCGGTGTCACCACTGGTCGCGCCAAAGATATTGAGCTGTTCGCCGCGGCGTGCCAACTCGTACTCAAACAGATTGCCCAGCAACTGCATGGCCATGTCTTTGAAGGCCAGCGTGGGCCCGTTCGAGAGAGCTTGCAAATACAAACCGTCCTCTAATCGCGTCAAGGGCACGATGGCCGCCGTGCCGAACACTTCTGCGGTGTAGGTCTTGCGGCACAGAGCGCGCAAGTCGTCAGCGGGAATGTCGTCCACAAAGAGCGACAAGATTTCAAACGCCAGGTCTGCATAGGGCAAACCGCGCCAACGATTCAACGTTGCGCCATCCACCTGGGGATAGGTCTCGGGCAGGTACAGGCCGCCGTCCGGCGCCAGGCCTTCAAGTAGGATTTCACAAAAACGTTTGCGCTGCGCGCCGTCGGTCGCGCGGGTGGATAGATAGCGCATTAGGCCAACTCTTCCTTGCGAATGCGCACGATCGTTTGCAACACGGTGGGCAAGGCCTGCATTTGCGCCAGCGCAGCGTCCATGCGCGCTTCAGCGCAGTCGTGGGTCAGGATGATCAGGTCGGTTTGGTTGGCGTCTGTACCACCCACCTCGTCCGATTCACGCTGCAAGACCGCGTCGATGCTGATGTCCGCGTTAGCCAAAATACCGGTGACCTTGGCCAGCACGCCGGTTTGGTCCGCCACCCGCAGGCGCAGGTAGTAGCTGGTGACCACCTGCGCCATCGGCAGAATGGGCAGGTCACTCATGGCGTTGGGCTGGAATGCCAAATGCGGCACCCGCTGCGCGGCGTCCGCCGTGTGCAGGCGCGTGATATCCACCAGGTCGGCGATCACCGCGCTGGCGGTGGGCTCAGAACCCGCGCCTTTGCCGTAGTACAGGGTCGTGCCAACCGCATCACCCTGCACCATCACCGCATTCATTGCGCCTTCCACATTGGCAATCAGGCGCTTGGTCGGCACCAGGCTGGGGTGAACGCGTAGCTCAATACCCTCCGGGCGGCGCTTGGCAATGCCCAGCAATTTGATGCGATAGCCCAGCTGCTCCGCATATTTAATGTCCTGGCTGGAGAGCTTGGTGATGCCTTCCACATAGGCTTTGTCAAACTGCACCGGGATACCAAATGCGATAGCCGACATGATGGTGGCCTTGTGCGCTGCGTCCACGCCTTCAATGTCAAAGGTCGGGTCGGCCTCGGCATAGCCCAAGCGCTGCGCTTCTTGCAACACCGCGCTGAAGTCCAGCCCTTTGCTGCGCATCTCCGACAAAATGAAGTTGGTGGTGCCGTTGATGATGCCGGCGATCCACTCAATGCGGTTGGCCGTCAAGCCCTCACGCAAGGCTTTGATGATCGGGATGCCACCCGCCACAGCCGCCTCAAACGCTACCATCACGCCCTTGGCAGACGCGGCTGCAAAAATTTCG
>CAIYRQ010000176.1 GCA_903928635.1 uncultured beta proteobacterium | reverse complement strand
TTCGAATCCATCTTCCATGGCAATGGCTACCTGGCGCCCGGCTTCGAGCTGGGCAATATTGGCCGTCAAGGTCTTGGCGTCGGTCGGGTGCAGTTCAAACAGCTTGAGTTTGTCGCGGCCGCGCAAGTGCTGCTGAATGATGAAGGGCGAGCCGGGATAGACCTTCCACTGCCCGCCCGAATTGAAGCTGGCGACCAGATCCACATAGTCCTGTATCGCAGGAGCCAGCGGCGTGACGGGTTTGGCTGCGACTAATTTGAGCAAGCCTTGCGTGGCTTCGGCGCTGGTTTGGGCGTAGTCGCCATCGAGCCGGTACAGGCCCGCGCCGCCATGGGTGTCAAACACGGTAAACGGCGTCTCTTTTTGCACCATGTGCTTGAGCACGGCCAGCAGCACGGTGTGCTTGAGGACGTCGGCGTGGTTTCCTGCGTGAAAGGCGTGTCGGTAACTGAACATAGTGGTCGATGGTAACCGGCGTGACCACCACGCCATTGCATTGGCTTTAAGCTTTGACGCAAATACATGCTCTAAACCTGCCTCGCAAGGACGCAAATGACACAGACCGCCAACCCGACTCCCGCTGCCCCAGCGGTACTCAACGCCGAAGAAAGCGACCCCCGTGCGTTGGCTTGGATGGTCGGCTCGCCGCCGCCCCTGGACAAGCAGGTGCGCTTTGCCGACGGCAGCATGATGCGTTTCCCGCAAAGCCGCTGGGCCAACAGCCATTTCCGCGAACTGGTGCCCACCAAATTGATTTCCCGGGGCCATGGTCCTGTCCACGTCTTGCCTCGCGCCGAGCGACAAGACCTGGATGCCGTTCAATTCACGCCGATTGGCGGCACTGCACCCATGACTTGGGCGGAGTCGCTTCTGGCCAACTACACCGATGGCATTGTGGTGTTGCGCCGGGGGCAGATCGTATACGAACGTTATTTGGGTGCGCTCGACGCCGATACCGCACACATCGCCTATTCCGTCACCAAGTCTTTTGTTGGCACCATCGCCGCTTGCCTGGTCTATGAGGGTTTGCTGGACGAGGCCGCCACAGTGGCCCATTACCTGCCCGAACTGGCAAGCAGCGCATTTGGCGACGCCACGGTGCGCCAAGTCATGGACATGACCACCGGCCTGCAATACAGCGAGGTATATACCGACCCGAATGCCGAAATCTGGTCCCACGCGCGTGCCGGGGGCCTGATTCCACGGCCACCGGGATACCTTGGCCCGGACAGCTTTTATGAATTCCTGCAAACCGTCAAAAAGCACGGCGCGCACGGCGTCGAGTTTTCCTACAAAACCATCAACACCGACACCCTGGGATGGATCATCAGGCGCATCACCGGTCTGTCGCTGGCGGACAACCTTTCACAACGCATTTGGTCCCGCCTGGGCGCCGAACATGATGCTTACATCACGATAGACACTTCGGGCACTGGGTTTGCAGGCGGTGGCCTTAACACCACGCTGCGCGACCTGGCCCGTTTTGGTGAAATGATGCGCAATGGTGGGTGGGTGCACGGCGACCCAGTGGTTCCGCAGGCGGTGGTGGACGGCATACGCGAGGGTGCAGATCCGGCCAAATTTGCTCCCGCGGGCTACCACACGCTGCCGGGGTGGAGCTACCGCAGCATGTGGTGGGTCTCGCACAACGCACACGGCGCCTACATGGCCCGCGGCATCCACGGCCAGGCGATCTATATTGATCCCTTGGCTGAGATGGTGATTGCCCGCTATGGCTCGCACCATATTGCGGGCAACCTGGGTATCGACCCCCATTCCTTGCCCGCTTACCACGCGATGGCGCTGCATTTGTTACGGGCGTCCTGAGCCTGCCGGGCCAGCCTTACTCTCTGAAAGTTGGCAAAAAGGCGCAAATCCCTTATACTGGTGGGCTTCGCAGCGCTTAAGTGGCTCCGCGGCGAAGCTTGATACCCCACCTAAGAGGCTCCCGCTAGTGGAGCGCCGACCGTGGAAAAGAGCCCTGCAAACCCCTTCTTAGAAGAGAAAACTCATGTCAACTTTCAGCGCAAAACCCGCTGAGGTCGTGCACGAGTGGTTTGTGATTGACGCGACCGATAAGGTCCTCGGACGAGTAGCCAGCGAAGTTGCTCTCCGTTTGCGCGGCAAACACAAGGCCATTTACACGCCTCACGTCGATACCGGCGACTACATTGTCGTCATCAACGCAGCCCAGCTGCGCGTCACGGGCGCCAAGTCCATTGACAAGGTGTACTACAGCCACTCCGGCTACCCCGGTGGCATTTCCGCCATCAACTTTCGCGATATGCAAGCCAAGTTCCCCGGCCGCGCTTTGGAAAAAGCCGTCAAGGGCATGCTGCCAAAAGGCCCCCTGGGCTACGCGATGATCAAGAAACTCAAGGTCTATGGCGGTGCTGAGCATCCCCATACCGCCCAACAGCCCAAAGTGCTGGAAATCGCAGGAGCAGGCAAATGATCGGTGATTGGAACAACGGAACCGGCCGCCGCAAATCCAGCGTTGCCCGCGTATTCCTGAAAAAAGGCTCCGGCCAGATCGTCGTCAATGGCAAAGCCATTGAAAACTTCTTTGGTCGTGCAACCTCGATCATGATCTGCAAGCAACCCCTGCTTTTGACCAACCATGCCGAAACCTTCGACATCATGGTCAACGTGGCCGGTGGCGGCGAGTCGGGACAAGCCGGTGCTACACGCCACGGCATTACCCGCGCTTTGATCGACTACGACGCAACGCTCAAGCCCATCTTGAGCCAAGCCGGCTTTGTGACGCGTGACGCGCGCGAAGTGGAACGTAAGAAGGTCGGCTTCCACGGCGCTCGCCGTCGCAAGCAGTTCTCCAAGCGTTAATCCCGCCGCGGATTGCAAATCAGCCGCCCGGGCATTGTTTGGGCGGCTTTTTTATTGGGAGTTCCTTCCGTGCGATTTCGACTACTACGCCGCCGCCTCACCATCAGTGCGCCCCGCATGGCAGTGCGTAGCGCTATGCCGTGGCCGGTGCGCTGGGCCATCGTGGCCCTGGTTTTTGGTTTTTGCGCCGCCATTGGCCTGTGGGCCTTCGAATTTGGCCGGGACATCGCGGGCCTGGAGAACGGCAGCCAGACCGAGTTGCTGCAGCTGCGCGAAAAGGTCAAAACCCTGCAAGTCGACATGGATGCCGCCATCGAGCAGCGCAACCAGGCGCAATCTATCGCCAACACAGCAGGTGCCCTGGTCGCTGCTGAAAAAGCGTCGAGCGAGCGCTTGGCCGCGCAAGTGAAACAACTGGACGATGACAACCGTCGGCTGCGTGATGACCTTGGTTTCTTTGAGAAGCTGATTCCCGCCTCGGCCACCGAAGCGGTAGCCATCCGGGGCATGCAGGCTGAAGCGGTTGAAGACGGCAAGATTCGCTGGCAAGTGTTGGTCGTTCAAAGCAAGAAAAACGCACCGGCGCTGACAGGTCACTTGGAAATTACCTTCAACGGAATGCTGGCGGGCAAGCCCTGGAGCAGCCCGGGTGCCGGGATCAGTGTGCCGCTCAATGTGCAGCAATATGGACGCTTGGAAGGTGTGTTTGCAGTGCCTGCACAAGTCAGCATCAAAGCCATGTCGGCGAAAGTGTTTGACGGCACTGTGATGCGCGCCAACCAGACCATCAAGCTCTGAGCAACGCCCAGCGGGTTAATATTCAGCGCACAGAAGGATTTGTATGTTTAACAAGAAAAAGCAACCACCGCTTAAAAGCCTGGTCGCCCAGGGCGCTCGCGTTGTGGGTGACATCTACTTTGCCGAAGGTATGCGCGTGGAATGTTCTATCACCGGGAACATTCGCCCGGTAGACAGCAACCCCAGTATTTTGGTGATCGCCGAATCCGCGGTGATTACCGGCGGGGTCAGCGCGGACCACATCATCATTAACGGCACCATCAAAGGGCCAGTGTCGGCTCGCATGATGCTGGAGCTGCAGCCCAATGCCCGCATCGAGGGCGACGTGGAATACGGCGCGTTGGAGATGCACCAGGGCGCTTTAATCGCTGGACGCCTCACGCCCATCCTGGGTGATGCACCAATGCCCGCACTGGCAACAGCGGTAATGCCGGACGAACTTTAATTCCGAGCGAATCACTGTAGTATTGCCGTACCTCTCAATTTTCTCGGAACGATTTGTATGAGCGCTATTGCTGAAGCCATGCCCACGGAAATGCCCGCCCCCATCCTGTTTACCGACAGCGCGGCAGCCAAAGTGGCAGATTTGATTGCAGAAGAGGGCAACAACGACCTGAAACTGCGTGTTTTTGTGCAGGGCGGCGGCTGCTCTGGCTTCCAGTACGGTTTCACTTTCGACGAAATCACCAACGAAGACGACACCACCATGACCAAAAATGGTGTGTCCTTGTTGATAGACGCGATGAGCTACCAGTACCTGGTGGGCGCAGAAATTGACTACAAAGAAGATCTGCAGGGTGCGCAGTTTGTGATCAAAAACCCCAACGCGACTACCACTTGTGGCTGCGGGTCGTCCTTCTCGGTCTAGGTTCTACTTTCCCTTAAGCCGGGTAAACGGCTCCTAAGATACGGGCGCCTCTGGCGCCCGTAACGCTTGGTACGCTGGCCGCTTGTCGCATGACGGTTTGTTGCGCTAGCCAAGCAAATGCCAGCGCCTCGACCTGCATGGCATCTATGCCAAATTCTGCGGTACTGCACACGCGCGTGCTCGACAGGTGAGACTGCAAGCGCCGCATCAAATCGTCATTCAAGGCGCCGCCACCGCAAACCAGCAACTGATCCGGTGTGCGGTCCGCCCACTTAAGCGCTTGTGCAGACGCCCAGGCAGTGAGCTCGGTCAGCGTGGCCTGAACATCCGTCGCGGTGACAGACTCCAACCCCTGCAGGCGAAGTCGTAGCCACGGGAGATTGAATAAGTCCCGCCCCGTGCTTTTGGGCGGTCCTTTGGCAAAAAATGCCTCGTCCTGCAGTGCGGCCAGCAGTTTCGGGTTGACATGGCCTTGGGCCGCCCAGCGGCCGCGGTCATCAAAAGGCGCGCCGGTGTGCAGTTGGCACCAAGCATCCATCAAGGCGTTGCCAGGCCCACAGTCAAAGCCAATCAGTTCCGAGTTCTCAGCGCCTTGGCTTGCGGGCAGGAGCGTGACATTGGAAATGCCACCAACATTCAGCACCGCTCTGTTCTGCACGCTGTGGCCGAACACGGCCCGGTGAAAAGGTGGTACCAGCGGTGCGCCTTGGCCTCGCGCGGCCACATCCCGGCTGCGAAAGTCAGCCACCACGTCAATCCCGCACAGTTCTGCCAGTAAGGCCGGTTGATTGAGTTGCACGGTGTAGCCCGTGGCATCAAATTCCTGGGGACGGTGGCGTACCGTCTGGCCGTGGGCGCCAACGGCGCGAACCTGCGCGGCAGACACTCCGGTCTTTCCCAGCAAGTCAGCCACCACTTCTGCATAGCAGCGCACCAGCGCGTTGGCCGCCAAAGCGCCTCGGTGCAGTTCGTTGTCGCCGGGGGTGTTCATCGCAAGCAGTTCGGCTCGCAGAACGGGGTCGAAGCTTCGGCTGGCATTGGCGAGAATTTTGGGAGACTTGCCACCGGTGCCTCCCAGCTCTGCCAGCACACCATCCACGCCATCGGTGGACGTGCCCGACATCAGTCCGATAAAAAGCGCGGGCGCTGGCACCTGCGCTGGCATTTATTGCACGTTGCCGGCTTGGACTTGGGCGGCGGCGCTCAGCTGGGCACGTACCAACTGCGCCGATTGGTCAAACAAAGGCTTGTAGGCGGCAGCCAATGGCACAGATGCATGGCTGCGGGCCAGCGTCAATGGGTCTTTGTGCACGCCGTTGACGCGGAATTCAAAGTGCAAATGCGGGCCGGTGGCCCAGCCGGTCGCACCCACCAAGCCTACGTTTTCACCTTGCTGCACGCGCTGTCCGGGCCGGACATTGATTTTGCTAAGGTGGGCGTAGAGCGTGGAGTTGCTGCCGTCATGCTTAACCATCACCACGTTGCCATAGCCGTTTTGCACACCCGCAAACTCCACCACACCGTCACCTACGGTGCGCACAGGGGTACCGGTGCTTGCGCCGTAGTCCACGCCCAAATGGGCGCGCCAGGTTTGCAAAATGGGATGAAAGCGCATGGAGAAACCGCTGGTTACGCGGGAGAACGCCATGGGCGAGGTCAAAAACGCCCGGTGCAGGCTCTCGCCTGCCAAGTTGTAGTAGCCGCCCTTGCTCAGGGTGTGGGTGGCTGCGGTCGCGCTGCCCGCCAAAGGCTCTTGGAACCACATGGCTTGAAAAGTCTTGCCCGCATTGACGAACTCAGCGCTCAGCACACGGCCGGGACGCAGAGGTTCGCCGTCGCCTTCCAGTGTTTCATAGACCACCGAGAAGCGGTCGCCCTTGCGCAGTGCACGGTGAAAATCGATATCTCCCGAGAAAATTTCTGCCATTTGCACCGCGATCGCGTCGGGAATGCGTGCATCGTCGGTGGCGGCAAACAGCGAGGATTGAATGGTGCCACCGGCCATGCGCGAGCTCACGCTCAGCGGGAGGGTCTCCAGTTTGGAGCCGTAGCCCTGAGCGGACTTGGCAATCGTGAGGCGTTTGAAATTGCCGTCGTCTTCGGGGCTCCAGCGCGCACTCAATGCGACTAAACCGCCACGCTCGTCCACTTCTGCACTCACGCTGCGCCCGGCACGGCCCATCAAGGTTTGTTGCACCAGGCGGTCGCTGCGCAAAAAGGCGGCAGCGGCCACGTCTGACACGCCCAAGCGCTTGAGCAGGGTGTCTGCCGTGTCGGTGCTGCGGGTAAGGTCAGTGCGATACAGGCGCATGGCCTGAGTGGCCAAAGCCTCGAATTGCGGCTCAAGTGCCAGAGGTTGAACAACTTCGACCACGGTGCGCTTTGGCAACTTGGTCACGTCCGGCCCCAGGTTGGCCACAGCAAAACTGGCGCCCGCGCCGCCCAACAGCAGGGCGGCCACACCGGCCAGCACACGCCGAGGGTGACGGTGCAATGCCAAAGCAATGCGCTGTGCGGCTTGGACCGCCAGGGTCAGGTTCAAATTCATGTAGGGGCTCCTCGCAGGGCGGGGGGCAAGCAGCCACCGCACCGGGGTGCGCTTCGGCGGCGACTAAAATCGTCAGCCTTGGCCAAAACGCGCGTGAAATTCAGAGTCCAGTATATCGGGCTTCGTCTTCTACGCCTAGAAAAAGCGCCAGCCCTCCCCAGCTTTACACCTTTGTTATGACCCAAGCAAGCCAAGCCCCCCATCCCATGACAGACAGCGTTCGCGAGGCGCTGGCGGTATCGCTGCGGGGCTGCGACGAGCTGATTCCGCAAGAAGAGTGGGTCAAAAAGCTGGCACGTTCGCAGGCTACTGGCAAACCGCTGCGCATCAAGCTTGGCCTGGACCCCACAGCCCCTGACATCCACTTGGGGCACACCGTGGTGCTCAACAAGATGCGCCAGTTGCAGGACTTGGGCCATACGGTGATTTTTTTGATTGGGGACTTCACCAGCATGATTGGCGACCCGTCGGGCCGCAACACCACCCGCCCGCCGCTGACCGCGGAGCAAATCAAGGCCAACGCCGAAACCTATTACAAGCAAGCCAGCCTGGTGCTGGACCCTGCCAAGACCGAAATTCGCTACAACAGTGAATGGAGCGACCCCCTGGGCGCACGCGGCATGATTCAGCTGGCCAGCCGCTATACCGTGGCGCGCATGATGGAGCGCAACGACTTTCATGACCGATTCAAGGCCGGCCAGTCCATCAGCGTGCATGAATTTTTGTACCCCCTGATGCAAGGCTACGACAGCGTAGCGCTGCATAGCGACTTGGAATTGGGCGGTACCGACCAGAAGTTCAACCTGCTCGTGGGTCGCCAGCTGCAGGCCGAATATGGGCAAGAGCCGCAGTGCATCTTGACCATGCCGCTGTTGGAAGGCTTGGACGGTGTGGAAAAAATGTCCAAGAGCAAGAACAACTACATCGGCATCTCCGAGGCGCCCAACACCATGTTTGCCAAGGTGCTGAGTATCTCCGACGTGCTGATGTGGAAGTGGTACACGCTGCTGAGCTTCAAGAGCGAGGCGGAGATCGCTGCCCTGCAGGCGGAAGTGGCCGCCGGACGCAACCCCAAAGATGCCAAAGTGGCGCTGGCCAAAGAAATCACCGCACGCTTTCACAGCGCAGCGGACGCCGACGCAGCCGAGCAGGACTTCATCAACCGCAGCCAGGGCGGGATTCCCGAACACATTGATGAAATGCAGATCGCGCTGGGCGAGGGTGCGGCGCCTTTGGGCATTGCGGCCTTGCTCAAAACCGCCGGTCTGGCGGACTCCAGCGGCGCGGGCAACCGCCTGATTGACGGCGGCGGTGTGCGCGTGGACAGCGCGGTGGTTAGCGACAAAGGCCTGAAATTGGGCGCAGGCACCTATGTGCTGCAGGTCGGCAAGCGCAAATTTGTGCGCGTCACCCTGGCCTAAAGCGCCATGCAGGCGCTGATTCAGCGAGTGCGCCGCGCCAGCGTCACCATCGATGGGACGTTGGTCGGCAGCATCGGTGCCGGCCTGTTGGTGCTGGTCTGTGCCGAGCAGGGCGATACCGAGGCGCAGTCGGACAAGCTCTTGGCCAAGATCCTCAAGCTGCGCATCTTCAGCGACGCCGAGGGCAAGATGAACCGCTGCGTGCAAGACCTGGATGGCGCAGGCCTCCATGGTGGCCTGCTGGTGGTAAGCCAGTTCACCCTGGCGGCAGACACCTCAGGCGGCAACCGCCCCAGCTTCAAAAACGCCGCGGCACCGGACGTGGGACGGGCGCTGTACGACTACTTTGTGCAGCAAGCCCGTGCGACCCACAGCGAGGTGCAAACCGGGGTGTTTGCGGCGGACATGCAGGTGGAACTGGTCAACGACGGCCCCGTGACGATCCCTATGCGGGTGGTCCCGCCGACAGGAATCGAACCTGTATTTCACGCTTAGGAGGCATGCGCACTATCCATTGTGCTACGGCGAGGGGTAGGGCATTTTAGGTCGCCCTCCCAAAGTGGATGGTGCTTGGGTTCTGTGGGGCTGCTGCTTTGACCTGAACGGGTGCTGATGACCGGTTGAGGGGATTGAATCTTGATTATTATATTTTATTAATTTTTGAATAATAATGTGAAATATAATTATCCAGAATCTGAGATTCATTCTGACCAGTTGCTGCAGCCAATCGTTTCGATGTTTGAATAAAATCAAAATGTATATCTTGAAACTCTAGCTGCTTTAAAAAAATATAAACATACACTGAAGTCAAGGCATCCCCTAGAGCTCGGTGCGGATTTGAATTTTTAACACCTATAACTTCAGCGATGGTGTGGAGCTTCTTGTTTGCAACAAGACCCTTGTTGATGTATTTTCGTGCTAATTTATAGATATCTTCAACAGATTTCAGGTCCTCAAGTTCAGCTGGATAATTACATCTCTTACCTGTGTTGAGTAAAAAACCTACATCAAAGGGCGAGTTGTACGAGAGCAGCCATTTTCGATCACAAAACCGAAAAAACTTTGTCAGTGCTTCGTGTTCAGATAACCCGTTAGCTACCATCTCGTCGGTGATGTGATGTATCTCCTGTGACTCCAAGGGGATCGGCGAGTCCTGTTTAACGAAGCATTCGAACGTATCGACTTTCCCCGTGGCTAGGAAATCCTTTTTATTTACGTGGATCGCTCCAATTTCCAATATTCTATCTTTCTTGACATTCAGTCCCGTTGTTTCAACGTCAAAGATTACAAAATTTTCGGGAATTTCCCACCAGAATTTATTTCTAAACGTGGTTAATAAATCTTCAAGAGAGGTTTCCACTGTTTTTCCTTAGAAATAACCTTATTATCTATAATATCACTTGATTTTTTTCCCTAGTTGCCACATGCGGCGTATATTCCAAAATTGTTAACTCGGTCAATTTCTGGAAATCGATTGCCCGTACTCAAAAGCGTGGCTGATCGTGGGCTAGCAACAAATTTTTTGAATCCTACATATCCACCATAACTATTTTTGCCATTCACTTCGCCGCAAATAACTTTACCGTTGCTGTAAGACTTTACTTGCATATTTTGAAACTGAGCGGAGCTAGGATCTTTCAGTTCTTGGCGAATTACATCCTTTGCTTTTAATACGGCATCCTCTTCGCTGCCTGTAGCTAGAAAACCAAGTGTTTCCTGAGAGTAAATTTCCAGTTGCTCTAGTAGGCTTTGACGTATTTTGGTCTCAGCAGACTGTATTTGTGTAGTGGCGGCACATCCAGATAAAATAAAAACAATGCAGGAGAGGATAAAACTATAAATTTTCATTTCAAAAACCAATCAAAAAATTAAAAAAATCTACCAGAACACTAACCTAGAAAAGCAAATACCCACTGTTTGTGCGAGGTTACAATCCTAGTCTTGAAGCTTAAGGAGCATTCTGTACAAGTGAGAGCTTGATGGATAAAGTGATGGGATCATGATGTCCTCGACATCTCTACAGGAAATTACCTATCCTCTATCAAGTCACAGTGGAGTTTTAGTGGAGGTTCCATTGTTAGCTTGCAGGTCTTGGGCTATACCTTGCTTAATATAAAGCAACGCTTGTCCAGACACAGTGCGAGTGTTGGCTTCAGCTACCGCCTTGAGTTGATTCTGAACAGATAAGGGTGTCCGTATGGTCATGAACCGTTCCTTCGTTTCTTTATTAAAAGTAGGTTGGGGCTCTGAGTGAATTGACATATCGCAGTCTTTAGTTTTGAATGTTAAGTGGGAAAATTGGGAACCAAGCGCTAAGCACATCATGCCACTTTAATTCAAATTTTCACACATTCCATGCGAATAGCGATGTCTTTTTTTGTTGAGCAAGATGCCGCATAGTGGAGACATTCCGGGAATTCCTATCCAGAACCGTCCCACTGAGTCTGTTCACACCGGTGTCCGTTTAAAACGTCGTTTTCTCAGAGTTGAATTGATATTCTAGAAAAATATATTAAACAACTTCTTGATGCGTTAAATGAATAATGCTTTAAACGGGTTTTGAGCGTTTAAAGCATGTGGCGGGTACCCACGGTACCTAGAGCCGTCTTTGAGTGAATCTAGGGGTGTTTTGATCGGTTTGGAGTCCGTTGTGGAGTCTTGGAATCCTGAAAAATGAGGTATTGACGGTGAAAAAAATGGGCGGGGATAACAGGTCGAAGTTTTTAGTATTTGTATAAAGAGCGCCTGTGTTATCCCCACGGTTTAATAGGAGCGGGGATAACAGATCGAAGTTTTTAATAATATTATAAAGAGCGCCTGTGTTATCCCCAATTTTGGATTGATTTGAACCCATACCGAGCGTTTATAGCGTCCCATGGGTTTTTACGCTGTTCCTCCAGCGCAATTAGGTTGGTCATCCGTTGGACCGATTCAGGATCAATTCGGTAAAAATAGTTCTTGCCGCCACTGGGGGTCTTCTTAACTCTGGTCTTCACAGCCTTGATGCCTATCAGATCAAGAAAACGACTAAGCTGCAATGCTGGTTTAGTTTCAATATCGGTCCTGATATTGATGTCTAACTGCCGCTCTATGACGCTCTTGTATCTCAGACACATCCGAGTAAACTTCCTCAAGTCAGAACTTGTAAATTCCACACCAGTGACAACTTCATTTTCGAAGAAAATGGGTGTTGAAGATAATAATCGACCAAGTAAGAAGGGGATTGCCTGGTCATCAGACAACACTTTTAAGTTTTCTTCAATGCGTTCTTTTGTAATGTGTATATTCTTGCTTAGAAAACTCGCATTTTTATCAGGTCTTGTTAATTTTACGTATTTTGAATATTGACGTCTTAGATTAACTCTGTTGTCAATTTTGATCATCTCTAAGTCAATGGCTTGGCAATAGAAAATTTCAAGTTTCATCCGCCAGAATGAGAACCTCTCCTCAAGTGAGATATCTTCCTTGGCGTCGATTGCTTCGTCAATCCGCATGAAATCAGATTCAGATAGGGGTTTGCTATTGAGCAGTCGTTCAGCGTGGTCCTGTTCCTCTAAAACCTTGCCCAGAGTAAGCACCTCCATTCCCAGTGCTTCATCATCAGGTGCAGACACAAAGTTTGGAATCCACCCCTGTGACTGCTTGTATTCGATGAAATTCTTCTTCAACCGGTTTTTAGACTCCCTTTGGCTGGAGAGGATCAAAGCAGCCGTTCTGAAGAAGTCACTGTTTTCAGCAAATACCTGATCAGCCACTGGCATTGCTAGATCTACGGCGGTATTTGCAATGACGCTACTGCAGAGCAGGTCAGCTTTGATCACATCAAAGTGCGTCTCAAAATTAAATCTACGGGGTGAAACCCACACTTTGACTGATTTTGGGTGCCTGACCCTAGCCAACTGCTGGTCAATCTCTGTATGCCCGTTGATCAGCGCTTCATAGATGCCATAGACAGAGTCATAGAACTCTTCGTCTTCAGAGAAGGTGATGTCAATTCCGGTACCCAGTGATGGGGAGGAGATCACTAGATCGTATTTTTTAGCCTCTGTTTTGATGTCTCCAACAAATTTAGTCACCACTTCAGAACTGGAATTTTCAGACGTGATAGCAATCAGTTTCAAGTCTGGCAACTTCGTCGTGATCACCTGTTCAAGACGTTTCACCAGTGTCTTTGAATTGGTAGATACAAATACTTTTTTGCCAGATTGGGCATCACTCATCAACTGGGCTATCAGTTGTGGTTTGCTCTCGTAAATGTCAATCGGTCTGTTTTCCGCTACGTACTCGTTGACATAAATCTGATTGCGGTGTTTGACCCCTTCGTTGGAGGACCTGTTCCTCATCGAGTTAAGCGTCAGGAAACTGGTCCATCCTAGGTCTGCATCCATGGCAATCACAGATTCAGCACTGCCTACTATCCGACCGAGTACGTCGAGAAAACCAGCACCGTCACGGGAGGTCGATGCCATCAGGTGAGCCAGAACCTGCTCAACCTCGTCAATGATCACGAGGTCATAGCTGTGGATCGGAGATTCAAGACTGGTGATTTTTTTGATGCTGTCGAGGCACACACCAAACCGTTTACGGAAATCACGTCGACTTAGGCTTGGGCTCCGGTCTTTTTCATCAAGGTAACAATTGAGGTCCAGACGTTGGCACATGCTTCTGATCAGAGCTTGTCTGTGACCTACTAACAAAACTGTTTTGCCTGACTCCCAAGTGGTAGGGGGACCCTCATCGTCATATTCGGTTTCAAACTCGTCCAGTGTGATTGCAAAATTTCTGAAATAAATGTCTCTGATCACCGAGGTCAGGGAGTGTGTCTTGCCTGATCCCTTGGGGGACTTGATAAGCGTAAGCCCCTTGGTGATTTTTTCAACTGCAACATGCTTCTGATTCATGAAGACAATGTTTGCTTCATGCACATCAGACGCTTTGACATCCACCGGTAGCTTGGACAGCTGGTCCTGCAACTCCTGCTGACTCATGCTCTTGACGGACCGCAAGGTCTCCACAAAATCCAGTTTGATTGCTGGTTCGAAGTCAAAGAGGGGGTTCACTTGAAACCACGTCGTCTGACATGCAACACAGTGGATGAACCTTGATCCGTAGTGATTGACCCCAACAAATGCACTTGCAGTTTGGTCGAGGTGATGGGGGCAGTAAATCGAGGTTCTGACATCAACATCCCCAAATCTGACCTGTTGCCCCTTGCTGGTTCTGAGCATCAAATCCAGTGGAATCTTTGCTTCAGATCTGCTCGATGCACGGTCTTGCTGGTGGTTCTTGTTGTCCCACTCAGGTTCCAAGTTCAACTTCATCAGGTGGTCAATGACGTCATTGGGGATGAACCTGTCCCAATCTTGGACCTGAGCTTGGTCGTTGCCGTAGAACAACCGAGCAGGTTCTGCCGCTGCTCTGTCACCGGAATACATGATTTGCAGCGCTCGGAGGATGTTTTTGTATTCTTGAGGTGACTGAATCCCCCGCTCTAGACGGAATATCAGTCGGAACCGATGCTCCTGTTCAGTATGGCTGCACGTTGTATACATTGCAGTCAAATGTTTTTGTGAGAACTCATGCGCAATGGCATCGTCAATCTTGTTGGTGCCATCAATGTCGATGGATACAAGATTGCTTAGGTTGAAGTTCTCTGTTTTGCGAATACCGTCCTTGAACCAAGCGCTGTAAGCAAACCCGGCTTTGATGGCATCCAGCAGGGAATCTACTGTGCCGATTTCCGGCGCCCAGCCATTGGCAAAGGCATCGGTGTCATTGCGGCTGTTTTTGTTAATTAACCTGTCGTTGTACGAGAAGTACACCTCTGCACTGCTGTTCATTCAATCCCCTTGTCTGGTCGAGTCCTGTGACCGTTTAGCCGTGACTCTATGTGGGGTGTGGGATTGAATTGGACTCAGGAACACCCCACATAGGGTTCGTGCATCAGGTATTTAGCTCACTCTAACGGACGGTGATTCCGTCTCGAATAGATAGTCCTAGTGTTTACCCTAACTCGAGGACCCTCCAATGCTAACCACCCCCAAAAACAAGACCGAATTGATCGACCAGTTGAAACGTGAAAAGGACTTCACAGTCCTTGCCGTTCACAACGGGACTGCCACCACAGTTGCCAAGGAAATAGCCAAGCTGGGCAGCAAAACAGTCTCTGTCACAGTTATTGCTGTACGGTAGCCCTCTGGCTGCTGTTGAGCTTGTTAATCACGTCCCGAGCCTTGAGTGACACCTGAGCCTGTTCAATGTGGGCATAGCGCATCGTCGTCTCAATGTCAGCGTGACCCAAGATTTCTTTGACTTCATAGAGGTTCAAGCCGTTCTGAATCAAACGGGTTGCGTGGGTATGCCTCAGAGTGTGGGCTGTGCAACCAGTGATGCCAGCCCTCTCGAAAGCCTTCTTGAACGTCAAATTGACATTGTTCCGAGCCAAGCCCTTCTTGTCGTTGAACACGAACTGGTTCAATGGATTGACACTTCGACGGCTCAGGATGTCAAAAACACGGTCTGTCATATACAAAACTGACTCGTTGCGAACCTTGGGTCTCCACAGGGCGATCGTACGGTTGGTCAGGTTGATGGCTGACCATTGCAGCGTACAGATTTCACCGTGACGGGCACCAGTGTCGAGCAGCACGACGACCAAGTCATAGAAGTCCTGCATCTGAGCCTTGAGGAATTCTCTGCGTTCTTCATAGGGTGCCATCCACTTGACATCACGCTTGGGGTCAATGGCTAACAGTAAACGTTGTTCTTCATCATCCGTCAGGTACCGTAAACGTCCCTTGGACAGCTTGATTTTGGGCATCTCGATATCTGCTGTCTGGTAGCCCATCCGTTTGACGTACTTGATGGTGCCACTGACCTGATTGAGCATATGTTTGATCGACTGGTTGGCATACCCCCGGTTTTGCAGCTCTAAACGCCAGTGTTCTATGTCACGGGTGGCAATTTGGTGGATGAATTGGACACCTGACCAGAATTCAGCAGCACGGTTACAAGCCAGAGTGATGTACTTGTTGCTGGTCAGCTGTTTCTTGGAGTTGGCAAACATCTGGAATGCCTTGACAGTCTCCAGCTGGGCTTTGAACCCCAACTGCTGCTGCTCAATCAGTTGTTTGCGCCAGTTGGATTCCAGTTGTTCGGCAAGAGGCTTGTCAGATGTCTTGGATGACTTGATATAGGTCTTGCCGTTGTACTGGAACTGGATGTACCAGTACTTGGAACCGTCACGCTTTGCGATAGCCATTTGGAGGGGGGTGGTTGGTTGCTATGCGTCCACTTTCCCCTGAAATCCACTCTAGGACAACGGCAAATCAGGTTTTTGATGCCTGATTTTTAAGCCGTTTGAACTTGCGGCTGATGTTGTAAAAATACGTCGGACTGCCCTTGGGTGTGACATTGGCACCCTCAATGAATGCTCTGAGCACCACCTCCCGAGGTTCATCGACCAGTTCCTGATAAATCACCCTTGCGGCAGCTGCCTTGCTGTTTTCTGAAGCAAGTGCTGCTTTGCCTAGAGCAATGGCTTGTCGGTAGCGGGTGGGGTTAGTGGGTTCGATGACGGTTTTGACGGCTGATGGGTCAGGTTTTGGACTTGCCACGGTAGATGCTCCAGAGGGTGTTGATGATTTCTCTGGCTTGGGGTGGGGATAAACCTTCCAAGCCAGAGATGTCCTCAAAGCAGTCCAGCACCAGTTCTGTGAATTTCCTCTTGGTCAGATTGCTGCCTTGTTGGTCGATGATGAACTTGACCAGTTCGACGGATTGACGTTTGGTGAGGGGTTCCACTTGATGGTGATGTTCCGTATTGAGGTACGGAGACCATCCCTTGGAATCAGGAAGAATACAACAGGCTCAGACTGGATTTTTGGACTGGTTTTGCCCCATCGAC
This sequence comes from uncultured beta proteobacterium, assembly GCA_903928635.1. GTDB lineage: Bacteria > Pseudomonadota > Gammaproteobacteria > Burkholderiales > Burkholderiaceae_C > Allorhodoferax. Next base: position 644 of record CAIYRQ010000176.1, on the reverse strand, counting down.
TGGGCAACCTACAGAGGAAATCAGCTATGGGGTAGAACTGGGGACACCCATTCCACCCCCAGTTTGTGTCAATCCACTGGACACACTCTGATGGTGATCACTGAGGATAAACACTGGATATTCATTGCCAAATTGGAGGTATTAGGAGGCATGCGCACTATCCATTGTGCTACGGCGAGGGACGGGGCATTTTAGGGTGCCCTCCCAAAGTGGATGGTGCTTGGGTTCTGTGGGGCGGCTGTCTGCCTCTGATGGGTGCTGATGACCGGTTGAGGGGACGGAGTGGTGTCTCTAGTCAGACCAGACAGACTCAATGAACTCTTCCCACTCCGCAATCACCGTCTGAAACTTCGGAGTCAACTTGAACTCCCTGAATCGCTGGTCAACCTGATCTCTGGGCAAGTAGATCAGTTCGTCTTGCTCCAGGTTCCTGAACAGCAGTCGTGTTGTGCTTTCGGCACAGGGCATCGACAGGTACATCTGCTTCAGTGAGGTCGAGCCAGTTGGCGGGAGGGAAGCCAATTTCAAGAACAGGGCATACCCAGCAGTTGTCCCATAAGTTGGCAGGTTGGACGTCACCCGCTTTCATAGACATAAATCAACTTCCGGTTTGAAGTTGCTCGAACGCAAGCGGGCTCATTTGG
>CAIYRQ010000175.1 GCA_903928635.1 uncultured beta proteobacterium | reverse complement strand
GGCTCACTGGTTATTAAGCAGCGAGTGCGAAACGTTCGTCGTTTGCAGTTAGTTTTTTTGAATCTGTTTTACGAGCGCATTCAGCTCGACATGCACCACAGCGATTCCGTACCCACGTCGAAACCAGTGCAGCCCCAAGCCCGTATTTTAGGCGCTTGCGATCAATTGCAAGAGCGCCAGTGGAGATTTAATCTGCGCATGGGCATTCCAGGCCGCCACGTCGGTTTTGCTGCCCAGGTAGCCATACGTTGCAGCCACGGTGCGCATGCCAGCGGCGTGACCGGCGACGATGTCGCGCTCGTCGTCACCCACGTACAAGCACAAATCGGGCGCCAAGCCCAGTTGCTGAGCCGCTTCCAGCAGCGGCGCGGGGTGCGGCTTGGCGTGCGGCGTGGTGTCGCCACTCACGATGGCGCCTGCCGTTGCAAACAGAGGCATGGCTGCGGTGAGCGGATCGGTAAAGCGTTTCGATTTGTTAGTCACCACACCCCAGGCCAAGCCACGCGCCTGCAAGGCGTGGATCAGCTCCGGCACACCGTCAAAGGCATAGGTGCGCTGCGTCATGCAGGCCTGGTAGTTGCTGAAAAACTCTTCGCGCATGGCCTCGAAATCGGCATGCTCCGGCGTGATACCAAAGGCCACTTCCAGCATGCCTCGGGCCCCTGCCCCGCACATGGGTCTATAGGCATCCAGCGGCAACGATGGCAGCCCGCGCTGCACACGCATTTGGTCCGCGGCACCGCCCAAGTCGGGCGCGCTGTCGATAAGCGTGCCGTCCAAGTCAAAAAGAACGGCCGCAACGCTGGTGAAAACAGTCATGGCAGGCTCAGGCAAGCTTTTGGGTGGCGAACAGGTAATTCACCGCTGTGCTTTGCACCATGGCGTAGCGCTGCGTCATAGGGTTGTAGTCCATGCCACGGGTGTGCAGCACGTCCAGGCCCGCCCGGCGACAAAAGGCGGCCAGCTCGCTGGGGCGGATCATCTTGGCGTATTCATGCGTGCCGCGCGGCAGCAGGTTGAGCACATATTCCGCACCCACAATGGCCGCTAAAAACGACCACGGGCTGCGGTTGATGGTCGAGAAAAACACCCAGCCGCCAGGCTTGACCAGCGTCGCACAGGCCTGCACCACCGACGCCGGGTCGGGCACGTGCTCCAGCATTTCCATGCAGGTGACCACATCAAAACTGCCCGGAACCTCCGCAGCCAGTGCCTCGGCGCTGACTTCGCGGTAGCGCACACCGGTGGTTTCGGCCTCCAGCGCATGCAACTGGGCCACCCGCAAGGCCTTAGTCGACAGATCAATGCCCAACACCTGGGCACCACGGCGGGCCATAGAGTCAGCCAGGATGCCGCCGCCACAGCCCACATCCAGCGCGCTCAGGCCTTTCACCGGGCAGAGTGAGTTGATCCACTCCAAACGCAGGGGGTTAATTTGGTGTAAGGGGCGGAATTCGCTGTCTTTGTCCCACCAGCGGTGGGCCAGCTCAGAAAATTTGGCCAGTTCGGCAGGGTCGGCGTTGATGCTGTGTGGGGCGTTCATAAGGCGATTATCAAGGGTTTACCCGTAAATCCGGTCTGCAACGAAAAAGACCCGCCGAAGCGGGTCTTTTTCAACACAAGCCCGAGGGCTTGAATGTCTTAGTTTGAGCGGGTTCCAATAACTTCCACTTCAACGCGGCGGTTTTTGGCACGGCCTTCGGTGGTTTTGTTGTCAGCCACAGGGCTGGTCTCGCCCTTGCCTTCGGTGTAGATGCGGTTCTTTTCAACACCTTTGGACACCAAGTAGGCTTTCACGGCTTCGGAGCGAGCCACCGACAGCTTTTGGTTGTAAGCATCGGTACCCACGGAGTCGGTGTGGCCCACAGCGATGATCACTTCCAGGCTAATACCTTTGAGCTTGCCAGCCAGATCGTCCAGCTTGGCTTTTCCTTCGGTCTTCAGAACGCTCTTGTCAAAGTCAAAGAAGGCGTCAGCGGCGTAAGTTACTTTGGTTGCCACGGGTGCTGCTGCAGCGGGCGCGGGAGCAGGTGCAGCCTTGGGTGCGGGAGCAGCGGGTGCTGGCGCAGCAGCAGGGGCTGGTGCAGGCGCTGCGGCCACAGGTGCTGCGGGTGCTGCAATAGCGCCATCGCATGCTGCGGCAGCGGTTGCAGGTGTCCAGACAGCATCGCGCCAGCATTGGCCGGTGGAATTTTTCCACACGTCGCCAGTGGAATTGCGCCAGTTGTGAATCTCTTGCGCGCCAGCCACGGATGCGAAGGCAGCAATGGCGAGAACGGCTGCAACTTTATTCAACTTAATCATGCTATTTCCTTTTCGGAATCAAATGCAGCCAGGCTGCGGACAAGGTGTATTAGGCGCCGACTGCCCCATGCAAGGCTTGGCGTTTTGGGGATTGTGCCACAGCACCGCCCCAAAATAGCGAAACCCGTTGCCTGCAGGTGACACCTTTGCGCTAGATCAGCACAGAAGCGCACCCAGACGGTGCAAAGCAGCGGGTCGTAGAATGACGGGCTTGATCCAGTCCGTATATAAGTAAAAACACCCATGACACAGTTCGCCAAAGAAACTCTGCCCATCAGCCTTGAAGAGGAGATGCGGCGCAGCTACCTGGACTACGCGATGAGCGTCATTGTGGGGCGCGCCCTGCCCGACGCCCGCGACGGCCTCAAACCGGTGCACCGGCGCGTGCTGTTTGCCATGCACGAGCTCAACAACGACTGGAACCGGCCTTACAAGAAGTCGGCGCGTATCGTGGGTGATGTGATTGGTAAATACCACCCCCACGGTGACCAGTCGGTCTACGACACCATTGTTCGTATGGCACAGGACTTTTCGATGCGCCACATGCTGGTGGACGGCCAGGGCAATTTCGGCTCAGTGGACGGTGACAACGCGGCCGCCATGCGTTACACCGAGATCCGTCTGGCCAAGATCGCCCACGAGTTGCTGGCTGATCTGGATAAAGAAACCGTGGATTTCGGGCCCAACTACGACGGCTCGGAAAAAGAGCCACTGGTGATGCCCACCCGCATTCCTAATTTGCTGGTGAACGGCTCGGGCGGTATTGCCGTGGGCATGGCCACCAATATTCCGCCGCACAACCTGAACGAAGTGGTGGATGCCTGCTTGCATTTGCTGCGCCACCCCGACGCGACTATCGATGACCTGATGGACATCGTGCCCGCGCCGGACTTTCCGACGGCCGGCATTATTTACGGTATCAACGGTGTCAAAGACGGCTACCGCACCGGACGCGGCAAGGTGGTGATGCGCGCCAAATGCCACTTTGAGGACATCGACAAGGGCGCGCGCCAGGCCATCATTGTGGATGAGCTGCCCTACCAGGTTAACAAAAAGACGCTGCAAGAGCGCATGGCCGAGCTGGTGCACGAGAAGAAGATTGAAGGTATCAGCCACATTCAAGACGAGTCGGACAAGTCCGGCATGCGCCTGGTGATTGAACTCAAGCGCGGTGAAGTGCCCGAAGTGGTGCTCAACAACCTGTACAAGCAAACCCAACTGCAAGACACCTTCGGCATGAACATGGTGGCCTTGGTGGACGGGCAGCCGAAGCTGTGCAACCTCAAAGACCTTATTCAGGTGTTTTTGCAGCACCGCCGCGAGGTGGTGACACGCCGCACGGTGTTCAACCTGCGCAAAGCCCGCGAACGCGGCCATGTGCTCGAAGGTCTGGCAGTCGCGCTGGCCAATATTGACGACTTTATTGCCATCATCCGCAATGCACCCACCCCACCGGTGGCCAAAGCCGAACTAATGACCCGCAGTTGGGACAGCAAACTGGTGCGCGAAATGCTCACGCGCAGCCGCAGCGACGGCGGCGTGATCAATGCTGACGACTACCGCCCCGACGGCCTGGAAAAAGAGTTTGGCATGGGCAGCGACGGCCTGTACCGCCTCTCGGACACCCAAGCGCAAGAAATTTTGCAAATGCGCCTGCAGCGCCTGACGGGCCTGGAGCAGGACAAGATCGTTGCCGAATACAAAGAGGTGATGGCGGAGATTGAAGACCTGCTGGACATTCTGGCCAAGCCGGAACGTGTCTCTACCATCATCACCGAAGAGCTGGGCACTATTCGCCAGGAATTCGGCCAAAGCAAGATCGGCGCACGCCGCAGCCTGGTGGAGCACAGCTCATTTGACCTGAGTACCGAAGACCTGATCACGCCCACCGACATGGTGGTCACACTCAGCCACAGCGGCTACATCAAGAGCCAGCCATTGAGTGAATACCGCGCGCAAAAGCGTGGCGGACGCGGCAAACAGGCCACCGCTACCAAAGAAGACGATTGGGTGGACCAGCTCTTTATTGCCAACACGCACGACTACATCTTGTGCTTTAGCAACCGAGGCCGCTTGTACTGGCTCAAGGTCTGGGAAGTGCCCCAGGGCTCGCGTGGCTCGCGCGGACGGCCGATTGTCAATATGTTCCCGCTGCAAGACGGCGAAAAAATCACCGTGGTGCTGCCGCTCACCGGCGACAAGCGCACCTTCCCGGCGGACCAGTATGTGTTCATGGCGACGTCGCAAGGCATTGTCAAAAAGACGCCGCTGGACGACTTCAGCAACCCACGCAAGGTCGGCATCATTGCCGTCAACCTGGACGAAGGCGACTTCTTGATTGGTGCGGCCATCACCGACGGCCAGCACGACGTGATGCTGTTCTCGGATGGCGGCAAGGCCGTGCGTTTTAACGAAGACGAAGTTACCGCGCACGGACGCCAGTCGCGCGGCGTCAAGGGCATGAACCTCGAAGAAGGCCAAAGCGTGATCGCCATGCTGGTGGCCGAGGACGAGCTGCAAAGCGTGCTGACCGCCACCGAAAACGGCTACGGCAAACGCACGAGCATCGTCGAATACACCCGCCATGGGCGCGGAACCAAAGGCATGATCGCCATTCAGCAAACCGAGCGCAACGGTAAGGTGGTGGCTGCGACGCTGGTGCATGCCGAGGACGAGATCATGCTGATCACCGACCGGGGCGTGTTGGTGCGTACCCGGGTGAGCGAGATCCGTGAACTGGGCCGTGCCACCCAGGGCGTGACCCTGATCGGCTTGGACGAAGGCTCCAAACTCAGCGGCCTGCAGCGCATTGTGGAAAACGACGCCAATGCGTCGGAGTCCGGCGACGCGCCCGAATCCGGCACTGATGGCGACACCCCCACCGACGCCTGAGCCCGGCCCCCAGCGTGACCCGACCCTATAACTTTTCGGCCGGTCCGGCCACCATGCCGCAAGAGGTGCTGGAGCAAGCGGCCCGCGAGATGTTGGACTGGCCCGATGCCAGCGGCAAGCGCTGCGGCATGGGGGTGATGGAGATGAGCCACCGGGGCACGGAGTTCATGGCGATTTGCGCCCATGCCGAGGCCACGCTGCGCACACTGCTAGCGGTGCCGCAGCATTTCAAGATTCTGTTCATGCAAGGCGGTGGCCTAGCCGAAAACGCCATCGTCCCCTTGAACCTGAGCGCCCTGCGTGCGCCTGCCGGACAGCAAGGCCAGACCGACTTTGTGCTGACCGGCAGTTGGAGCCAAAAGTCCCACCAGGAAGCCGCCAAGTACAGCAGCACCCATGTTGCCGCCAGCGGGCAGGCCGATGGCTTTGTGGACATACCCGTCACCTCAACCTGGAATGTGCGCGCCGGTGCGAGCTATGTGCACATTTGCAGCAATGAGACGATTCATGGCGTGGAATACCACGCCCTGCCCGACCTGAAAGCGCTGGGATCAGACGCTGCACTGGTGGTCGATTTTTCTTCGCAGGTCGCGTCGCGCCCCGTCGACTGGAGCCGTGTGGGCCTGGCCTTTGGCGGCGCGCAAAAAAACCTCGGGCCTGCGGGTCTGACGCTGGTGGTTGTGCGCGAAGACTTGTTGGGCCACGCACTGGCCATCTGCCCCAGCGCTTTCAACTACCAAACCGTGGCGGCCAACGGCTCCATGTACAACACGCCGCCCACTTACGCGATTTACATGGCCGGTCTGGTGTTCGACTGGTTGCAGCGCCAAGGTGGCATTGCGGCCATTGAGGCGCAAAACATCGCTAAGGCGCAGTTGCTGTACCAGGCCATTGACCGCTCCAGCCTGTACTACAACCGCGTGTCACACGCCTGCCGATCACGCATGAACGTGCCATTTTTTCTGCGCAACGAATCCTTGAACGATGCGTTCTTGCTAGGTGCCGCCAGCGCGGGCTTGCTGCAACTCAAGGGGCACAAAACGGTGGGCGGTATGCGCGCGAGTTTGTACAACGCCATGCCGCTGGCCGGTGTGCAGGCGCTGGTGGATTACATGCAGGCCTTCGAGCGCACCCACGGCTGAACCGTGAAACAGGAAACTTTGATGAGCAAAACACTGTCTGAACTGCGTGTACAAATCGATGCCTTGGACCTGGAGCTCTTGGCCCTGCTCAACCGCCGTGCGGGACTGGCCCACGAGGTAGGTGATCTGAAAAAGACCGAAGGCTCGGTCGTGTTTCGCCCTGAGCGCGAAGCGCAGGTGATTGGCAATTTGCAACACGCCAACGCCCAAACCAGCAACCACGGCACGCTCAAGCCCGAGAGCGTGGCCTTTATCTGGCGCGAAATCATGTCCGCCTGCCGCGCGCTCGAAGCGCCGCAGCGCGTGGCCTACCTGGGCCCCGCAGGCACCTTCAGCGAAGAGGCCGCATTGCGCTTTTTTGGCTCCAGCATTTCGCACATTGCGTGCAATAGCTTTGACGAAGTCTTCCATGCCACCACGGCCGGTTCAGCACAGTTCGGGGTGGTGCCAGTGGAAAACAGCACCGAGGGGGTGGTCACCCGCTCCCTGGACCTGCTGCTGACCACGCCACTGCACATCGTGGGCGAGATCAGCCTCATGGTGCGCCACCACCTGCTGCGCGCCAGCAACAGTCTGGACGACATCCAAGTGGTGATGGCGCATCCGCAAGCGCTGGCCCAATGCCAGCAATGGCTCACCACCCACCTGCCCCATGCCGAGCGCCGCGCAGTGTCCAGCAATGCCGAAGGCGCCCGCCTGGCCGCGACCAACCCCGGTTGGGCGGCGATTGCCAGCGAGCGCGCAGGCGCTGCCTTTGGGCTGCACTTGGCGGCCCGGGCGATTCAGGACGATGCGTTCAACCGCACCCGCTTTGTGGTCGTCTGCCTGCCAGACACCCTGCCCGCACCCGGCGCGAGCGGGCGGGACTGCACCAGCCTGGTGGTGTCGGTACCCAACCGTCCCGGCGCAGTGCACGACATGCTGGTGCCGCTCAAGCAGCACGGCGTGTCCATGACGCGGTTTGAATCCCGCCCGGCCCGTTCGGGCCAATGGGAGTACTTCTTTTATATCGACTTGCAAGGTCACCCGTCGCAGCCCCATGTGCAGGCGGCGCTGCACGACTTGCAACAGCTCTGCGCTTTTTACAAAGTGCTGGGCACCTACCCCTTGGCCGACTGAAGGCCGCGAAGGGGGAACCAAACGTGATGTTTAAACAACTCGGCCTCGTGGGCTGCGGTCTGATGGGCGGCTCATTTGCCTTGGCGCTCAAGCGCGCCGGGCTGGTGGGACGTGTGGTGGGTTTCAGCCCATCGGCATCCACCCGGGAGCGCGCCCTGTCCATGGGTGTGGTGGACGCCGTGGCGATTAGCGCTGCCGAGGCCGCTCAAGGCTCTGACCTGGTGCTGGTGGCCGTGCCGGTGGCTGCCACCGAGTCCACTTTGGCCGCTCTGGCTGGCTCCCTGTCGCCTTCGTCACTGGTGATGGATGTGGGCTCCACCAAATGCGATGTAGTCGCCGCCGCCGAGCGTGCGCTGGGCATTTCCATTGCCAACTTCGTACCCGCGCATCCGATTGCAGGCAAAGAGGTGGCCGGCGTGGAGCACGCCGACCCTGCCTTGTACCAGGGCTGCCAAGTGATCCTGACGCCCAACTCTGCTACGGGCGCCGCGCAACTTGCACAGGCTGACGCTGTGTGGCGTGCCTTAGGCAGCCGCGTTCGCCAGATGTCCGCGCCGGCCCACGACGCCGCCTTTGCCGCCGTAAGCCATTTGCCCCACCTGCTGGCATTTGCCATGATGAACGCCATTACCAGCCAAGCCGATTCGGCTGAGCTGCTGTCATTGGCGGGCCCCGGCTTTCGCGACTTCACCCGCATTGCGGCCAGCGACCCGGCAGTGTGGCGTGACATTTTTCTGGCGAACCGCGACGAAGTGCTGGCCCAAATCGGCAGCTTTCAGGCCAATTTGACGGCGCTGCAGCAGGCAGTTTCCCAGGCCGACCCCGCAGCCATTCAATCCCTCATCCACCAAGCCAGCACTGCGCGCTCTGCCTGGCACTTGGGCGCAGCCGCAGACCACTGATGTTCTCCACCGCATTTCTCGACCTTCCCCCGCTGCAATCCGCCGAAGGCACGGTGGCACTGCCCGGCTCTAAGAGCATTTCCAACCGGGTGCTCTTGTTATCGGCCTTGTGCGAAGGCACGACGGTGGTTCACGACCTGCTGGACTCCGACGACACGCGGGTGATGCTGCAGGCCTTGCGGCAGCTCGGCTGTGGCGTAGACGTACAAACGAATACGGTGACCATCACCGGGCTCGGGGGCGCAGTAAAGCACCACGCGCCCATCGCGTTTTTCATGGGCAATGCCGGCACCGCCATGCGTCCGCTCACGGCCGCCTTGGCCGTGCTGGGCGGCGATTACACACTCTCCGGCGTGGCCCGCATGCATGAGCGTCCTATCGGCGACCTGGTGGACGCATTGCGCCTGCTGGGTTGTGATGTGGGCTACCTGGGTCAGGAGGGCTACCCGCCTCTGCGCATTGGCAAGCCCGCATTGCAGTTGCAAGCGCCGATCCGGGTGCGTGGTGATGTGTCGAGCCAATTCTTGACAGCCCTGCTGATGGCGTTGCCGCTGGTCGCAAAGGAGCAGGACATCACCATCGAAGTGGTGGGTGAACTGATCAGCAAGCCCTACATCGACATCACACTCAATTTGCTGGCGCGCTACGGTATTGAAGTACGCACCGACGGCAGCGGCGCATTTGTGATTCCCAAAGGCAGCCACTACCGCTCGCCAGGCAACATCCATGTGGAAGCAGACGCCTCGTCGGCCAGCTACTTTATTGGACTGGGTGCCATCACGCCCGGTGCAGGCATCCGCATTGAAGGCGTGGGCGCGGCGTCCATCCAAGGTGATATTCGCTTTGTCGAAGCCGCCCAGGCGATGGGCGCGTTGGTGGAGCAAGGACCGAACTGGCTGCACATCTCGCGCGGGGAGTGGCCGCTGCGCGCCATCCACGGCGACTTCAACCATATTCCCGATGCCGCGATGACCCTGGCCGTGATGGCGCTCTACGCCGACGGCCCCAGCGAGCTGCGCAATATCGCCAGTTGGCGCGTCAAAGAAACCGACCGCATTGCCGCCATGGCAACAGAGCTGCGCAAACTCGGCGCCCAGGTCGATGAAGGGCCGGACTGGCTGCGTGTGCACCCCCTGCCCGCCGATGGCTGGAAAGCCGCCAGCATCCATACCTACGACGACCACCGCGTGGCCATGTGTTTTTCGCTGGCGGCCTTCAACCCCGCCCGGGTGCCGGTGCGTATTGAAGACCCCAAGTGCGTGGCCAAGACCTTTCCTGACTACTTTGAAGTCTTGTTTGGCGTGGCGCAGGCCGTGCCCGACTCGATTCCGGTGCTGTGCGTGGATGGCCCCACGGCCTCGGGCAAAGGCACGCTGGCAAGCCAACTGGCAGCGCGGCTGGGTTACCACTTCCTGGACTCGGGCGCGCTGTACCGCATCACGGCCTACGCCGCACTGCAGGCCGGATTGAAGCTCGATGAGGCATACGCGGACGCTATCGCTGCCCTGGCAGCCGGGTTGGCGATTCGCTTTGAGGGCGACAAAGTCTGGCTGGGCAGTGAAGACATCAGCGACGTCATCCGCACCGAACAAGCGGGCATGAACGCGTCTGCCGTGTCGACTTTGGCGCCCGTGCGCGCCGCACTGGTGGACTTGCAGCACAGTTTTCGCAAGCTGCCGGGCCTGGTGGCCGACGGGCGCGACATGGGCACAGTGATCTTTCCGCAGGCCACGCTCAAGGTGTTTTTGACGGCCAGCGCCGCCTGCCGGGCGCAAAGGCGCTATAAGCAGTTGATTTCAAAGGGAATTTCGGCTACACTCGACACTCTTTGCGCGGATCTGGAAGCACGCGACGCCCGGGACACCCAGCGTGCCGTGTCGCCTCTCAAACCCGCACAAGATGCCCAACTGCTAGACAACTCCGAACTCACGGTCGAATCGTCTGTGAACCTGGTGTTGGACTGGTGGCAAAGCAAGCAGCCTTTTTAAACAGCAGCCGCCGTTTGAAAGTCTGGCGTTAGAAGCCAAAGGCATTGGATGCCTTTGCAAGGTCCCCAAGACTCCCTTCGCGCTGCATGCGCATGGTCTTGGGGTTCAACAACTTAACCCCGCGGTTTTTTTCCGCACACAGCATGTCTGAATCTTTCGCAGCCCTATTTGAAGAGTCACAAAAAGCCTCTGAAACCCGCATCGGTGAAGTCGTCACCGCTGAAGTCATCCGCATCGAGCACAACTTTGTTGTGGTCAATGCCGGACTGAAGTCCGAGGCGTATGTGCCCCTGTCCGAGTTCAAGAGCGACAAAGGCGAACTCGAAGTTCAAGTAGGCGAATTTGTCTCTGTGGCTATCGTGGCCATGGAAAACGGCTACGGCGACACCATCGTCAGCCGTGACACCGCCAAGCGCCTCGCTTCGTGGATGTCCCTGGAAAAATCGCTGGAATCCGGCGAATTTGTCACCGGCACCACCAGCGGCAAGGTCAAGGGTGGTTTGACCGTGTTGGTCAACGGCATCCGCGCCTTCCTGCCCGGCTCCCTGGTCGACACCCGCCCCACCAAAGACTTGTCTCCCTACGAGAACAAGACCATGGAATTCAAGGTTATCAAGCTCGATCGCAAGCGCAACAACGTCGTGCTGTCACGCCGCGCTGTGGTGGAAGCCTCGATGGGTGCCGAGCGCGCCAACCTGATGGCGACCCTGAAAGAAGGTTCCGTGGTGCACGGTGTGGTGAAAAACATCACCGAGTACGGCGCATTTGTGGACCTGGGCGGCATCGACGGCCTGTTGCACATCACCGACATGGCATGGCGCCGCGTTCGCCATCCTTCTGAGGTGGTCACTGCAGGTCAAGAGATCACTGCCAAGATCCTCAAGTTTGACACCGAGAAAAACCGCGTGTCTTTGGGTCTGAAGCAAATGGGCGACGACCCATGGATGGGCGTGAACCGCCGCTACCCCCAAGCCACCCGCATGTTCGGCAAGATCACCAACATCGCCGACTACGGCGCGTTTGTGGAACTGGAACCCGGCATCGAAGGCCTGGTCCACGTGTCCGAAATGGACTGGACCAACAAGAACGTGCATCCGTCCAAGGTTGTAGCGCTGGGCGACGAAGTCGAAGTCATGATCCTCGAGATCGACGAAGCTCGCCGCCGTATCTCCCTGGGCATGAAGCAACTGGGCGAAGATCCGTGGGTGGGCCTGTCGCGCCGCTATCCGCCCAACACCCGTCTCTTCGGCAAGGTTTCGAACCTCACCGACTACGGCGCGTTTGTTGAGATCGAGCCGGGCATCGAAGGCCTGGTGCACGTCTCCG
>CAIYRQ010000174.1 GCA_903928635.1 uncultured beta proteobacterium | reverse complement strand
TTTTGCTAACTTGATATTGAACATGGAAATCACCTTGAAGTTAAAGAGATCTCCATTGTTCTTTGCGCACCTTCAATTGCAACATGTATTACGGTTGTTACTTGTATGTATCAAACCATCAAGCCTTATTTTGGTTTTATCGCGCGCGGATGACGCACATCAAACCGATGCCCTTAAAAATATCGCCGTGGTCAGACGCATTACAGGCTATGCACAAATGGTCGGAACGATGACGGTGGTAAACGGTGACACGTTCGCCGTTGAGCAAGTGATAACAACCCAGCCCACCGCGCGCACTTTGGCCCTGGACTCCGTGCGGCACATCTTGTATGCGGTCGCTGCGGAAATAGAAACCCGAGTGGCCGAGGGCGTTCGCCCCGAACTGAAGCCCGGCAGTTTTCAGTTGTTGACGATAAGCCGTTGAAAGCAAGCCAGCAAGCAAATCTATTTAAATCCAATCGTTCGGGATTTGATTTAAAAACTCAACCTAGCTCAATCCATTCCGTAACTCGGGAACCTCAGGCCAAAAAGCAGCCCATTGCCCTTTTTCCCGGTTGCCAGCAGCCGCTCGGTTGCGAGGCCTGAGTACTTGTGGCTGTTATCGAAGGTGCGGACTAGGACTTGCTACTCCCCATTTGGTCAAATCAGTGGTCCAGCGAGCTCATGGCTGATTCAAGTAAAGATTCTGAATTCCCGATCGGAATATTTCATGGAAGTTTGTAGCTCCAAACTCTGAAATTACCCCATCGGTAAATTTTGTTGCACTATTGTTGACGATGCCTGATAATTTCCCGAACAGGACATCAACATGATTTCTAAGCACGTGACACCCACCAATTCTCCGCAAGCACTCGGGGCTGCAGTTTTGGCTGCCCGCCGACAGTTGGGTTTAACGCAGCCGCAATTGGCACTGGCCGCTGGTGTGGGCGTGCGATTTATCGTGGAGCTTGAGGCCGGTAAGCCCACCGTGCGCTTGCAGACCCTGCTAAAGGTGTTGCACGCATTAGGCGCCAGCCTGGCAGTGGAAGGCTTGGCCTGATATGGCGCGCCATCTGGAAGTCTGGCTGCTAGGAGCACACGTGGGTACGCTATCCCAAATCGAGGGTCGGCTGAGTTTTGCCTATTTGCCTGGTGTTACTACGGCCTTGTCGCAATCGCTCCCGATTCGCCCTGAGCCGTTTGACGACCATGCAAGCCGCCCATTCTTTGCAGGCCTATTGCCCGAAGGTGGCAAACGAAAGCAGATCGCCAAGACACTGCAGGTCTCTGCGCAAAATGACTACGCCCTGCTCGAAAGCCTTGGAGGTGAATGCGCTGGTGCCGTTACCTTGTTGGAGCCGGGCCAGACGCCGCCGGCGTCCGATGCTCCGCCAGAAGTGCGCTGGCTGGATTCGAAACAACTGCTGCAGGTTCTTGATGAAATGCCGCTGCGCCCCATGCGCGCGGGGGATGACGGTCTGCGCCTCTCACTGGCTGGCGCACAAGACAAATTACCGGTGGTTCTGGATACTGACGGTTTGCGCACCGGACTGCCACTGAACGGCTCGCCCAGTACGCACATCCTCAAGCCACCCATTGCCGGGGTCGATGGAAGCGTATTCAACGAAGCTTTTTGCATGGCTTTGGCCGGGGCGATCAAGCTAGATGTTGCCCGCACCCAAATCCAGACCATCGTCGACGGCGCACAGCAGCGCCACTACCTGCTGGTTGAGCGCTACGACCGCCATAACGGTTTGCTACGCCAGCGCCTACACCAAGAAGACTTCTGCCAAGCGCTGGCGATTGTCTCGGAGCACAAGTACCAAAACGAAGGAGGCCCCGGTCTGACGCAGGCTTTTGCACTCTTGCGCAGCGCCACCCGCCCCAGCGCACCGCAGACGCTCAAGCTGCTGGACTTCGTGGTGTTCAACGCCCTGATCGGCAACCACGATGCCCACGGCAAAAACTTTTCGCTGCTCTACACACCGGCGGGTGTCGTGCTGACGCCTCTTTACGATGCCTTGTGCACCGCCGTCTACCCCCAATTGACCGAAAAAATGGCCATGAAGATTGGTAGCAAATACAAGTTCTCGGAAGTAATGGGGCGGCACTGGGAGCAATTCGCGACCGACGCAGTCTTGTCACCCGCTCAGGTGAAAAAACGCATTGTGGACATAGCCAGGCGCTTACCAGACTTGGCGCGCGCCACCCAGGCTAGGTTCCATAGCAAAGGCAATGAGCACCCCATCATCGACCAAATTGTCACGCTGATTGAGAAGCGTTGCACACTGACTATTGCCCGTTTGGCCGCGCCACGGGGTGCGGAGCTTTCACCTGACCCAGCTTAATTCCGAAATAGCCTGCCGAATACCCACGCTGCCCCAACACAGCCAATTTGGCGCGGGTGACTACAAGACCGAAAAGTCAGACTGTGGCACCCAGGCAGGCAATGACAAAGACATCTGTGTCAAGGAGGACAAGCACGACGCCGAGCACAAAGTTGCCGCTGAAAAATGCCAAGCCCTGGCCGGAGAAGCCAAAGATGCCTGTATCGCAGCCGCAAAAGCCAAGTACGGCATTAAGTAAACGCCCTGCCCCGGCTCAGTCCTTGCCGTAGTTCGGCGACCTGGGGCCGAAGAGCAGCCCGTTGCTCTTTTCCCCGGTTGCCAGCAGCCGCTCAGTTGCCATGCCTGAGTACTTGTGGCTATTATCGAAGGTGCTGGCCAGGACTTGCTTGACGATCGCAGACACCAACAGCGCTCCTAAACCGCCCTGCTGCTGTTGCTCGCCTTCGACACTGGAAGCCTGAGCGGCACCTTGCCACAGGGTTGCACCAGATTTCAGATCCACGAGTTTGCCTTGCACCTGAACCATCGTTTCGCTATTCACCACGGTGTACGACACACCAAACTTGGTCACAGTGATGTACAGCGCCGAATCGGCGCCAAAAATCTCGCGCAGCTTAGCTGGCGGCGTTTGGTGCATATCCGACGGCTGCGTCAAACCGTTCTCTTTGAAGGCTTCGGCCACCATGGCCACCGGCATCACGTAGTAGCCCGCTTCCGAGAGTGGCTTGGTCACAAAGGACATCACGCTGTAGGTTGCAGTGATATCGGGTGAGTTGTTGATGGGGGGCAGCACCAAGATGGAGCGGGGTTTGCTCGCCTTGTAGGCCGAATAGTCCCAGCCCGGCTTTTTGGTAGCGCAGCCCGCAATGAGAAAGACGGCAACGAACGCAATGGCGATCTTGGAAAAGGTTTGAAATTTCATAAACCGCTCACTTCTTGAAATTGCGCGTCAGGAAGTCCATGAAGGTCTGGGACTCCGGGAATTTGCTCTTTTCCAGCGCCACTTGTTGCGCAAACTTGTCCAAATCGCCCTGCTCGCCGTACAAAAGGCCCAGGTGCGCGTGGTAACCCGGCGGCACGGCCAATCCGGAGGCTCGGATCTTCTGGAGGTCTTGCTCCATGAGTTGTGCTTGTGCATCGGGACTCAAGCTGCTTGCCCGAAAGTAGGCGTCCAGGTTGGCTTGGTAGCCCTGCCAGCTATAAAGCGCAGGGGTCTTGGTGGCGCATGCTGCCAGGGTGGATGCCAGGGCGAGCAATGCGGTGAGGCGGATAAGTTTGGTGAACATGGGAGTCCTTCTAAAAAAAGAGGCTAATTCAGAGACCCGGCTTCCATGCACCGCTGTCAACACCGTTGACCAGGTTGTTCACCGCTTCACGGATTGCCAAATCAAGCACCTTGCCGTTTAAGGTGGAGTCGTAGCTGGCAGTGCCACCAAAGCCAATGATTTCCCGCTCAGACAGGCTGTATTCCCCAGCACCTTGCGCGGAAAAGACGACTTCAGACGTCAACGTGTTGATGATGTTGAGATTCACCTTGGCGTAGGCGATCTGTGTTTTTCCACGTCCGAGCAGGCCAAACAGTTGCTTGTCGCCCACGTCTTTGCGGCCAAACTCGGTCACGTCCCCGGTAACGACAAAGTCGGCACCCTTCAGGTTCTGGGCCTTTTTCAATATCCCGGCCTCTTCCTTAATCTCGGTCATGTTGGTCCGGTCCAGCACATTGAAGCGGCGGCTTTGCTGGAGGTGGGTTACCAAGATGGTTTGGGCCTGGCTGCCAAGTCGATCGACGCCATCGGTGAAGATGCCGCGCAGAAAGGAAGACCGGTTGTCAAACTTACCCACCGACATGGGTGTGCGTGGTCCGCTGTATGACTGCCCGGCAGACTCAACCTTCTGAATCGCCAAGGTGCGCGACTCTTCTTGGTGGGCGCAGGCGCCTAGGAATATCACGGGCACGGTCAGAAGGGCTATGTAGAGGGTCTTTTTCATGGTGATCCCGGTAATGAATGACAAAAATCAGGACGTGAATGTTCTAAATTAGTTCAATGTTTGAACATAAATTTCAGTCTATTCGTGTTCTTCCGTACGTAAAGCACCCATCTGGCTAAGCTTGCGATGGGTCAATAGGAAGCGACTTACTCTGGGATCAGCTCGCATCAAAACGCAAAAACCAGATGCGTAGTCGATGTGTAGGAGTACTGGATGTCCGCGCTCACTGGCGTCAAGGTGCCAACGGCGTCTATCCGGTAGCGGTCTTGTTCGGTGGCGATGAGCGTGCCGCCCGCGTTGTAGCTTCTGTCGATCAAGTTAATGATGGCGGTGGTGGCGGTATCGGCCTCTACTACATAGCTCACCACACTCGTGCCGTTGCCCACCGTTTTGGTGCTGTTGGTGTAAAGCGTCTGCGTACCGATGGTGCCGGTATTTCCCACCATGATGGTGCTGGGAATGGTGGGTGCCGTCAGGTACACGCCATAGTTAACGCCAACTGACGAAAAGTTCTAGCCAATTGATGGCCTGTGCGTTATCGACCTTGGTGCCGCGTCCTGCCCTGAGTGCCTCAGACAAACGAAACATGGCCGCTTTGTAGCCCAGGCGCGCGGCAGTTCGCAGCCAAAACACGCCCTCCTCCTGCGCTTGCACGGTTTGCCCGCGCCATACGCCGTGCCAACCTAAAATACTCTGCGACCAAGTGTCGCCCAGCATGGAGGCCCTGCGCAGGTCATTCAGAAAATCCAGTTTGCCGTCCTCCGCATAAAAGCCGTGGTGGCCTAGCATGGAATAGCACGAGGCAGACCCCAGTTCGCTGCCTTTGCGCAGCCAGTAGTTGGCGACCTCCGGGTCTTTGGCACAACCGGCATTGCCCGAGCCATACCAAGATGAGAGCAACAAGCACCCGTAGGTGTCGCCCTCAGTGGCCGCGCGGCGCACCCATTGCACGTACTGGGCTTTTTCTTGTTCGGTCTGGCTTTGCTTGACCAGATGCTCCCCGTACAGGGCATAGACGTAGGAGTTCTCAGATTTCAGGGCCTGCTCGAGGTGGTAAAGCCTGCGCTGGGGATCAATCTCTGCGAGTTCCAGGTGGGCAAAGTCATGCCCGAGGGAAACCGCGTGCTCGAGCACTTGCCGCGCCGCAGTCCAGTCGGTTTTGCGCAAGCTGTGGCCCAGCAAGATCATGCAGTCGGCGTTTCCAAGGTCGGCACCCCGGCGCAGCCACGCTTGGCCTGTGGTTTCATCGGCCTTCATGCCGATGCCTTTGGTGAAAAATTGGCCTAAGTGCAGCATCGCGACCGGATTTCCACCATCGGTCTGGGCCTGAACTTCGGCAATGATTTCCGGAAATTTGGATGGAAACAGTTGCACCTGTTCGGATTCGTCGACGGGACGCCAGTACCGTTCGGCCAGCAAGAATGCATCCTCGTAGGACGCGAGTCGCCCGCTGGCATGGCGGATGAAGTCTAGGTAGTCCTGTGCGCAGGTACTGCCCTGCAAGGTAGACCAGATCAGGGTGTCTACATCTGCGTCGCTGTTGATTTCGGCCATGAAAGCATCTCCAAGGGAGTTGGTATGAGCTTCAGAATAGGCCCGCCCAGGCTCATGGCGTGAGCTTGGGCGCACCGGCTAGAAAACATTTTTATGCGACGTTCGCGGGGGAAGTGCTTCTGGCCTAAGAACCAGCCTGCAAAAAATCTATGGATTGAGGCGTTGCCGTATCCATTGGGCGGCTTGCGGCTCCGACATGGTGCCGGCGGCAACAGCCATCATGAAGTTGATGGCGTCCACCTGATTGAACACCAGCGTCTGGTTGTTAATCATCAAGAACAAGCGTCCAATCACCCAAGCGGTGCGCTTGTTGCCGTCGTTGAAACCGTGTCCGGTTGCAATGCCATAAATGTAGGCTGCGGCGAGATCCGCTACATCGGGCGGTGGGTTTCCGTAAGCATTGATATTTTTGGCCCGCTCCAGTGCAGACTCCACGGCGTTGAGATTGCGTATGCCGTCTAAGCCGCCATGGACAGCCAGCTGCTTATCGTGAACTGCAAAAACGGTGTCACGCTGCACCCATTGCCAGCTCACTTAGCAAGCACCTTTAGGATTTCACGATCATCATGCATGATCGATTCCGCCAAGGCCATCTGACGCTCAAACTCTGGGTTATACGGCGTGATGCGCATTGCCCCGTCTGGCGCCTCGGTCAGATAAAGCGTGTCGCCCTTTTGAACGTTGAGAATGCGCTTTGCCTCCTTGTTCAGGATCAGGCCTTCGGATGAAC
>CAIYRQ010000173.1 GCA_903928635.1 uncultured beta proteobacterium | reverse complement strand
TCACCCGCGCTCCCCATGTTCATCGGCCCCTATGCTTTAGACAACAATCTGTTTGTCGCGCCCATGGCCGGTGTGACGGACCGCCCGTTTCGCCAATTGTGCAAACGGCTGGGTGCAGGCTATGCGGTCAGCGAAATGGTGACGTCGCGCCCTGATTTGTGGAACACACTCAAGACCTCGCGCCGCGCCAACCACGACGGAGAGCCGGGCCCGATTGCGGTGCAAATCGCGGGCACCGACGCCGCGATGATGGCGGAGGCCGCGCGCTACAACGTGGACCGTGGCGCGCAAATCATCGACATCAACATGGGCTGCCCTGCCAAGAAAGTCTGCAACAAATGGGCGGGCTCCGCCCTCATGCAAGACGAGTCGCTGGCGCTGTCCATCATTGACGCTGTGGTGCAAGCGTGTGCGCCGTCCAACGTGCCGGTCACGCTCAAAATGCGCACCGGCTGGTGTCAGAGCCATAAAAATGCCTTGTCGATTGCCCTGGCCGCGCAAGAGGCTGGTGTGCAGATGGTCACGGTGCACGGCCGCACCCGCGAGCAGGGCTACAAGGGCGACGCTGAATACGACACGATTGCAGCTGTCAAGGCCGCCCTGCGTATTCCAGTGGTGGCCAATGGCGACATCACCAGCCCCGAGAAGGCGCGCGAGGTGCTGCAAGGCACAGGCGCCGATGCCATCATGATCGGGCGTGCCGCACAGGGCCAGCCCTGGATTTTTCGCGAAATCGCCCATTTTTTGGAGACTGGCGAGCACCTCGCACCCCCACTGGTCAGCGAGGTCAAGCGGCTATTGGTGGAGCATTTGCATGACCACTACAGCCTGTATGGCGAGTTCATTGGTGTGCGCAGCGCGCGCAAACATATCGGCTGGTATGTGCACAGCCTGCCCGGCGGTGAGGCTTTTCGTCAACAGATGAATTCCTTGCAGGACAGCGCGAGCCAGCTGACGGCCGTAGCCCATTATTTGGACGACCTCAACATGCAGATGGACCGCATACCCGCGCGTCAGCGCGGTGAAACGGGCAGGGTGGACGATGGCGGGTATCTGGCAGACGCCTCAGCCCTGGAATTGGCGGCATGAGCAAACAACAACTCGATGAATGTGTGCGCGCAAGCCTGGAGGCTTATTTGCGCGATTTGGACGGCCTGGAGCCCCACGGCATGCACGACATGCTGGTGCGTGCCGTGGAAAAACCCTTGCTTGAAATGGTCATGGTCGCGTCCGACAACAACCAGTCCAAGGCCGCCAAATGGCTGGGCTTGAACCGCAATACCCTTCGCAAAAAACTATTGGAACACCAGCTCTTATGAATGCACTGCTCTCCGTCTCGGACAAAACCGGAATTGTCGAATTGGCCCGGGCACTGCATGGCTTGGGTATAGCGCTTTTGTCTACTGGCGGCACTGCCAAACTGCTGGCAGACAACGGCCTGCCCGTGACCGAAGTGGCGGACATGACGGGTTTTCCAGAAATGCTGGACGGCCGCGTCAAAACTTTGCATCCGCGCGTGCACGGTGGTTTGCTGGCCCGCCGCGATGTGCCCACCCACATGGCTGCTTTGGCTGAGCATGGCATTGACACCATTGATTTGCTGGTGGTGAACCTGTATCCCTTTGAAGCCACGGTCGCCAAGCCGGGTTGCACGCTGGAAGACGCGATCGAAAATATCGACATCGGTGGCCCCGCCATGGTGCGCAGCGCGGCCAAGAATTGGAAAGATGTGGCCGTGCTCACTGATGCATCGCAGTACGCCACCGTGGTGGCGGAATTGCAGGCAAGCGGCGCGGTGAGCGCAAAAACCAAGTTTTCCTTGTCGGTCGCGGCGTTCAACCGCATCAGCCAGTACGACGGCGCGATCAGCGACTACCTGTCCTGTATTCAGCCTGACGGAAGCATGTCGGCATTCCCGGCGCAGTCCAATGGCCGCTTTATCAAGCTGCAAGACCTGCGTTACGGCGAGAACCCGCACCAGCAAGCCGCTTTTTACCGCGACCTGTACCCCGCGCCTGGCTCGCTGGTCACGGCGCAGCAGCTGCAGGGCAAGGAGTTGAGCTTCAACAACATCGCCGATGCCGATGCGGCCTGGGAATGCGTGAAGAGCTTTGACACGCCTGCCTGCGTCATCGTCAAGCACGCCAACCCCTGCGGCGTGGCGATCGCTGCTGACGCCTTGTCTGCCTATGCCAAGGCTTTTGCGACCGACCCCACCTCAGCATTCGGCGGCATCATTGCCTTCAATTGCACGGTGGATGAAGCCGCTGCAGCGCAAATCTCCAAGCAATTTGTTGAAGTGCTGATGGCACCGGCTTTCACGCCCCAAGCGCTGGCGATTTTCCAGGCGAAAGCCAATGTGCGTGTATTGCAAATTGCCTTGCCTCATCCCTTGGGCCAGCCCGCAGGAGCCACAGCTTGGGAGCGCGGTCGCAATGCGGTGGATGCCAAGCGCATTGGCTCCGGCCTGTTGCTGCAAACGGCGGACAACCACACGCTCACACTGGCCGACCTGCGGGTGGTGACCAAGGTGCAACCTACGGCCGCGCAGTTGCAGGACATGCTGTTTGCCTGGACGGTGGCGCAGTACGTGAAATCCAACGCGATTGTGTTTTGTCTGGACGGGCAAACGCGGGGCGTGGGCGCTGGTCAGATGAGCCGCTTGGACTCGGCCCGCATTGCCAGCATCAAGGCTGAACACGCCGGTTTGACCCTGTCGGGTACCGTGGTGGCCAGCGACGCGTTTTTCCCCTTCCGTGACGGCTTGGACGTGGTGGTGGACGCGGGTGCGACCTGCATCATCCAGCCCGGCGGCAGCATGCGCGACGATGAGGTCGTGGCCGCTGCCGACGAGCGTGGCGTCGCCATGGTGTACACCGGCGTGCGCCACTTCCGCCACTAAGTATTAGTTCACCATCACCAGTTTGCCCATCACGCCGCGCGAGCCCATGTGGGCGAAAGCGGCTTTCAGCTCCGCCATGGGCATGGTACGGTCAATCACCGGTTTGATCTTGCCCTGGCCATACCACTGCGCCAACTCCATCATCATGGCTGCGTTGGACTTGGGTTCGCGCTTGGCAAAGTCACCCCAGAACACGCCAACGATGGATGCACCTTTGAGCAGCGCCAGGTTGAACGGCAACGCGGGGATAGGTCCCGCTGCAAATCCGACCACCAGGTAGCGCCCGCGCCAGGCAATGGAGCGAAACGCGGGCTCGGCAAAGTCGCCTCCCACCGGGTCGTAAATCACGTCGGGACCTTTGCCGCCCGTCAGGGTTTTGAGAGTCTCACGCAGATTCGCAGTGCTGTAGTTGATACTCTCGTCAGCACCAATTGATTTGCACAGTGCGCATTTTTCGTCGGTTGAGGCGGCGGCGATCACGCGCGCACCTGCCGCTTTGGCAATCTGAATCGCCGAGGTGCCCACGCCCCCTGCAGCCCCGAGCACCAACACGGTTTCGCCCGCCTTGAGCGCGGCACGGTCTATCAGTGCGTGGTACGAGGTTGCGTAAATCATGATGAAGGCGGCAGCGTCTACCATCGGAAAGCCGGGTGGCAGCGGCATGCACAAGGCTGCAGGCGCCAGCGTGTGGCTGCCAAAGCCACCGGTGCCGCTCAGGCAAGCCACCGCCTGGCCCACCTGCAGGTGTTTCACGCCTTCACCCACGGCTTGCACAATGCCTGCGTATTCAGAGCCTGGCACAAAGGG
>CAIYRQ010000172.1 GCA_903928635.1 uncultured beta proteobacterium | reverse complement strand
TTTGCCATGTACCGGGGCTAGTTCAGGCTGCAGCGCTTGGGCTGTGGGCCTCTTCCAGGCAGGCCAAAAACGAGCGTGTGGCGCGCGAGGCCTGGGGCGAGCGCCGTGTGATGGCGAAAAAACCGCAGTCGTATTGAAAAGAAGCGGGATTGACGGCTTGCATCTGCCCGCTTGCAACAAAGCTGTGTGCATAGTGGTCCGGCAAGAAGCCTAAAAAACGCCCCGACAAAATCAAGGTGGCAATGGACTCCTGGTCAAAGCCCGTGGCCCTGCGGGTGAGTTGCAGCCGCTGGCTCATTTGCAGGTTGGGAGAGTGGTAGCCCAGCCCGGCAAAGGGCAGCGAGCGCACCGCCTCCCAGTCCAGCCTACGGTGGTCTGCGCCGAACCAGGCGTGGCCCGCGCCGCAATAGAGGTGCATGTTTTCTGTGAACAGCGCTGCGTATTGCAGCGCGTCTGAGGTGCGGTGGCCGGGGATGATGCCGATATGGAATTGCCCGTCGAGCACCCCGCGCTCGATACCGTTGAGGGTGGACACATGCAGGTTCAAGCCCACACCCGGTGCCCGGTCGGTGAACAAAGCGATGGCCGAGGCAATATGGGCCTGCGGATTGCTCGCTGTCTTGTCAAACACCGCGACCTGCAACTGCCCGCCCATGCGTTGGTGGATTTCATCCACGCTGCTGCGAAATGCGTCGGTTGCCGCGAGCAGCTGGGTGGTCTGGGCATAAATTTGCTGCCCCTCCGGGGTGAGCGCAAAACCGGCGCGCCCCCGGCGGCACAGCACCAGGCCCAGCCGGGTTTCCAGGTCTTTGATGTGGCGGCTCACGGTGGAGGTGCCGATATTGAGCTCCAACTCGGCTGCCGCCATGCCGCCGCAATCGGCCACCGCGCGGAACACGCGCAGCAAGCGCAAGTCCATGTCGCTGATCTGGCCCAAGGCGGACCGGCTAGTTACGGGGACAGTGTTTAGCGGGCTGAGGGTCTTTGGTTTCATAAAACTACAAATGAATAGTGATAACTCTCACTTTATGAGAGTAACAGAAGTGCCCACAATGCGACTTCAGCCCCCGTCGCCGCGCGCGGCGGTGCCCCATGATGACCAGGAGTCCGCCATGAAACCCCATGAAACCGCTGCCCACCAAGCCCGGGGCCCCGTGACCACAACGTCCACCTTTCCCATGGATGCGGCTTGGATGGAAGCGCACTGGATGCCTTACACCGGCAACCGCAATTTCAAGGCCAATCCGCGCATGATGGTCAGCGCCGAAGGCGCTTACTACACCGACAGCAACGGACGCAAGATTTTGGATGGTCTGTCCGGCCTGTGGTGCTGCGGCCTGGGCCACGCCCGCCCCGAGATCACCGAAGCCGTCAGCCGCCAAATCGGCACCTTGGAATACTCCCCTGCGTTCCAATTCGGCCACCCGCTGTCGTTTGAGCTGGCCAACAAAATTACCGCGCTCACGCCCGATGGCTTGGACCACGTGTTTTTCACCGGTTCGGGCTCCGAGTGTGCAGACACGGCACTCAAGATGGCGCGCGCCTACTGGCGCTCCAAAGGCCAGGGCACCAAAACCCGCCTGATCGGACGCGAAAAGGGCTACCACGGCGTGAACTTTGCCGGCATCTCCGTGGGCGGCATTGGCGCCAACCGCAAAATGTTTGGCCAAGGCATTGAGGCCGACCACCTGCCTCACACCCAGCTGCCCAGCAACTTCTACTCTCGCGGCATGCCCGCCAACGGCGTGGAGTTGGCCGATGAGCTGCTGCGCCTGATCACCCTGCACGACGCCTCCAATATCGCCGCCGTGATCGTGGAGCCCATGTCCGGCTCCGGTGGCGTGGTGGTGCCTCCCGTGGGTTATTTGCAGCGCCTGCGGGAAATCTGCACTGCCAACAACATCCTGTTGATTTTTGATGAGGTCATCACCGGCTTCGGCCGCATGGGCGCTTACACCGGCGCTGCTGCCTTTGGCGTGACCCCGGACATCATGAATATTGCCAAGCAAGTGACCAACGGTGCCCAGCCTTTGGG
>CAIYRQ010000171.1 GCA_903928635.1 uncultured beta proteobacterium | reverse complement strand
TTCGGGGATGCGGTGGCGGGTTTGGATGATGCTGGCTTGCAAGGTGTCCGTGGTCACTTCCACCCCGGTCGTGCGCTGAAAAAAGCGGCGGATGTTGACCGCATTGACCGTATCGTCCGAGCCTTGGTCAATCACCTTGAGCACGTCGTGCGGCCCGACGATGGACGCGGTCACCTGAATGCCGCCGGTCCCCCATCCATAAGGAAGCGGCATCTCGCGCGAACCAAAGGGCACTTGGTAGCCCGGAATGGCCACCGCTTTCAAAATGGCGCGGCGGATCATGCGCTTGGTGCGCTCGTCCAGGTAGGCGAAATTGATGTGCGGATCGCGCACCGTAGGGGCCTGTGTGGTCTGGGCGTCAGTCAACTGCATGGGGTTTTTCCTGGCTGACAAAGGTCTGGCGCATCTTGCGCACCAGCTCCAGCTCGGACTGAAAGTCCACGTAGTGCGGAAGCTTCAGGTGCTGGACGAAGCCCGAGCTTTCCAGGCTGTCGCTGTGGGACATCACAAACTCTTGCATTTGGGCGGGCGATGTGACGGCCTCGCCCAGCTCTTCGGCACGCAAAGCCCGATCCACCAGACTCATGGCCATGGCTTTGCGCTCGCTGTGGCCAAACGCCAATCCATAGCCCCGCGTGAACTGCGGTGGCTGTGTTTGGCTCCCTTGGAATTGATTGATCATTTGGCACTCAGTGACCGGCAGGTCGCCAATGGAGATCGAAAAACCCAGCTCTTCCGGTGTGATGCACAAGTCCACTGTGCCAAAGCGGATTTCACCGACAAAGGGGTGCGACTCTGAATACCCGCGCTGAGTGGAATAGGCCATGGCCAGCAAAAAGCCCTCGTCGGCACGGGCCAGGTTTTGCAAGCGCGCCGAGCGGTCGGCAGGGAAGCGCAGCGGCTGGCGTGTCAGGTCAAACGGATCGGGATCGCCCTCGGGGGGGTGCTGTGTTTCCAGCAGGCTTTCGTGGTGCAGCAGGTCGACCACGCGGGGCGTGGCCTCAGTGCTGGCAGCGGCTTGGCGCGCTGCGGGCAGCGCTGCGCCGGTGGCCAACAAACTGAAATCCAGCAGTCGCTGCGTGTAGTCGTACGTCGGGCCCAGAACCTGGCCGCCGGGGAGGTCTTTGAACGCGGCAGAGATGCGCCGGGTGATGTGCATCTTCGCCGTGTCCAGGGCCTCGCTGTAGCCCAGGCGTGGCAAGGTGGCGCGGTAGGCGCGCAGCAAAAAGATGGCTTCCACCAAATCGCCTGCGCTTTGCTTGATGGCCAGAGCGGCGAGTTGCGGGTCGTAGACAGAGCCTTCTGTCATTACCCGGTCCACGCTCAAGCGCAGTTGCTGGCAGATTTGTTCGATGCTCAGTTCGGCCACTGCAGGGTCGCCGCGGCGTTCCTGCGCCAGCAAGTCGTAGCTGGCCAAAATCGCGGATTCGCCCCCTTTGACGGCAACGTACATAAGCCTTCAGCCTTCAATCAGGGTGGAGCGCGGCAGGCCCAACAGGGACTGCCCGTGCGTGAACAGCATGTCCACGCCACAGGGAAAATGGGTTTGGCTTTCGCGTCGCTGCGTTGCGAAGTTAGGTGCCAGCCCATCCACTTGCATCTGAACACTGCCGTTCACGCCTGGGCCACTGAGTGTCCAAGCGGCGACCGCTGTATCTTGAGAATTCAGCGCGTCGACCTGCACGATGCAAGTAGCGGAAGTGTCCGGGTACTCGGCGCTGCCTTGCGCGAGTTGGTTCAGCGCGGGCAGATCCGCGCCATGGGCAATCCAGCAAAAGTCAGCCTGCGCCACATCAGTCACCAGCACGCACCCGGTGTGAAAACGCAGCCATGCCGCTGCATCACTGCCTTCAAACCCCGGCGACAGCCAAAGCCTGCAATCCTGGTCCAGCAAGGCCAGCAATACGGCGGCTGCCGCAGGGTGGGCGCCGCGTGGTGCATGCATGCCTGCGAGGGCGCCATGGGCGTCCAGAGTTTGTACTTGGCCGGGCAAGGACAGCGCAGTGAGTACCTGGCGAAAAACGTCCTGGCTGCACAGCGCCGGCTGCGCGAAACCGCGCCCTAAATCTTTGAGTTGCGTTTGCATTAGTCCTCGCCCTCGTCGTCAGCGCCGGAACCAGCTTCACGTGCCACCGTAAAAAATTCCACACGGGTGGCCTGGGCTTGAGTGTTATGGGTTTGGGCCTGCTCGCTTTGCATCTGCAGCAGGGGTTCGACCAACACAGTGTTCCAGTGGGCATGCAGCGCCGGCTCTTGCAGCAAAGCGTCGGCCACCGCTGCCAACTGCGCGTGGCGGTGCGAGCCACCCATTACATAGGCCACACCCACTTGGGCACAAGCGGTGCGAGCCGGGTCGGGCTTAAGCACGCAGCGGGTGACACTCACTTCGCCCAAGTTGAAGCGCTGGCCGCTGCCGCCTGCGCGGCCCTGTACCATCATGAGACCGGTTTCAGCCGGGCGCAGCCATTGCAATTCGCCTTCACAGGAGTCGCCCAATCGTTCTTCCAACCAGGCTTGCGGTGCGCGGGCCAGGCAGGCGATCCAGCGTGCGCGCTCAGCGTTTTGCGTTGGGGGGAGGGCGCCTTCAGGCTTGTAATCGTTGTGCAACATGGGCGGGCTATGGTCAGCAACAGGCACTTTAAGACGCCTGTATTTCTTTTTTGTGACGCACCCAGCGCTTGATCTTGATGCTCTTTCCGCAACCCGCCTACCGCCACGCCGCCTACTTTGCACCTGCACCGGACAGCCTGGCCTGGGACTTGGGCTCGCAGTGGCTGGGTCGCTGTGCCCGCACAGGGCAGGGGCATTCACAGCCCTTGGTCAAGGGGTGGACTCCCGCGGAGTTTGCCCAGTGCACTCGGGAGCCCCGCCGCTACGGCTGGCATGCCACTCTGAAAGCACCTTTTGCACTGGCACAAGACCGCACCACCGCCGACGTTGATGCCGGGTTTTTTGGCGTGGCAGCAGGTGTTGGCGCCCCATTCTTATTGCCCATGAAGTTGGCGCGTTTGGGTCATTTCTTGGCCTTGGTGCCAGCGGAACCCTGTGTGCCGCTGCAAGGTCTGGCAGAGGCCTGTGTACGAGAGTTGCACGACTGCGCCGCGCCCCTGCCACCCAGTGAGATAGAGCGCCGCAGCCGGGGTGGTTTAAGCCCCCGCCAGGCTGAGATGCTGGCGCTGTGGGGCTACCCTTATGTGATGGATGAATTTGTCTTTCACCTCACCCTCACCGGGCGCTTGGACGGATTGCCTGACGAGAGGGTGATGGAGCTCATGGAGCATGCGCAGTCCTGGTTCGCACCCGTGCTGCGCGACGGGCTCTTGATCGATGCCGTGTCCTGGTTTGTTGAGGACGCGCCTGGAGCGGATTTTCGGTGGGTGCAGCGTTTTGGGTTTGCGCCATGAGGGCAAAACTGATTTATGTGATGGGTCCCTCAGGCGTGGGCAAAGACAGTTTGTTGAACTGGCTGCGCAGCCATGTGCAGACTTTGCAGCCTAAGCCGGCACTGCATTTCGCGCGCCGCACCATCACGCGCGCGGCGGGTGATGCCACCGAGGACCATGAGGCCATCGGCCAAGAGGACTTTGCAAAGCTTGCGCAGGAGGGTGCATTTGCGCTGCACTGGCAAGCCCACGGCCTGTACTACGGTGTGCGCCGCACTGAGATGACAGACCGCAGCGGCTGGGTCATCGTGAATGGTTCACGTGCCTATGTGCAAGAGGCACGAGAGCGTTGTCCGGGCATGACGGTGCTGCATGTTAGTGCTCCTGAAAATATCGTGCGCCAACGCTTGCTCTCTCGCCAACGTGAAACCGCTGACGAAGTCGAAGCGCGCGTACTTCGTTCTCAAACTGCCGCTGTGGACCTTGCCGATGGCGATCTGCACATCGTCAACGCCGGCAGCCTGGAAGAGAGTGCGGCTGCGCTGTGCCAGTTGCTGCAGAGTCACACTGGCCTTCAGTTGCTACAGAGTTTTTAAGTATTCAGTCTTTCATCAATCAGTCATACAAATTGAATACGCTTGCCGCGCTTCGACAAGGAGGCGCGCCTGATTCGCGGGTGCTCCCACTCACATTTGTACCCATGAGGACCGGATGCATTACCGAGCCGTTTTTATCTCTGATCTGCATTTGGGAACACCCGGATGCCAGGCCGAGGCCCTGATTGAGTTCCTGAAGTCCCACACCAGCGATTACTTGTATTTGGTGGGCGATATCGTCGACGGTTGGCAGCTGCGCCGCAAATGGTATTGGCCCCAGGCCCACAATGACGTGGTGCAGAAGCTGCTGCGCCGTGCCCGCAAAGGCTGTCACGTGGTCTACATCCCTGGGAACCACGACGAATTTGCGCGTGGCTTTGTAGGTCACCACTTCGGCGGCATTGAAGTCACAGAAGAGGCTTGCCATACACTGGTGGACGGCCGCAGGTTGCTGCTGATCCATGGCGACTATTTCGATGCGGTGGTGAAGTACGCCAAGTGGCTGGCCTATGTGGGCGACTACCTGTATGAGCTGGCCTTGCGACTGAACCGCCACTTCAACCGTTTTCGTGCGCGCTTGGGTTTGCCGTATTGGTCTTTGTCGGCCTTTCTGAAAAACAAGGTCAAAAAGGCGCTCAACTTCATCGCGGACTTTGAGAAAGCTTTGGCCCACGAGGCGCACAAGCGGGGCTACCAGGGCGTGGTGTGCGGCCATATCCACCGCGCAGAAATTCGCATGATTGACGGTGTCTTGTATTGCAATGATGGCGACTGGGTGGAGAGCCGCTCCGCCTTGGTCGAGCACGTGGACGGCAAGCTGGAGTTGATTTACTGGGACCAGTCGCTCGACTTCTTGCCCGTCGCCAATGCCGTACAGGTAGTGCCTGAAGCTGTAACTGCGGCTGAAGTGGCCTGAGTCGCTACGGTCTTACCCATTGGCGCCTGGTTTCTTCATTCTCTTGGCGGCACAGTTTGTGTCCGCCCTGGCCGACAACGCCTTGCTGGTGGTGGCCATGGCAGCTTTGATAGAGCAACAACAGCAGGCCTTTTGGATTCCGCTGCTCAAGCTCATGTTCACCTTGTCGTATGTTGTGTTGGGCCCCTGGGTCGGCGCATGGGCCGACCACTGGCCCAAACACCGGGTGATGATGGTGGCCAATGGCATCAAGTGCCTGGCCTGTTTTTCCATGCTTGCGGGTTTGAACCCGGTCGCGGCCTTCGGCGTGGCGGGTTTGGGCGCTGCCATTTACGCCCCGGCCAAATACGGCCTCATTACCGAGATGGAGCCCGCACACCGCCTGGTAAAAGCCAACGGTTGGATCGAGGTCAGCACCGTATGCGCCGCCTTGTTTGGTGTGGTGCTGGGGGGCTTTCTGGTGGGCAAGCTGTGGCTGGGGTCTGCACTGTGCCAATGGTTGGGCAGTGGCTTACCGGCTGCTTGGGGCAGCTTGGCGGTGTCGCTCATGGCCTTGCTGCTGTTTTATGGCTGCGCAGCGTTCATGAATTGCTTTATTCCTGACAGCGGTGTGCGCTACCCGCCCAGCCCCTGGGGTGTGCGCGCCGTCTGGGGCCGGTTTTTGCAAGACCAAGCTGCGCTCTGGCGCGACCCCTTGGGCTCCATCAGCCTGACGGTGACCACCTTGTTTTGGGGTGTGGGCGCTTGCTTGCAATTGCTGGTGCTGGCCTGGGCGCAGGAGGCACTTCATTTGTCTCTGGAACATGCCGCCTATCTGCAAGCGGCCACGGCCGTGGGTGTGGTCGCCGGTGCTGCATTGGCAGCGCGCTTGGTGCGCTTGGAGCAGGCACCCCGGGTCTTGGCCGTTGGAATTTTGCTGGGCGTGCTGATGCCCTTGATGGTGGGCATTGAGAGCTGGCAGGCAGCGGTGGTGCTGACGGCACTGCTGGGCGTGGTGGGTGGCTTTTTTGTGGTGCCTATGAACGCTTTGCTGCAGCACCGCGGTGTCACGCTACTCAGTGCCGGGCGGTCGATCTCGGTGCAAAACACCAACGAGAATGCCAGCATTCTGAGCATGATGGGTGCCTACAGCGCCCTGCTGTACGCCCATGTACCCGTGGACCAACTGGCCTGGGGCCTGGGCCTGCTGGTGGCCATCGGGATGGCGCTGGTGCAGTGGCGTTACTGGCTTATGCGCTCAGCCGGTCGCTTCACCCTGGGGTAGTTGCAGCAGGGCCTGCCCCATGCGCAAGGGCGAGCCTTCCTGAATGCCGGGTGCGAATTCGAACCCTTTGGGGGCGAACACCAAAATGGTGGACCCGTGCTGGAACCAGCCCATTTCCTGGCCCTTGGTGTAGCTGGCGTCGCAATCGATATGGCCGGGGCCCTCGTAGCGCGCATCCAACAAGTGGCTCAGCGCATGGAGGCGAATGCTGGCCACCAGCACAGCAGCCACTGGCACTAAAGCGACGGGATAGCGCTCTTCGCCCACTTCCACCCGCAGCAGCGCACGCTCGTTTTTGCAAAACAACTTTTCCACGCGCTTCAAAGCGATCGGGTTGACGTTCCAGGTGTCACCCGCAAAGTAGTCCACATCGTGCAAGCGCAAGTCATAGGGCGCATGAAAGCGGTGGTACATCGACGAGGTGATGCGAATCGTGACAAACACACCATCTTGCCAAGGAGTGTTAGCGCCCAGCGGGCCCAGCAGGTCGGTGAGGGTGTAGGGAAAGCCTTTGGCCTGGTAGACCTTATCGCCCTCCACGCGACCCATGGCACCCACGATGCCATCGCAGGGACTGACCATGGTGCGTGGGTCGGTGTCAATCGTGCGGGCACCGGGCTTGAGCTCGCGAATGAAGCAGTCGTGCAGGCTGTCGAATTGCTGCTTTTTCGCCTCGGACAAGTCCAGGTTAGCAAACGACTTCCAGGCGGCGATGGACAGGTCGCGCACCAGCGGGTTGGTGCGTTGGCTGAACCAGCCCATAAAGCGGGTGAGGGCCAAGCGGGGTATCCGGTTGGTCAGCAGGAAATTGAGGTCTTCCTGGGCACCCACGGCGTGCAGTAGTTTTTTAAGAGTCATCATTTCTTAACCTTGAAGTCATACAAACAGGGTTTTACAAAGGGTTCTACGTATGGACGGTTCTGAGGCATTCATGTCAATGGCGGTGTGGGGCGGTGCGGCGTCACTGGGTTTGGTCGCTCTTCCCAAAGCGTGGCAACGCTTGCAGCTCTCCTTGGCCAAGTACCCCTCGCTGGGTGGTCACTTGCGCATGGCCAAGCGTGTGTCGAAGCTGATTCCCAGCTACTCCTACCCCGATGCGACCTGGTACGCCGTGGACGGCGCACCTCTGGCGGTGGAACAACGCAGACGCACCGCATTGGCGCAACTCGGCCAGCTCTTGAAAGACCAAAGTCCCCATACTCTGGCGCAGTCCGATGCAGCGCGCCCGATGTTGTCGGACCTGCAGCTCATCAGTCAATACCGCGTGCCTTACCAGTTCCGAAATTTGCTGTCGCAGTACGTCAAGCTGGGTAGCTTTTGGCGCGAGAGCAGCGGTGTGTGGCTGACCGATTTGGACGGTAATCGCTTCATCGATGTGACCGGTTCCTACGGCGTCAACCTGTTCGGCTCGGACTACTACAAAGCCAGCATGGCCGAAGGCGCTGCCTTGGCCCAGCCGCTGGGCGTGGTGCTGGGCTCCTACCACCCCGTTGTTCTCGACAACGTCCAGCGCCTGTGCAAGATTTCCGGCATGGACGAAGTGTCTTTTCACATGTCTGGTACCGAGGCGGTGATGCAGGCGGTGCGCTTGGCGCGCTACCACACGCGCAAGCCCAAAATTGTGCGCTTTACCGGCGCCTACCACGGCTGGTGGGACGATGTGCAGCCCGGCCCTGGCAACCCCATGCCGCCGTCCCAACACACGCTCACCCTCAATGAAATGCACCCCAACACGCTGCGTGTATTGCGCAACCGCGACGACATTGCGTGCGTGCTGATCAATCCCCTGCAAGCCATGCATCCCAACCGCGCGGCACCCACCGATTCGACCTTGGTGGACGGTACGCGCCATGTGGCCTACGACCG
>CAIYRQ010000170.1 GCA_903928635.1 uncultured beta proteobacterium | reverse complement strand
GGCACCGATGACCTTGCCTGACGGCCGGCAGACGGCGACCCCCTTGTTGCCCTTGATGCTGGATGGCCAACGCCTGGGCCTGCGTCTGGATCCGCCGCGCCTGGGTCAGCACGGCCACGAGCTCTTGCAGAGCCTGGGCTACGCAGAAAAAGAGATCAGCGCCATGGTGAACGCGGGTGTGGTGCTGGCGCCGCAGTAACACGGCACAAAAAAGCCCGCGTCCGTTGAGGAACGCGGGCGCAATCGGATGTATAAATTACTCGGCTTCGATATGCACAGGCACGTCAAACTCGTCGTCTAGGCTTTCGCTTTCCATGGTCGCGATTTCTGCATATTGCACACCATTGAGCTGGTGGCGGTAGGCCATGTGGGCGTGACGCGCAACCGCTTCGTCGTGGCCTTCGTCATCGGCAGCAGCAGCAGCCTCGTGGTGCTTGGCTGCAGCGTGGAAATGGTAGGCCGCCATGCGATGGCAGTCACCCACAGTTTCAAACTCTTCTTCGTCTGGAACGTCAATGTCTACGGGGGCGGTATTTTCGGTCATAGAGTGTCCATTCTTGGTTGAAGCACGGCGACTTGCCGCAACCAGAGAATCGCGTCTGGCGATGAAGCCCCAGTGACAGCCTCGTGCGATTTCGATGTCACCCCGCCCCGAATTCTTCCCCCATGGCCTGCGCGCGGTCCCGCGCGGCGTGCATGGCGGCAACGAAGGCGGGCTTGATGCCGCTGGCCTCCATGGCACTGAGCGCCGCGTAGGTCGTTCCGCCTTTGCTGGTGACGCGCTGGCGCAGCACCTCGGGCGTCTCGGGCGACGCTTTGGCCAGTGCGCCCGCACCGGTAAAAGTGGCCACCGCGAGCTGGTAGGCCTGCGCCGCGTCCAGCCCCATGCTGACACCGGCCTCGCGCATGGCTTCCAGAAAATAAAACACATAGGCCGGGCCGGAGCCGGAGAGGGCCGTCACCGCGTCAATCTGCGACTCTGCACTGACCCACAGTACATCGCCCGTGCTCTCTAAAACCTGCGTGACCAGGCTTTTGTCAGCGGTGCTGACTGCCGCGCGGGCAAACAGCGCAGTCATGCCCTGGCCAATGAGCGCGGGCGTGTTGGGCATGGCGCGCACCACGCGCTCGCTGCCCAGCCAGTCGGCAATCGTGTCGCTTCGAATGCCTGCGGCCACGCTCAGGTGCAGGGCGTTCAGGGTGTGGGCCTGCGTTTGCGCGGCAGCGTCTTTGAAGGTTTGGGGTTTGACCGCCCACACCACCAAGTCCGCACGGTTCAAAAAATCGCCCGCTTGCGGCTGGGCCGCGATGCCGAGTTGGGCCAGGAGCTTGGCGCGGGCTTCCTCAAAGGGTTCCACCACGTCGATCTGCGACGCAGCCATGCCTTGGCCGATCAGGCCGCCGATGATGGCGCTGGCCATGTTGCCGCCGCCTACGAATGCGATGCGTTGTTGCATGCGGGTCTTCTCTGAAGTGGGGAGTGGGTGGGAGTCTAACTAGGCGATTACAGCGCCGTAGCCTGGCGCACCGCATGCTCCCAACGCTGCATTTTTTCCTGCGCTTCGGTCTGGCTGATGCGCGGCTCGAAACGGCGCTGGGCTTTCCAAAGCTGACCCAGCGCGTCCGTATGGGGGTAGAGGCCACACGACAGTCCGGCCAGATAGGCTGCGCCCAGCGCCGTGGTCTCGGTCACCACCGGTCGCACCACCGCGACGCCCAGCAGGTCCGCCTGAAACTGCATGAGCAAGTCGTTGACACAGGCACCACCGTCCACCCGCAGCTCGGTTACCGCGGCTGCGCCCGCCTGCTGTGCATCGCGCGCCATGGCTTGCAGCAGCGCCGCGCTCTGGAAGGCGATGCTTTCCAACGCGGCGCGGGCAATGTGTGCGGTGGTGCTGCCCCGCGTGAGACCGGTCATCGTGCCGCGCGCCTCGGGGTTCCAGTAGGGGGCGCCCAAGCCGGTAAAGGCAGGCACCAGCATCACGCCACCACTGTCGGGCACGGTTTCCGCCAAGGCCTGGACTTCCGCGCTGCTGCGGATCGCGCCCAGGCCATCGCGCAGCCATTGCACGACCGCGCCGCCCACAAACACGCTGCCTTCCAGCGCGAATTGGGGTGCGGCGAGGGTCCTTTGCGC
The DNA here is from genome assembly GCA_903928635.1 of uncultured beta proteobacterium. GTDB lineage: Bacteria > Pseudomonadota > Gammaproteobacteria > Burkholderiales > Burkholderiaceae_C > Allorhodoferax. Next base: position 14,791 of record CAIYRQ010000170.1, on the reverse strand, counting down.
AGCGCTGGTGGTGATCAGGCCGTTGGTGGAGGTTTCAAAGCGTTCGCCGGTATGCATGAGCATGAAGCAGCCCGTGCCATAGGTGTTTTTGGCCATACCCGCGCTGAAGCACGCTTGGCCGAACAAGGCGCTTTGCTGGTCACCTGCCACGCCCCCTATGGGCAGGGCATGGCCCAGCCATTGCGGCAGCACCTCCCCAAACTGCGCGACCGAGGGCAGCACCGTGGGCATCAAGGCTGCAGGAATACCGAGCGCGCGCATGAGCTCTGCGTCCCAGCTGTTGCTGTGCACGTTCAATAGCATGGTGCGCGAGGCGTTACTCACGTCAGTGGCATGCACGGCACCACCGGTGAGCTGCCACAAAAGCCAGCTGTCCACCGTGCCGAAGGCCAGCTCCCCGTTCTCTGCCTGCGCACGTGCGCCGGGCACCTTGTCCAGAATCCACTGCAGCTTGGTGCCTGAAAAATAGGCATCCACCAACAAGCCCGTCTTTTGGCGGATGGCATCTGCCAGGCCCTGCTCGCGCAAACGGGCGCAATAGGGCTCAGAACGCCGGTCCTGCCAGACGATGGCTTTGTGGATGGGCTGGCCGGTGCGGCGGTTCCACACAACGGTGGTCTCGCGCTGGTTGGTGATGCCCACAGCGCGCACCTGGCTTGCATTAATCCCCGCTTTTTGCAGGGCCTCGCGAGCGGTCGCCAACTGGGTGTTCCAAATTTCCAGGGGATCATGCTCCACCCAACCCGGCTGGGGATAGAACTGGGTCAGTTCCTGTTGCGCCATGGCCACGATGCTGCCGTCGGCGTTGAACACGATGCTGCGGGAGCTGGAAGTGCCTTGGTCAAGGGCGAGCAGGTAGGACATGGATGCGCCTTTTGCAGGTAAACAACTGTGGCCTCTATTGTTGCGCGGACAGGACCTGGGTAAGCGCGGTGAAAATCAGCTGATGGAAATGCCTCAACCACCCCGGCCCACACAGCGTGCCGACCTGTTTGCGCGCTTGGCGGCCGCCCCTCACTTCGATGTGGCGGTTGTCGGTGGTGGCGCGACAGGCCTGGGTGTGGCGCTAGACGCAGCCTCACGCGGCCTGCGGGTGGTGCTGATCGAGGCGCAGGACTTTGCCAAAGGCACTTCCTCGCGCTCCACCAAGCTGGTACACGGCGGCGTGCGCTACCTGGCGCAGGGCAATATCTCTCTGGTGCGCGAAGCCTTGCATGAGCGCACCGTGTTGCTGCGCAATGCGCCCCATATCGCCCAGCAGCTGTCCTTCGTCATACCTTGCTACCGCTGGTGGGAGTCTTCGTTTTACGGGCTGGGCCTGACGATGTACGACCTGTTAGCGGGTAAAGCAGGGCTGGGCAAGACGCAGCGGCTGGACCGGGCCCAGACTTCGGCTGAACTGCCCACGGCTCGAAGTGAAGGCTTGCGGGGCGGCGTGAAATACTGGGACGGCCAGTTTGACGACGCGCGCATGGCCTTGGCCATTGGCCGCACAGCCGCCCAGCGCGGCGCCCTGCTGCTCAATTACTGCCGAGCCGACACACTGGTGTACGCGGATGGCGAAATCGCGGGTCTGGAGTGCACCGACACCTTGACCGGTACCACTTACCGCATCGATTCCCGGTGTGTGATCAACGCGACCGGTGTGTGGGTGGACGCCCTGCGCCAAGAGGACGACGACTCCAAGCCCATGGTGTCGCCCAGCCAAGGCGTGCACCTGGTGGTGGACCGGGAATTCCTCCCTTCCGACGCGGCCCTAATGGTGCCCAAGACCTCGGACGGGCGGGTGCTGTTCGCCGTGCCATGGCTCGGAAAGGTGATTTTGGGAACGACGGACACCCCCACCCACAGCCTCGCGATGGAGCCCACGGCACTGCAGGCGGAGGCGGACTTCATTCTGCGGGAGGCAGCGCGCTACCTGCACAAGGCTCCGACCCGTGCCGACGTGAAAAGCGTGTGGGTGGGGCTGCGACCCCTGGTCAAACATGACAGCGGAGAAGGCGCGACCCAAAAAATCAGCCGTGAACACACTGTGGTGGTGAGTCGCAGCGGCCTGGTGACCGTCACGGGTGGCAAGTGGACCACCTACCGGGTCATGGCCGAGGACGTGTTGCAAGCCTGTTTCGAACATGGTCTGGTGGCCGGTCAGCAGACGTCGGTGACGGCCAATTTGCCCTTGGTGGGCTCCATTGCGACGCCTTGCACCGATACGTGTCCGGGTTTGCGTCAGGGGCAGGGCATGCATTCTTACGGTGCGGAGGAGGCATTCCTGGCCGCCTTGCCGGGTGCCGACCACTGGATCACGCCGGGATTGTCTGAGGCCATGGTGCGCTTTGCCGTCCGTTATGAATATGCATTGACCATCGAAGATGTGCTGGCCCGCCGCTGTCGCCTGTTGTTTTTAGATGCCAAGGCAGCGGCGAAAGCGGCGCCGCGGGTGGCGGAGGTCATGGAAGACGAGCTGGGCGACCGCCCTCAATTGGCCGAATTTCTCCAATTGGCACAACATTTTTCGCATGTCCCTTGAAAAATAGTTGAAGGGGCGCTGTTTTTGGTGCATAATCGTGGGCTCAGCTCGAAAGGGTTGAGACATCTGCCCTCATGGAGGCAGTCTGAGTGGTTCAGATTGCGGACAGCGGGCCCAAGACTGACCGGTCGACCAAAGCGCTTGTTCTAAGTGCTGAAAACATCCGGTGCAAGTTGGGAATAAAGAAATGATCCAAACAGAATCTCGACTGGAAGTCGCCGATAACACCGGCGCAAAATCCGTGCTTTGTATCAAAGTACTGGGTGGCTCTCGTCGTCGCTACGCCAGCGTAGGCGACATTATCAAGGTCAGCATTAAAGAAGCTGCTCCCCGCTCACGCGTCAAAAAAGGCGAGGTGTACAGCGCGGTGGTGGTTCGTACCGCCAAAGGCATTCGCCGCAGCGACGGCTCCTTGGTCAAATTCGACGGCAATGCAGCAGTTTTGCTCAATGCCAAGCTCGAGCCTATCGGTACCCGCATCTTCGGGCCAGTGACGCGTGAACTGCGCACTGAAAAGTTCATGAAGATCGTGTCCTTGGCACCTGAAGTTTTGTAAGGACTGGTCATGAACAAAATTCGCAAAGGCGATCAAGTGATCGTCATCGCAGGACGCGACAAAGGCAAGCGCGGCGTTGTTTCGTTGCGCAAAGATGACTCTCACGTAGTAGTCGAGGGTGTCAATCTGGTGAAGAAGCACACCAAGCCCAACCCCATGAAGGGTGAGGCTGGCGGCATTGTGGAAAAAACCATGCCTATTCACCAGTCCAACGTCGCGATTTTCAACGCTGCCTCTGGCAAAGCGGATCGCGTGGGCATCAAGCTGCAGGCTGACGGTAAGCGCGTGCGTGTTTACAAGTCCAGCGGCGAAGAAATTAAGGCGGCATAAAAATGGCACGTTTACAACAGCTCTACCGTGAAAAGTTGGCGCCCGAGTTGATGGCCAAGTTTGGCTTCACTTCGCCAATGCAAGTTCCCCGTCTGACCAAGATCACCCTGAACATGGGTGTGAGCGAAGCCGTTGCGGACAAAAAAGTGATGGACAGCGCAGTCGCCGACCTGACCAAGATCGCTGGCCAAAAGCCCGTCGTGACCAAGTCGAAAAAAGCGATCGCCGGATTCAAGATCCGCGAAGGCCAGGCTATCGGTTGCATGGTGACTTTGCGCGGCGTGCAAATGTATGAATTCCTGGATCGCTTCGTCACCGTGGCTTTGCCCCGTGTACGTGACTTCCGTGGTATTTCCGGCCGGGCCTTTGATGGCCGTGGAAACTACAACATCGGCGTGAAAGAGCAAATCATTTTCCCTGAAATTGAATATGACAAGGTGGACGCCTTGCGTGGTCTCAATATCAGCATTACCACGACTGCGAAGACGGACGAAGAATGCAAAGCATTGCTCGCCGGTTTCCGTTTCCCGTTCAAGAATTGAGGTGACCAGTGGCAAAAATGGCATTAATTGAGCGCGAATTGAAGCGTGACAAATTGGCAGCAAAGTATGCGAAGAAATACGCAGCTTTGAAGGCAACCGCAAGCAGCGCAAAGGCAAGCGACGAAGAGCGTGCAGCCGCGCGCTTGGGTCTGCAAAAAATCCCGCGTAACGCCAACCCGAATCGCCAGCGCAACCGTTGCGCGATCACCGGACGCCCGCGTGGCACCTTCCAGCATTTCGGTCTGGCCCGAGCAAAAATCCGCGAAATGGCGTTTGCGGGAGAAATCCCTGGCATCGTCAAGGCGAGCTGGTAAGCAGGCAGGAGAACAACTATGAGTATGAGTGACCCCATTGCCGACCTGTTGACGCGTATCCGTAACGCGCAAATGGTTGCCAAAGCTACCGTTCTGGTACCTTCCTCCAAAGTGAAGGTGGCCATTGCCCAAGTCCTGAAGGACGAGGGTTATATCGATGATTTCAAGGTTTCGGCTGCAGACGGCAAGTCTGTGTTGGAAATCGCCCTGAAGTATTACGCAGGTCGCCCTGTGATTGAGCGCATTGAGCGTGTGAGCCGTCCCGGTCTGCGCGTGTACCGTGGAAGCGGTTCGATCCCTCAAGTCCAAAACGGCTTGGGTGTGGCTATCGTCACAACGCCCCAAGGCGTGATGACCGATCGCAAGGCCCGCGCTACCGGTGTCGGTGGCGAAGTGCTGTGCTACGTCGCATAACCCTGCATTGAGGAGTAAGAACAATGTCTCGTGTAGGTAAACTTCCTGTTTTGGTGCCAGCCGGTGTTGACGTGTCGTTGCAGAACGACCAAATCAATGTCAAGGCTGCTGGCGGTAGCTTGAACCTGGCGCAAAACGCCCTGGTCAAGATCGTCAACGAAGGTGGCAAGCTCAGCTTCTCGCCTGCCAACGATTCCCGTGAATCGGACGCGATGTCCGGAACCATGCGCCAATTGGTGAACAACATGGTGGTCGGTGTGACCAAAGGTTTCGAAAAGAAACTGACGCTGATCGGCGTGGGTTACAAAGCGCAAGCGTCCGGCAACAAGCTCAATTTGGCTGTGGGATATTCCCACCCGGTGAACTTTGATATGCCTGCCGGCATCTCCGTGGCCACTCCAACGCCCACAGAAATCGTGATCAAAGGTGCCGATCGCCAACGCGTAGGCCAGGTCGCTGCTGAAATCCGTGATGTTCGTCCTCCGGAGCCTTACAAAGGCAAGGGCATCCGCTATGCGGATGAGAAGATCACGATCAAAGAAACCAAGAAGAAATAAGGGGCTGCACCATGTTGACAAAGAAACAGCAACGTCTTCGCCGGTCCCGTCAGACCCGCATTCGTATTGCGATTCAAGGCGTGGCGCGCTTGACGGTGAACCGCACCAACCTGCATATCTATGCAACCGTCATCTCTGGCGACGGCGGCAAGGTGTTGGCTACTGCATCCACGGCGCAGGCCGATGTGCGCACGGCGCTGGGCGGATCCGGCAAAGGCGGCAATGTCGCTGCCGCGCAAATCGTTGGCAAGCTGGTGGCTGAGAAGGCCAAAGCAGCTGGAATCGAAAAAGTGGCATTTGACCGCGCAGGCTTTGCCTACCACGGTCGGGTCAAGGCCTTGGCAGACGCAGCCCGCGAAGCTGGCTTGCAGTTTTAAGCAGATCGGAAATACAGATGGCTAAAGTACAAGCAAAAATGCAGGGCAAGGCCGAAGGGCCAGAGGACGGTCTGCGTGAGAAGATGATCGCGATCAACCGCGTTACCAAAGTGGTAAAGGGTGGTCGTATTCTCGGATTCGCAGCGCTCACTGTCGTGGGTGACGGCGATGGCCGCATCGGCATGGGCAAGGGCAAGTCGAAAGAAGTGCCGGCAGCCGTGCAAAAGGCGATGGAAGAAGCCCGTCGCAACATGATCAAAGTGAGCCTGAAAAACGGTTCTATTCACCACAAGGTCATGGGCCACCACGGCGCAGCCAACGTGATGATGACACCCGCCCCCAAGGGAACCGGCATTATTGCTGGCGGCCCGATGCGCGCAGTGTTCGAAGTGGTCGGTATCACCGACATCGTGGCCAAGAGCCATGGTTCGACCAACCCCTACAACATGGTTCGCGCCACCCTGGACGCATTGTCGGTTTCGACAACGCCGGCCCAAGTGGCTGCCAAGCGTGGAAAAACAATTGAAGAGATCTTCGTTTAAGACGAGGTACTGAACATGACGACACCACAAACAGTAAAAGTCCAGCTGGTTCGCAGCCCTATTGGCTGCAAAGAATCACACCGCGCCACCGTGCGTGGTTTGGGACTGCGCAAAATGAACAGCGTGAGCGAGTTGCAAGACACGCCCGCAGTGCGCGGCATGATCAACAAGATCAGTTATCTGGTCAAAGTGCTCTAAGGGATTAATGATGGAACTCAATGGCATTAAACCCGCTGATGGCGCGAAACACGCCAAGCGTCGCGTTGGTCGCGGTATTGGATCCGGCTTGGGTAAAACCGCTGGTCGTGGCCACAAAGGTCAAAAGTCCCGTTCGGGCGGCTACCACAAGGTAGGTTTTGAGGGTGGTCAGATGCCTATGCATCGCCGCCTGCCCAAGCGCGGTTTCAAATCGCATTTGCTGAAATTCAATGCAGAAGTGACGCTGACTACGCTTGAGCTGCTTGGTATGCCTGAAGTCGACGTGTTGGCTTTGAAGCAAGCAGGTCTGGTCGGACAAATCGCCAAGGTGGTGAAAGTCATCAACACCGGTTCAATCACCAAGGCTGTCAAATTGACGGGCCTGGGTGTGACCGCAGGTGCAAAAGCAGCGATCGAAGCGGCTGGCGGAAGCGTCGCCTAATACTGGCTTTGAGAGACAAACACGTGGCCACCAACACCGCTCAATCCAACAAGACAGACAAGTTCGGCGATCTGCGTCGTCGGCTGGTCTTTTTGTTGCTGGCGTTGGTGGTGTACCGCGTGGGCGCACATATCCCCGTGCCCGGAATCGACCCCAACCAACTGCAGCAGTTGTTCAAGGGTCAGCAAGGCGGCATATTGAGTTTGTTCAATATGTTCTCGGGCGGCGCTCTGTCCAGGTTCACGATTTTTGCTTTGGGCATCATGCCCTACATTTCCGCCTCCATCATCATGCAGCTGCTTGGCTATGTATTGCCGGCGTTTGAGCAGATGAAAAAAGAAGGCGAAGCAGGCCGCCGCAAAATCACGCAGTACACACGCTACGGTACTCTGGGCTTGGCCTTGTTCCAGTCGGTAGGTATCTCTCTCGCGTTGGAGGCTTCTGCAGGTTTGGTTGTGAGCCCTGGCATGGGATTCCGTGTGACATCCGTGGTGACCTTGACGGCCGGAACCATGTTCCTGATGTGGTTGGGCGAACAAATTACCGAGCGTGGCTTGGGTAACGGAATCTCTATTTTGATTTTTGGTGGTATTGCGGCAGGTTTGCCCAACGCCATCGGTGGTTTGTTGGAACTGGTGCGTACCGGTGCGATGAGCCCCATCGTGGCCTTGCTGATCGTGGTGTTGGTTGCGCTGGTCACCTATTTCGTTGTGTTCGTCGAGCGCGGCCAGCGAAAGATTTTGGTGAATTACGCACGCCGCCAGGTGGGCAACAAGGTGTATGGCGGTCAATCGTCGCACCTGCCCCTGAAGTTGAACATGGCAGGTGTCATCCCTCCCATTTTCGCGTCGTCGATTATTCTGCTGCCCGCCACCATTGCGAACTGGTTCAGTTCCGGTGAGTCGATGCGCTGGTTGAAAGATATTGCCGGCACCTTGAGCCCAGGCCAACCTATCTACGTGATGTTGTATGCCAGTGCGATTGTTTTCTTCTGCTTTTTCTACACTGCTTTAGTATTTAACAGCCGCGAAACTGCTGACAACCTGAAAAAGAGCGGCGCCTTCATTCCAGGGATACGCCCAGGTGACCAGACTGCCCGTTACATTGACAAGATTTTATTGCGCCTCACATTGGCGGGTGCTGTGTACATCACTTTTGTGTGTCTGCTGCCTGAATTTTTGATTCTGAAGTACAACGTTCCGTTCTATTTCGGCGGAACTTCCTTGCTGATTATTGTGGTGGTGACCATGGATTTCATGGCGCAGGTTCAAAACTACATGATGTCGCAACAGTACGATTCACTGCTGAAAAAAGCGAGTTTCAAATCGTAGTCTGCAGGATTCTATAAATATTGAGTGATTTTGTTGGTGTGATGGTTCACACCTGCTTGGTAAAAGTTTTAGGAGAGTAAAAATGAAAGTCTCGGCTTCGGTCAAGAAAATTTGCCGTAACTGCAAAATCATTCGTCGTAAAGGCGTTGTGCGCGTGATCTGTACAGATCCACGTCACAAGCAACGCCAAGGTTAATGGCTAGAGTTTAAGAGGACGTAAATGGCACGTATCGCTGGTATCAATATTCCGCCGCAAAAACATTCTGAGATTGGCCTCACCGCCATCTTTGGAATCGGACGCACACGCGCACGCAAAATCTGCGAGGCCTGTGGCATTGCATATTCCAAAAAGGTCAAGGACTTGACCGACGGTGATCTCGAAAAGATCCGTGACGCGATTGCTGCGTTCACGATCGAGGGTGACCTGCGTCGTGAAACCACGATGAACATCAAGCGATTGATGGACATCGGTTGCTACCGTGGCTTCCGCCATCGCCGTGGTCTGCCCATGCGCGGTCAGCGCACACGTACCAACGCCCGTACCCGCAAAGGCCCGCGTAAGGCTGCTGCATCTCTGAAGAAATAAGACGGATTAATACAACACTATGGCAAAAGCTCCTTCCAATAGCGCCGCGCAACGTGTCCGCAAGAAAGTCCGCAAGAACGTCGCGGACGGTATCGCGCACGTGCACGCGTCTTTCAACAACACCATCATCACGATCACAGACCGTCAGGGCAATGCCTTGTCATGGGCTTCGTCGGGTGGCCAGGGTTTCAAGGGTTCGCGCAAGTCGACTCCGTTTGCAGCCCAGGTAGCTTCTGAAGTGGCCGGTCGTGCCGCTTTGGAGCAAGGTATCAAGAATCTGGATGTCGAGATCAAAGGTCCCGGCCCAGGCCGCGAATCGTCTGTGCGCGCTTTGGCCGCCCTGGGCATTCGCATCAATATGATCGCTGACGTGACCCCGGTGCCGCACAACGGCTGCCGCCCACAAAAGCGCCGTCGTATCTAATTTTTCAACAAGCCCACCGCCGACAACGCCAGTTGTCGGCTCCCGCATTTTTGTGCGGCAGATGACATAAAAAGGAAGTTCAAGTGGCACGCTATCTAGGCCCCAAGGCCAAACTCTCACGCCGTGAAGGCACCGACCTGTTTCTCAAGAGCGCCCGCCGCGCGATTGGTGACAAGGCCAAATTCGACTCCAAACCTGGTCAACACGGCCGCACTTCCGGTGCTCGCACGTCCGACTACGGTCTGCAATTGCGCGAAAAGCAAAAAGTCAAGCGCATGTACGGCGTTTTGGAGCGTCAGTTCCGTCGCTATTTTGAAGAGGCTGATCGCCGCAAAGGCAATACCGGTGCCAACCTGTTGTTCTTGCTCGAGTCCCGCCTGGACAACGTCGTGTACCGCATGGGCTTTGGTTCGACGCGTGCCGAGGCTCGTCAGTTGGTGTCGCACAAAGCGATCACCGTCAATGGCCACTCGGTGAACATTCCTTCTTACATGGTTAAGGCGGGTGACGTTCTCGCGATCCGTGAAAAGTCCAAGAAGCAAAACCGTATCGCTGAAGCACTGCAATTGGCGCAACAGGTTGGTATGCCTTCCTGGGTGGAAGTGAATTCGGACAAAGCAGAAGGCACGTTCAAATCCGTTCCTGACCGCGACATGTTTGGTTCGGACATCAATGAATCGCTGATTGTTGAGTTGTACTCGCGCTAATTGCGTCTGGGTTTTTTTAATTGTTCCTATGGCACAGCTTTCTGGGTTGTAGGCGCTTCACCAGCCTTACCGACGTAACGAGTCGGGGGTATTGAGAGGAAGTTTGAATGCAAAATAATTTGTTGAAACCAAAGTCAATCAGTGTTGAGCAAGTCGGTCTGAACCGCGCCAAGGTGGCCTTGGAGCCATTTGAGCGCGGTTACGGTCATACGCTGGGAAATGCCCTGCGTCGCGTGTTGTTGTCTTCGATGCCCGGTTATGCCGCTACCGAAGTGACGATCGCCGGTGTGTTGCACGAGTACTCCTCCATTGACGGAATTCAAGAAGATGTCGTGAACATCTTGTTGAACCTCAAAGGCGTCGTGTTCAAGTTGCACAACCGTGACGAAGTGACCCTGAGCTTGCGCAAAGACACCGAAGGTGTTGTGACTGCCGCAGACATCCAAACACCGCACGATGTTGAGATCATCAACCCCGAGCACGTGATTGCCCATCTGTCGTCGGGTGGCAAGCTGGACATGCAGATCAAGGTGGAAAAAGGCCGTGGCTATGTGCCCGGTTCTATGCGCCGTCACGCCGACGAGCCCACCAAGTCGATCGGCCGCATGGTGCTCGACGCGTCGTTCTCGCCCGTCAAGCGCGTGAGCTATGTGGTCGAAAGCGCCCGTGTGGAACAGCGTACCGATTTGGACAAGTTGGTCGTTGAAATCGAAACCAACGGCGCTGTGAGCGCTGAAGATGCGGTTCGTTCTTCGGCACGCATTTTGGTGGAACAACTGGCGGTGTTCGCTCAGTTGGAAGGTAATGAGTTGCCTGGCTTCGGTCCTGCAGCCTCCAGCCGCGAAGCCAAGTTTGATCCGATTCTGCTGCGTCCTGTGGACGAGTTGGAACTCACGGTGCGTTCTGCCAACTGCCTGAAAGCAGAAAACATTTACTACATCGGTGATTTGATTCAACGCACCGAGAACGAGTTGCTCAAGACCCCCAACCTGGGTCGCAAGTCACTCAACGAAATCAAGGAAGTGCTGGCGTCTCGCGGGCTGACCTTGGGTATGAAGCTTGAAAGCTGGCCGCCTGCGGCACTGGAAAAGCGTTAATTAGTTGGCGGGCTTTTTGAGCCCAGCGCCCAGAGCAGTACCTGGTACGGCTGCTCTTAAATATTAGATTGAAGGAATAAAAATGCGCCACGGACACGGTCTACGTAAACTGAACCGCACAAGCTCACACCGCTTGGCGATGCTTCGCAACATGATGAATTCTTTGATCGCACACGAAGCGATCAAAACCACCGTACCCAAGGCCAAGGAATTGCGCCGAGTGGTCGAACCCATGATCACTTTGGCCAAAGAGGCTACCGTGGCCAATCGCCGTTTGGCATTTGACCGTCTGCGTGACCGCGACAGCGTGACCAAATTGTTTGACGTTCTGGGCCCCCGTTTCAAAGCGCGTCCAGGCGGTTACACACGTATTTTGAAGATGGGTTTCCGTGTGGGCGACAACGCGCCTATGGCCTTGGTCGAATTGGTGGAACGCACCGAAATAGTTGAAGACGACGCCGCAAACACTGCTGCGTAAGTTAGAATACAAACATACCGCGCGATGGAGCAGCCTGGTAGCTCGTTGGGCTCATAACCCAAAGGTCGTAGGTTCAAATCCTACTCGCGCAACCAACAAAACTGCCCTCGGGCTTGTTTTCAAAAAGCCAACTTTTTAGTTGGCTTTTTTTTTGAAATGAGTCTGCCATGTTCCTCCCTTTAGACCCTGACGCCGTCGCGCACGGCATTCAACTCTCTGTCGCACCGGTGTTCTTGTTGACCGCCGTCTCGGGAATGATCGGTGCCGTTGCCAATCGCTTGGCACGCATCATCGACCGGGCGCGCCTGCTCGAAAAATGCCTGCAGGCGCATCTGGACGCAGCCGAGCACGACAAGATTTTCAAAGAGTTGGCGGAGCTGCGCCGCAGGGGTTTGCTGGCCAACTGCAGCATCGCATTGCTCACGGTGTGCGCCGTGTGCATTGGCTTGACCATCATGATTTTGTTTCTGGGCGAGACGCTGAATTTTCAGGGCCTGCGCATCTCCATCGTCAGCTTCTTGGCGGGCGTAGTTTGCTTTTTACTGGCTTTGATTTGTTTCCTGATCGAGACCTGGATCGCGACCCGCGTGCTGAATTTTGCGCGACCCAAACGGTAAGTTTTTTCTAGCTTACGCGCATTTCTCGACCTGCACGGCACAGTCATAGAAGGTCGGTGCACGGCCCATGTCGGTCAGCTGCTGGCCGGTCACTTCATTCACGTTGCTGCCCTTGGGGCCCAGCTTGCGCCACCAGACACCGAGGCCATTGACGACGCCGGGTCGCGCCCGGTCGCTGACACGGGCAGTGCAGTGGTAGTCACCGCGCGCATTGAACACCCGCACCATGTCGCCATCGCTGATGGCGCGCGAGGCAGCATCCTGCACATGCATTTCCAGCAGGGGCTCGCCTTCGATATCGCGCAAGCTTTTGACATTCACAAACGTGGAGTTCATGAAGTTGCGCGCGGGCGGCGAGATCATGGCCAAGGGGTAGCTGCTGTTGGCGGCAGCAGACTCGTAATTGGGTAAGTAGTCGGGCAGGCCGTCGCCCAGCGACGCTGCCAGCCGCTCGCTGAAGAACTCGCACTTGCCGGAGGGCGTGGGGAAGTGACCGCTTGCAAAAGGTGCATCCGGCAGTGGCGGGCTCACAAACCCGTCGGCAAGCAACTGCTCAAAGTCCAGGCGTGTGTCCAGCGCCACGCGGCACAAGGCCAGGTCGTCGTCGCCAAAGCATGCATCGGTGTACCCCATGGCCTGCGCGAGAGCACGGAAGATGTCGGTGTTGGTGCGTGCCTGTCCCACTGGTGCGATGGCGGGGCGGTTGAGCAGCACATCGGTGTGGCCATAGGTGGTGTGCACGTCCCAGTGTTCGAGCTGGGTGGTGGCAGGCAAGATGTAGTCCGCGTGGTCCGCCGTGTCCGTCTGGAAGTGCTCCAACACGACGGTAAACAAGTCCTCGCGGCCAAAGCCCTTCGCTACCTTGGAGGAGTCCGGGGCCACGGCTACGGGGTTGCTGTTGTACACAATGAGCGCGTCGATCCGGGGGCCGAACTCCGGGCTGGCCGAACGCAGCAGGTCGTCACCAATGGTGCTCATGTTCACTGTCCGTGGGGCGCCCTTGGCCCGCAGGTCCGGACGGCTCAGTGCGGACTTGTCAAACCCATGGGTACCAGAGGCAGAGAGCAACATGCCGCCGGCCCGGTGTTTCCAAGCGCCAATGAGCGCGGGCAAGCAGGCCACGGCGCGTACCGCATTGCCGCCGCCACGCGTGCGCTGCATGCCGTAGTTCAGCCGGATGCCTGCGGGTGCGCCGCTGGCCACACAGGCTCCGTAGTCACGTGCCAGGGATTCAATCTGCGCCACCGGGATGCCGCAGACTTCGGCAGCGCGAGCGGGCGGCCATTGCAGGGCACGCTCTTTGAGCGCTTCCCACCCCAAGGTGTGGCGCGCAATGTAGTCGTGGTCCAGCCAGTCGTGGGCGATGAGCTGGTGCATCAATGCCAGCGCCAGGGCGGCATCGGTGCCGGGCCGCAGGGCGATGTGCTCGTGGCATTTTTCAGCGGTCTCGGAAGTACGGGGATCAACGCAAATCAGTTTGGCGCCATTGCGTTTGGCGATTTGGGCATAGCGCCAGAAGTGCAAATTGCTGGCAATCGGGTTGCTGCCCCAAATCAGAATCAGCTTGGACTCTGCAAAAAACTCCACCCGCATTCCCAGTTTGCCGCCCAGGGTGGCATCGAGCGCTGCGCCGCCCGCCGAGGCGCAAATGGTGCGATCCAGCAGCGACGCGCCCATGCGGTTGAAAAAGCGCTCTGCCATGCCTTCACCCTGCACCCAGCCCATGGTGCCCGCATAGCTGTAGGGCAGCACTGCCTGGGGGCCGCGCTGTGGGTCGTTGACGATGGCTTGAAGGCGCTGCGCGATGTCCTTGAGCGCCTCGTCCCACCCCACCGGCGTAAATTGGCCGGAACCCTTGGGGCCACTGCGGCGCAGGGGCTGGAGCAAGCGTTCAGGATGGTAGGTGCGTTCGTTATAGCGCGACACCTTGGTGCAGAGCACGCCATCGGTTTGCGGGTGATTGGGGTTGCCCTGCACCTTGATGGCCACGCCGTCTTGCACGGTGGTGACCAAAGAGCAGGTGTCCGGGCAATCGTGGGGGCAGGCACCCACGACCTGGTGGGTGCCTGTGGGGGATACCGCGTGGATGCTGATGGTCTCTGGCATAGTGGAGTGGGCGTGTTGCCGAACTGGTAACAAAATAGCGTCCATCCTAGCAAGCCTGCACCGTCCTGCGCAGCCCTGGCTTGGCAAAATTTCGAGGCAACTTTATGCAACTCATCGAATCGATCGTTCACCACGCACCGGCGATTGCCGCTATCCGCCGCGACATCCACGCCCACCCCGAATTGTGTTTTCAGGAGGTGCGCACTGCTGACGTCGTGGCAGCCAAGCTCACGGAGTGGGGTATTCCGATCCATCGCGGTCTGGGTACCACGGGGGTGGTGGGCATTGTGAAGGCCGGCACTTCGACGCGGGCCATCGGTCTGCGGGCGGATATGGACGCTCTGCCCATGCAAGAAGTCAACACTTTTGCCCACGCCAGCGTGCATCCCGGAAAAATGCACTCCTGCGGCCACGACGGGCACACCGCCATGCTGCTGGCCGCAGCCCACTACTTGAGCAAGCACCGCGACTTTGATGGCACCGTGTACCTGATTTTTCAACCGGCCGAAGAGGGAGGCGGTGGCGCCCGTGAAATGATCAAAGAAGGCTTGTTTGAGCAGTTCCCTATGGACGCCGTGTTTGGCATGCACAACTGGCCCGGCATGGCCCAGGGCGACTTCGCGGTCAGCGCGGGCCCCGTCATGGC
>CAIYRQ010000169.1 GCA_903928635.1 uncultured beta proteobacterium | reverse complement strand
TTTCGGGGCAAGGCGTTTTTGACGACGCTGGTGGATTTGCCGTTTTCGGTGTCACCCGTGGTGGCTGGTCTGATCTATGTACTGATCTTTGGCGCACAAGGTTGGTTCGGGCCCTGGCTGCAGGCGCATGACATCAAGATCATCTTCGCGGTGCCGGGCATTGTGCTGGCCACGATTTTTGTGACCTTCCCGTTTATCGCCCGCGAGCTGATTCCGCTGATGCAAGCGCAGGGCACCGAAGAAGAGCAAGCCGCACAGGTGCTGGGCGCGAGCGGCTGGCAGACGTTTTGGTATGTGACGCTGCCCAACATCAAGTGGGGGCTGATTTATGGCGTGATTCTGTGCAACGCGCGCGCCATGGGGGAGTTTGGCGCGGTGTCGGTGGTATCAGGCCACATTCGCGGACAGACCAACACCATGCCACTGCACGTAGAAATTTTGTACAACGAATACCAGTCGGTGGCCGCCTTTGCGGTGGCGTCCCTCTTGGCGCTGCTGGCGCTGGTCACGCTGGTGATCAAGTCTTTTGTGGAGTGGCAGTTTGAGCGCCAGGAAAAAGCCGCTGCGGCCCTGCCGCCCGAGCCTGCGCCCGCACTCCTTGTTTGAACGATTTACCTTGAAGAAAATCCCATGAGTATTGCAATTCGCCAGGTCAGCAAAGACTTTGGCACCTTCAAAGCCTTGCGCAGTGTGGACCTGGACATTGATTCCGGTGAACTGGTGGCCTTGTTGGGCCCCTCGGGCTGCGGAAAAACCACACTGCTGCGCATCATCGCCGGGCTCGAAACCGCCGACCACGGCAATATTTTGTTCAGCGGCGAGGACGCCACCGACTTCAATGTGCGCGAGCGCAATGTGGGCTTTGTGTTCCAGCACTACGCGCTGTTCCGCCACATGTCGGTGTTTGACAACGTGGCTTTTGGCCTGCGCATGAAGCCGCGCGCGACCCGGCCGTCCGAGTCGGTCATCAAAGAAAAAGTGCATGCGCTGCTGGGCCTGGTGCAGCTCGATTGGCTTTCCGACCGCTACCCGGCACAACTCTCCGGCGGTCAGCGCCAGCGCATTGCTTTGGCCCGTGCACTGGCGGTAGAACCCAAAGTTCTGTTGCTGGACGAACCCTTTGGCGCGCTGGACGCCAAGGTACGAAAAGAGCTGCGCCGCTGGCTGCGCCGCCTGCACGACGACTTGCACGTGACCAGCATTTTTGTCACGCACGACCAGGAAGAAGCGCTGGAAGTGGCCGACCGCGTGGTGCTGATGAACAGCGGCAAAGTAGAACAAGTCGGCACACCCCAACAGGTGTGGGACCACCCGGCAAGCCCCTTTGTGTATGGATTTTTGGGTGACGTCAATTTATTCCATGGCCGCGCCCACGAAGGCGAAATGCGCATCGGCGAAGGCCAGGATGGTGTGCGCTTTGCGAGCCCCGAACACAGCACAACGCAAGACGCCAAAGCCTTTGCCTACGTGCGTCCGCACGATTTGGAGGTGCGCCGCTACCAGGCCCCGGAGCCCAACAACGGTATCGCCGCCAAACTGGTGCGTGCCATTGTGGTCGGGCCCATCGCGCGCCTCGAACTCTTGCCGGAAGACCGCTCGCTTGCGGGCAGCGATGACATCATTGAAGCGCAAATGACGGCCCAGCAATTCCAGGAACTGGGATTGAAAGAAGGCGAAACCGTGGTGGTGACGCCGCGCAAGGCCCGGGTCTTTGTGGCTTGATCCCAGTCTGGTTCACATCACCCCTCGTGGGTGAGAGCCCTGCCCTACTGCAAGCTTCCCTTGGCGCCTTCGGGCAGCAACAAGGGCATCACAGGGATGCCCTCGTCCAATAATTCGCGGGTTTCTTTGGCACTGGCCTGACCGCGAATCGCGTGCTCCGGCACTTCACCGTAGTGGATCTTGCGCGCTTCTTCGGCGAAACGCGGGCCCACATCGGTGGTGTGCTCCATCAGCTTGCGCGACATCTGCAACCAAGCGGCCAGCGGGTCCACAGATTGCGTTGCATCCAATGCGACGGACGACGTTGCAGCGGATGACTCAGGCAGATCGCTCCGCCCAGACGCTAAGTTCAATCGCGGCGCACTGAGTTTCTTGGTGATCTTGGCGTCTGCGCAGAGAGGGCACTGGATCAGTGACCTGTCCCGCTGGTCCACAAAGTCATTCTCCGAAGCAAACCAGCCTTCGAAGGCGTGGCCCTGCTCGCACTGCAGGTCGAGCACTTTCATGGCGCGGTCTGCCAGTCCAAGGTCCAGGCGCCTGAAAGCACGTTTTGCAGCCACAAGGCACCCGCCAACGTTTTGGCGTCGGTGACTGTGCCATCACAGCACCATTGCAGTAACTCTTGCGGGGTGGCGGTAAAAACATCCAAGAATTCGCCGGCATCCAAACTGCGCTCACCGGCAACCAGACCGCGGGCGAACCAGACTTCAATGAACTCGGTGGAATACGAAATAACAGGATGCATGACACCGGCCCGCGCCCATTCGTGGGCACGGTAGCCCGTTTCTTCGTGCAGCTCACGGATTGCGCAAGCCAGCACCGACTCACCTGGATCGAGTTTGCCGGCAGGAAATTCCACCATCACGCGGTTCACCGGGTAGCGGAACTGGCGCTCGAGTACCAAGCGCAGATGGCCCTCAGAATCAGTTGCCAGTGGAATCACCATCACGGCGCCGGGATGGACTAGGTATTCGCGCTGCGCCAGGCTGCCGTCAGGCAAGGCGACATCATCGCGAAAAGCGTGCAGAAAGTTGCCTTTGAACAAGGCTTGGCTGGAGAGGCGGGTTTCGCGCAGATGGGCATCTGCATCGACCTCAGCGCCCCCACCTGCACCACTCATGTTGACCGCCATGGCTGGTTGGTCCAGCGGGAACAAGCCGATGGCTTAAGTTCCCAGCATCTGCAATATGGACTGGGCGGACAGCGCCATGAGGCCCGCCGGGAAAATGCCCAGCAGAAGCACCAAAGCACCGTTGATGCACAAGACCACGCGCACTCCGCTGCTAGCCACCACATGGCTGGCGGTAATGGGTTCGTCAAAGTACATGACTTTCACCACACGCAGGTAGTAGAAAGCACCCACCAGCGACATCATCACGGCGAATATGGCCACACCGATGTGCAAGGCTTCGCCGGATGCGATCAAGGCCTGCAACACAGACAACTTGGCGTAGAAGCCGACCATCGGAGGGATACCAGCCAACGAGAACATGCACGCTGCCATTACGCCTGCGTACAAGGGGCTGTGCTGGTTCAGACCGGCGAAATCCGAAATCTCTTCGCTCTCAAACCCGTCACGCGCCAACAGCATGATGACGCCGAAAGCTGCCAGCGTGGTCAACACATAAGTGATGACGTAAAACATCGACGAGCTGTACGCATTGGCGGCCGAAATAATGTTGCCGTTCACAACACCTGACATCAGGCCGATCAGCACAAAGCCCATTTGCGAAATAGTAGAAAACGCCAGCATGCGCTTCAAGTTGGTTTGTGCAATGGCCGCTAAATTGCCTAAGAACAGAGATGCGATCGAGAGCACCATCAGCATTTGCTGCCAGTCAATGGCCAGTGGCAGCATGCCTTCCACCAACAAACGCATGGCAATCGCGAAAGCGGCCAGCTTGGGAGCGCCACCGATCATCAGCGTGACGGCCGTGGGCGCGCCCTGGTACACATCAGGAATCCACATGTGGAAGGGCACCACGCCCAGTTTGAAGGCCAAGCCCGCCACCACAAACACCAAACCAAAAACCAGTACCTGGTGACGCACTGCACCAGAGGCAATCGCCTTGAACACTGCGTTGATATCGAGCGAGCCGGTCGCGCCATACAACATGGACATGCCGTAGAGCAAGAAGCCCGAGGCCATGGCGCCCAGCACAAAGTACTTCATGGCAGCTTCGACCGCGCCCGCATGGTCGCGGCGCAATGCCACCATGGCGTAGCTCGAAAGTGTCAACAGTTCCAGGCCCATGTAGATGACCAGGAAGTTGTTGCCCGAAATCATGATGAACATGCCCAGCAGAGAAAACATACCCAGCGTGAAGAGTTCGCCGCCCCGCAGCATGTCGCGGGACGCGGAATACGGACGGCCATAGACCAGGGTCACCATCACTGCCACCGTGGCAAAACACTTCAACCAGCCCGCCATGGTGTCGGCCACCACCATATTGCCAAAACCGTAGAGCGTGAGCCCGGTCGTGGCGTAAAACGCCTCGAGCGCAGCCACAAGCCCCAAGGTCACCATCGTGAGGGTAAAGGTCAGGCCACGCAAAACGCCTTGGGGCCGCAAGTCGGCCAAAGCGATGACGCAGGCCATCACCAGCAAAAATGCCTCAGGGAAAATCGCAATCCAACTGATCTGGTCCATCATGTTTCGTTTCTCAAGTCAGCAGGCATTAGTTCAGCTTGGACACCGCAACGTGCCTCAGCAATTCGGCAACCGATGCATCCATCACATCGGTCACGGGCTTGGGGTCAATGCCCATCCACAACACCGCCACGGCCAGCAATGCGAGCATCAGGAATTCGCGGGCGTTGATGTCTTCCAGTTCTTTGACATGCTCATTGGCCACCGGGCCCAGATAGACACGCTTGAACATCCACAAGGTGTAAGCCGCACCAAAGATCAAGGCGCTTGCTGCGGCAAACCCGACCCAGAAGTTGAATTTCACAGCCGCCAGAATCACCATCCACTCGCCGACAAAACCCGCCGTTCCCGGCAGGCCGCAGTTGGCCATCGCAAACAGCAAGGCAAATGCCGCAAATTTGGGCATGGTGTTGACCACGCCGCCATAACTGGCGATCTCGCGGGAGTGCACACGGTCGTACAACACACCGATGGACAAGAACATGGCTGCAGATACAAAGCCGTGGGCAATCATCTGCACCACACCGCCCGCGACACCCAGGTCGATAAAGATGAAAAAGCCCAGCGTCACAAAGCCCATGTGCGCCACCGATGAATAAGCCACCAGCTTTTTCATGTCCTGCTGCACCAGCGCCACCAAGCCCACGTACACCACCGCGATCAGGGACAGTGCAATCATGAGCCACGCCCACTCGTGCGCGGCATCGGGGGCAATGGGCAAGGAGAAGCGGAGGAAACCGTATGCGCCCAGCTTGAGCATGATGGCGGCCAGCACCGCAGAGCCGCCGGTGGGTGCTTCGACGTGGACATCGGGCAACCAGGTATGGACCGGCCACATGGGCACCTTGACCGCAAAGGCGGCAAAGAAGGCAAAGAACAACGCGGTTTGCTCATCGCGCGTCAAAGGCAAGGCATGCCATGTGGCGATGTCAAAACTGCCGTGCGACTGGATGTAGAGATAGATCAGCGCAACCAGCGTGAGCAGCGAGCCCAGCAAGGTGTACAAGAAAAATTTGAAGGCAGCGTAAATCTTGTTAGGCCCGCCCCAGATACCAATGATCAGGTACATGGGGATCAAGGTCGCTTCAAAGAAGACGTAAAACAGCAGGCCGTCCAAGGCGCTGAACACGCCAATCATGAGACCGGACAAGATCAAAAAGGCCGCCATGTACTGGTTGACCTTGCGGGTAATCACTTCCCAACCCGCAATCACCACAACCAGGTTGATGAAGGCCGTCAGCAGCACAAACCACAAAGAAATGCCATCCACGCCCAAGTGGTAATTGACGTTGAAACGTTGGATCCAGCCAGCGTTTTCTACAAACTGCATGTCTGCGGTACCCAGTTGGAATCCGGCATACAGCGGCAAGGTCACCAGAAAACTGGCCAGTGCTCCCACCAGCGCAAACCAGCGTACCGCATGGGCCTGGTCGTCACGCCCCATGGCGAGCAAAACGACGCCAAAAGCGATCGGCAACCAAATAGCAAGGCTCAGCAATCCCATTTTTCTTATTCCTTACTTATTGAGCCAAACGAAATACGTCATGAGCACAAAAATGCCCAGAATCATCGCCAGTGCGTAGTGGTACAGGAAGCCCGTCTGCAGCTGACGTACCCGTCCCGAAATCCAGCCCACCAGCTTCCAGGAACCATTAACCAGCAAGCCGTCGATAAGCGCACGGTCGCCGCCCTTCCACAGACCGGTGCCGAGCAAGCGCGCGCCGCGGGCCAGGATGTTTTCGTTGATCCAGTCCAGGAAATACTTGTTCTCCAAGAGCACGACGATAGGACGCAGGGCGCGGCCGATTGCAGCGGGAACCGCAGGATTGACGAGGTAAAAGTACCAAGCGGTCACTACGCCAGCCAGCGCCAAAATAAACGGCAGCGAGGTGAATGCATGCACTGCCATCGCCACCGGGCCGTGGAAAGCTTCACCCAACTCTTGCATCACAGGATGCTTGTCAGCATTGACCACGATCGCGTCTTTGAAAAACTCACCAAACAGCATGGGTTCGATCGTCATGAAACCGATCAACACCGAGGGAATAGCCAGCAGCACCAGAGGCACCCACACCACCCAGGGCGACTCATGCGGGCCATGGTGCGCATCGTGGTGGCCATGGTCGTCGGCCGCATGTGCGTCATGGTGGTCATCATGGTGCGCGTCCGGGTTTTGGTCGTAACGCTCTTTGCCATGGAAGACCAGGAAGTACATGCGGAACGAATAAAACGCCGTCACAAACACACCGGCCAAGACCGCGAAATGGGCAAAGCCGGCAGCAGGCAAGTGGCTTTCCGCAACCGCTTCAATGATGCTGTCTTTGGAGTAAAAGCCCGAGAAGAAGGGAGTGCCGATCAGCGCCAAAGAACCGAGCAAGGAGGTAATCCAAGTGATGGGCATGTACTTGCGCACGCCGCCCATCCAACGGATGTCCTGGTTGTGGTGCATGCCCATGATGACCGAGCCAGCGCCCAAGAACAGCAAGGCTTTGAAGAACGCATGTGTCATCAAATGGAACACGGCCACCGAATAGGCCGAGGCACCGAGCGCCACCGTCATGTAACCCAGCTGCGACAAAGTGGAATAGGCGACCACGCGTTTGATGTCGTTTTGGATGATGCCCAAGAAGCCCATGAACAAAGCGGTAATGGCACCAATCACCAGAATGAAGTTCAAGGCGGTGTCCGACAACTCAAACAGCGGCGACATGCGCGCAACCATGAAAATGCCGGCGGTCACCATGGTGGCGGCATGAATCAAAGCGGAGATTGGCGTCGGGCCTTCCATCGAGTCCGGCAACCAGACGTGCAGTGGGAACTGGGCCGACTTACCCATCGCGCCAATAAACAGGCAAATGCAGATGGTGGTGACCAGCATCCAATCGGTGCCGGGCAAGGTCAAGGCGCTCAATTCCGGTGCTTTGCCAAAGACTTCGGTGTAATTCAGCGTGCCGGCAAACGCAGCAATCAGTCCAATACCCAGAATGAAACCAAAATCACCCACGCGATTGACCAGGAAGGCCTTCATGTTGGCAAAAATGGCACTGGGCTTGTTGAACCAGAAACCAATCAAGAGGTAGGACACCAGGCCCACGGCCTCCCAGCCAAAGAACAGCTGCAACAGGTTGTTGCTCATCACCAGCATCAGCATGGCGAAGGTAAACAAAGAGATGTAGGCAAAGAAGCGGTTGTAGCCCTCGTCTTCGTCCATGTAGCCAATGGTGTACAGATGCACCATGAGCGACACAAAGGTTACGACGCACATCATCATGGCCGTGAGTCCATCGACCATGAAGCCGATTTCCATCTTCAGGCCGCCGACCACCATCCAGGTGTAAAGCGTCTCATTCAGGCGAGCCCCGTCATGGACCACGCTTTGCAGGGTCAGCACAGACAGCACAAACGCGAGCAGCACGCCACCAATAGTCAGCGAATGCGCGACCTTGCGGCCGAACCAATTGCCACCGAATTTCGTACCAAAAATACCGGCCAACACAGCGCCCGCGAGAGGCGCCATGGGGACCACGAGCAGCGTGGCTGCACTGAGGGTTTGACTCATCTTATTTTCAACCCTTGAGCGTATTGAGTTCGTCCACGCTGATGCTGGACTTGCTCCGGAACAACAACACCAAAATCGCCAGGCCAATCGCGGACTCCGCGGCGGCCACGGTCAGAATGAAAAACACGAACACCTGGCCGTGCATGTCATTCAGGTAGTGTGAAAAAGCGACAAAGTTGGTATTCACCGCCAACAGCATCAGCTCAATGGCCATGAGCAACACGATCAGGTTGCGGCGGTTCAAGAAAATACCCACCACCGACAGCGCAAACAACATGGCGCCCAGCGAGAGGAAATGTCCAAGAGTCAATGTCATGCTTTGTTCTCCGGCTGCGCCGCTACTACCGCCACCGGCTCGGGAGCCACCTGGCTGGAAGACATTTTCAAAACGGTCATACGGTCAGCTGCTTTGACACGTACCTGGTCACCCGGGCTCACGTACTTGCTGTCCTTGCGGGCACGCAAAGTGAGGGCAATGGCGGCAATCATCGCGACCAACAATATGGCGGCCGCAATTTCCAAGGGGAACAGGTACTGGGTGTAAATAAGTTTGCCCAGCTGCTGGGTGTTGGACAGCCCGCCGGGGACTTCGGCCAGCGCGTTGGGATCATCCACCACGCGAAAACCGCCCATCAGCACAGCAGCCATTTCCAATGCGATCACCACGCCGACTGCGGCGGCCAGCGGGAAGTGATTCCAAAAGCCGACCCGCAGGTTTTCCACGTTGATGTCCATCATCATCACGACGAACAGGAACAAGACCATCACCGCGCCCACATAAACCAGCACCAGCGTGATCGACAGGAACTCAGCCTTCAAGAGCATCCAAATCATGGATGCCTGAAAAAACGTCAACACCAAAAAGAGTGCTGCGTGGACGGGATTGCGCGCGGTAATCACCCGAAAGGCTGCGAACAGCAGAACTGCCGAGAAGGCGTAAAAGAGACCGGTTGTGACGCTCATGTTCAAGTTCTTTCGTGCAGTCGCTTAGCGGTACTTGGCATCGGCCTGCTTGGCTGCTGCGATTTCGGTCTCATAGCGATCCCCCACAGCCAGCAACATCTCTTTGGTGAAGTACAGGTCACCCCGCTTTTCACCGTGGTATTCCAGAATCTGGGTTTCCACAATGGAGTCCACCGGGCAGCTCTCTTCGCAAAAGCCACAGAAGATGCACTTGGTCAAGTCGATGTCGTAGCGGGTGGTGCGGCGTGAACCGTCGTCGCGCACGTCGGACTCGATGGTGATGGCCATGGCCGGACACACCGCTTCGCATAGCTTGCAGGCAATGCAGCGCTCTTCGCCATTCTCATACCGGCGAAGCGCATGCAGGCCCCGGAACCGGGGCGACAAAGGTGTTTTCTCTTCAGGGAACTGAACCGTGACCTTTTTACGGAAGGCGTAGCGCATCGTCAGGGCCATGCCCTTGAGCAACTCCAGCAGCAAGAAGCTTTGGAGAAAATCGCGCATCGAAAAAGGCGCCGGCTTGTAAGCCAGATTGTGTGAAGCCATGTGCGTGTCTTACTTCCAGATACTCAACGGCGTCTGCATCCAGACCCCAACAACCACCAGCCACACCAAAGTGACGGGGATAAACACTTTCCAGCCCAGACGCATGATCTGGTCGTAACGGAACCGGGGGAACGTGGCACGCACCCAGATGAACAAACTCACGATGGCGCAGGTCTTGATACCCAGCCATATGCCGCCGGGAATCCAGTCCAGCATCGCCAAGGGCGACAACCAGCCACCCAGGAACATGATGGCCGCCAGGATGGACACCAACCACATGTTGGCGTATTCCGCCAAATAGAACATGGCGTACGACATGCCGGAGTACTCCACCATGTGACCGGCCACGATTTCGGCCTCACCCTCCACCACATCAAACGGATGGCGGTTGGTCTCGGCGAGACCGGAAATCACATACACCACAAAAATCGGCAGCAGCGGCAACCAGTTCCACGACAGTACGCCCATGCCCTGGGACGCAAACATGCCTTTGGACTGCGCGACCACGATGTCGGTCATGTTCATGCTGCCGGTGATCATCAGCACAATCACCAAGCAAAAGCCCATGGCGATTTCGTAGCTCACCATCTGTGCCGATGCGCGCAAAGCACCCAGGAACGCGTATTTGGAATTGGACGCCCAGCCCGCGATCACCACGCCATAAACTTCCATCGAGGTAATGGCCATCACGAACAGCAAACCAGCGTTGACATTGGCCAGAGCAACATCAGGACCGAAAGGCACCACTGCCCAAGCGGCCAGCGCCGGCATGATGGTCAAAATCGGGCCGATAAAAAACAGACCTTTGTTGGCCGCAGCAGGCACCAAAATCTCTTTGGTCAGCAGCTTCAATGCATCGGCAATCGGCTGCAACAAGCCCCAAGGGCCCACACGGTTGGGCCCCAGACGCACCTGCATCCAGCCCAGAAACTTGCGCTCCCACAGCGTGAGGTAGGCCACGGCCCCCATCAGAGGCAGCACCACCACCACAATTTTCAGCAACGTCCAGACGACCGGCCAGGCGACCACGGTCCACCAAGCCTGCGCTGACATTTGAAGGCCAAAGTTGTAGATCGCGTCGATCATGCCGACACTCCTTCAGTTGCCACAACGCGGGCGTCGGCGGTCAGTTGCAGACTGCTTGCGCGGCGCACCAGGGAGTCGAGCTGGTAAATCCGCGCAACGCAGGGATCTGCACCTTCATACGCGCCTGTGAACGGTGCGTCGCAATCGTTGCTCAGACGCCCAACAGGAAGGAAGTCAGGGGCCTCGGCGCCAAACACCGCTTTGAGAACCTCTTGAGCAGACTCGTAATCAAAGCCATCCAGCTTCATCATATTGCCCAGCACGCGCAAGACCTTCCAAGCGGGACGGGTCTCGGCCAATGGCTTGACCACCGCGTGGAAGCTTTGCACCCGACCCTCCGCATTGACAAAGGTGCCCGGGGTTTCGCTAAAGGGCGCGATGGGCAGTAGCACGTCCGCGCAATCCAAATTGGTTTTAAACGGACTCAGGCTCACCACCATTTCAGCCTTGGCCAAGGTGGTCACGGCCACGGAGCCAGGGGCGCTGTCGAACGCGGGCTCGGTATTGAGCAGCAAGACCGCCTTCAAGGCACCACCCAACATTTGGCCTGCATCCAAGCCGCCTTGGCCGGGCGTGGCGTGAACAAACTGGGCACCCACGGTATTAGCGGCTTCCGTCAGGTATCCGACCGTGGCGCCACTCAGCCGACCGATCACATTGGCAACAGCCAATAATGCAGAGGCCTGGCCGTGGTGCGCCGCGGCATTGCCCAGCAAGATCGCTTTGCGCTCGCCACTGGCCAGAGACTTGGCGATAGCCTGCGCTTGCGCCGATGGCGTCACTGCATATTGCGACGGCACTTGCGCGATGTCTGCCAGCGCTGCCGCCACACCTTGCAATTGCACCAGCCACTCGGCTGCAACGGCGTGAATCTCTTGCTTGAGGGCGATCGCCCAATCATTGCTGCCCGAACCCAGCACATGCACCGCAGCGCCAGACTTGGCCGCTTGGCGAATACGCTGTGCGAACAAGGGATGGTCTTTGCGCAGATTGGAGCCCACAACCAGCACACGCTGCAATGTGCTCAAGGACGCGATGGGCATTCCCAGATAGCGCACGCCATTGGTCGGTGTGAAGTCGGCATTGCGCAGGCGGTAGTCAATGTTTTGGCTGCCCAAACCGCGCACGAGTTGCCCTGCAAGGTGCAACTCTTCTAGCGTGCTGTGCGGGCTCACCAATGCACCAATGGCTCCCGCGCCGTGGTTGGCTTTGATTTCTTTGAGACCATTGGCCACGTATTCCAGCGCCGTTTGCCAATCAACATTCATCCACTTGCCACCATGCTTGATCATGGGCGAGGTCAGACGGTCGGGCGCATTGAGCGCTTCATAAGAAAAACGGTCGCGGTCAGCAATCCAGCACTCGTTCACCGCTTCGTTTTCGAAGGGGACGACGCGCAGAACTTGGTTATTTTTGACCTGAACAATCAGGTTGGCACCGGTGGAATCGTGCGGGCTGACGGATTTGCGGCGAGACAGCTCCCAAGTGCGGGCGCTGTAACGGAAGGGTTTGCTTGTCAGCGCTCCGACTGGGCAAATGTCGATCATGTTGCCGGAGAGCTCTGAGTCAATGGTTTGACCCAGGAAGGTTTCGATTTCGGAGTGCTCACCCCGGTTGGACATGCCCAACTCCATGACGCCCGCAACTTCCTGACCAAAGCGCACGCAGCGGGTGCAATGGATACAACGGCTCATTTCCTGCATGCTGATGAGTGGTCCGACATCTTTGACAGCCACCACGCGCTTCTCTTCCGCATAGCGCGAACCGGAACCACCGTAGCCCACGGCCAAATCCTGCAGCTGGCATTCGCCACCCTGGTCACAAATCGGGCAATCCAGCGGGTGGTTGATCAGCAAGAACTCCATCACCGACTTTTGGGCCTTGATCGCCTTGTCGGATTTGGTGTGCACCACCATGCCCTGCGTCACTGGCGTGGCACAAGCGGGCATGGGCTTGGGGGCTTTTTCAATGTCCACCAGGCACATGCGGCAATTGGCGGCAATGCTGAGCTTCTTGTGGTAGCAGAAGTGGGGGATGTAGGTGCCCGCCTTCTCGGCCGCATGCATGACCATGCTGCCTTCCACGATTTCTACTTTTTTGCCGTCGAGTTCGATTTCAACCATGGTGTGATACCAATCAAACGTAAGCGCCGACCACGCAGGTCTTGTGCTCTACGTGGTAAACAAATTCATCGCGGAAGTGCTTGAGCATGCCGCGCACCGGCATCGCTGCCGCGTCGCCCAGCGCGCAAATGGTGCGGCCCATGATGTCACCCGCCACGCTGTCGAGCATGTCCAGATCGCTGGCACGGCCCTGCCCGTTTTCAATACGGTCCACCATGCGCCACAGCCACCCGGTGCCCTCGCGGCAAGGCGTGCACTGACCACACGATTCATGGGAATAGAAGTAGGACAAGCGCTGCAGCGCTTTGACCATGCAACGGGAGTCATCCATCACGATCACAGCGCCCGAACCCAGCATGGAGCCCGCCTTGGCGATGGAGTCGTAGTCCATGGTGACGTCCATCATGATGCTGGCAGGCAAAACGGGGGCCGAGGATCCGCCGGGAATGACCGCTTTGAGTTGACGGCCGGTGCGCACACCGCCAGCCAACTCGAGCAATGTAGAAAACGGCGTCCCCATGGGGATTTCGTAGTTGCCGGGGCGCTGCACATCGCCGCTGACCGAGAAAATCTTGGTCCCGCCGTTGTTCGGCTTGCCGCAGGCCAGATAGGCCGCGCCGCCGTTGCGAATAATCCAGGGGACAGCCGCAAAGGTTTCGGTGTTGTTGATCGTAGTGGGCTTGCCGTACAAACCAAAACTGGCGGGAAACGGCGGCTTAAAGCGCGGCTGGCCTTTTTTGCCTTCCAAGGACTCCAGCAGCGCAGTTTCTTCGCCGCAAATGTAGGCACCAAAACCGTGGCTGGCGTGCAATTCAAAATTGAAGCTGCTGCCCATGATGGCTTGGCCCAAAAAGCCCGCGGCGCGGGCTTGCTCCAAAGCCTCTTCAAAACGCTCGTAGGTTTGGAAGATCTCGCCGTGGATGTAGTTGTAGCCCACGCTGATGCCCATGGCGAAGGCCGCAATAGCCATGCCCTCAATCACCGCATGCGGATTGAATTGCATGATGTCGCGGTCTTTGCAAGTTCCTGGCTCACCCTCGTCCGAATTGCACACCAGGTACTTTTGACCGGGAAATTGACGGGGCATGAAGCTCCACTTCAGTCCGGTGGGGAATCCTGCTCCGCCGCGCCCCCGCAGGCCGGACTCTTTGACGGTCGCGATCACCTGGTCTTGGGTCAGGCCTTCGCCACCGTCTTTACCCAAAATTTTGCGCAGTGCCGCATAGCCGCCGCGCGCCACATAAGCCTCCAGGCCCCAGTTGGAGCCATCCAGGTCCGCCATGATTTGCGGTTGAATGTGGCGACCGTGGAAGGATGACTCCAAGCCCGTGGCTTGGAACTGGGAAAGCAGTTGGTGCACGCTCACAGACCGCCCTCCGAAGCCTTCAGGCCGTCAATCAATTGGTCCAATTTGTCGTTGCTCATAAAGCTGCACATGGTGCGATCGTTGACCAGCAACACCGGCGCATCAGCGCACGCACCCTGGCACTCGCTAGGCTGCAGCGTGATCAGTCCGTCAGCTGTGGTTTGACCGGCGTGGATGCCCAATTTGTGCTCCAAATGGGCCAAGGCCTGCGCGCCGCCGCGCAACTGGCAGGGCAAATTGGTGCATACGTTCAGCTTGTACTTACCCACCGGCTTTTGGTTGTACATGTTGTAGAAGGTGGTGACCTCATGCACCGCCATGAGCGCCATGCCCAGGTGGTCGGCAACTACGCGCTCACTCTCGGGGCTCACCCAACCCAGCTCTTGCTGGACGATGGACAAACATGCCATCACAGCCGACTGTTTCTGGTCTGCGGGAAACTTGGCAACTTCGCGGTCGAAGCGCGCTTTGGTGGCATCCGAGATCATCGGTCAATCTCTCCAAAAACAATGTCCATGGTGCCAATAATGGACACCGCGTCCGCAATCATGTGGCCCTTGGCCATCTCGTTGAGACCGGCCAGATGGGCAAAGCCCGGCGGACGAATCTTCAAACGGTACGGCTTATTGGCCCCGTCGCTGACGATGTAAATACCGAACTCCCCTTTGGGATGCTCGACGGCCGCATAGGCCTGGCCTTCGGGTACATGGAAGCCTTCGGTGAACAGCTTGAAATGGTGAATCAAGCCTTCCATATTGGTTTTCATTTCTTCGCGCGACGGCGGTGCGACCTTGTGGTTATCGGTAATCACGGGGCCGGGATTGGCTTGGAGCCACTCCACGCACTGGGCAATGATGCGGTTGGACTGCTTCATCTCTTCCATGCGCACCAGGTAACGGTCGTACACGTCGCCGGTTTTGCCCACAGGAATGTCAAAGTCCAGCTGCGAATACACGTCGTAAGGCTGCTTCTTGCGCAAGTCCCAGGCGATGCCCGATCCACGAAGCATCGGGCCGGTAAAACCCATGTTCAAAGCGCGCTCGGGAGTCACAATGCCAATATTGACTGTGCGCTGCTTCCAGATGCGGTTATCGGTAAGCAAGGTGTGGTACTCGTCCAGACACGCGGGAAAACGGCGGGTGAAGTCACCAATGAAATCCAGCAAGGAGCCTTGGCGATTCTTGTTCAGATCGGCCACGCCATTGGCATTGCGCACACGGCTGGCCTTGAACTGGGGCATGCTGTCCGGCAAATCGCGGTACACGCCACCGGGGCGGAAATAGGCTGCGTGCATGCGAGCGCCGCTGGCAGCCTCATACATATCGAACAGGTCTTCGCGCTCACGGAAGGTGTAGATCAAAATGGTGGAGCTGCCGCAGTCATTGCCGTGCGAACCCAACCACATCAGGTGGTTCAAGAGGCGGGTAATTTCGGCAAACATCACTCGGATGTACTGTGCACGCACCGGCACTTCGATGCCCAGTAGCTTTTCAATGGCCAGACAGTAGGCATGCTCGTTGCACATCATGGACACGTAATCGAGACGGTCCATGTAGGGCAGAGCCTGCAAATAGGTTTTAGTTTCGGCCAGTTTTTCGGTCGCGCGGTGCAGCAGACCGATGTGTGGATCGGCGCGTTGAATGACCTCACCGTCGAGCTCCAACACCAGGCGCAATACGCCGTGCGCCGCAGGATGTTGCGGCCCAAAGTTCAGGGTGTAATTCTTGATTTCAGCCATGCGAGCCTCTGCTTAATGCAGGCCTCCGTATTTGTCTTCGCGAACGATGCGCGGCGTAATTTCACGCGTCTCAACCGTGACCGGCTGATAAATGACACGCGCCTGCTCAGCGTCGTAACGCATTTCCACGTGGCCGGTGGTCGGAAAATCTTTACGAAACGGGTGACCAATGAACCCGTAGTCGGTCAGGATGCGGCGCAGGTCGTCGTGACCCTCAAACACCACACCGAACAAGTCAAACGCCTCGCGCTCAAACCAATTGGCCGAGTTCCAGATATCGTTGATCGACTCCACCACCGGCATGTCGTCGTCAGGTGCAAACACTTTGAGACGCAGACGCTGGTTGAGGCTGATGGACAACAGGTGCACCACCACGCAGTACCGAGCGCTTTCCTGCGCGGATCCTTGGTACTCCGAGTAATCCACGGCGCACAGATCCACCATTTGCTCAAACTGGCAGCCGGGCGCACCCCGAAGAATCAAGGCCGCTGCGTGGTAATCGCTAGCGGCCACTTGCACAGTCACTTCGTTCAATGTGATGGCAATGTGTTTAACTTTATCGCCAAGCGCCTGAACCACAGCGTCCTTGGTGGCTTCCGGACGAACAGAAAAATCAGTCATGGTGTTCAAGCCCGCGCAATGGTTTCAGTACGACGGATTTTTTGCTGCAATTGCAAAATTCCGTACACCAGGGCCTCGGCGGTGGGAGGGCATCCCGGCACATACACATCCACCGGAACAATGCGATCGCAACCGCGAACCACGGAGTAGCTGTAGTGGTAGTAGCCGCCACCGTTGGCGCAGGACCCCATGCTGATCACCCAGCGCGGCTCTGACATCTGGTCGTACACCTTGCGCAGCGCAGGTGCCATCTTGTTGCACAGCGTACCGGCCACAATCATCAAATCGGATTGCCGGGGGCTGGCGCGAAACACTTCGGAGCCGAAGCGGCTCAGGTCATAGCGCGCAGCCGCCGCATGCATCATTTCCACCGCGCAGCAGGCCAAGCCAAAGGTCATCGGCCAAATGGAGCCGGTTTTTGCCCAGTTCATCACCGAGTCGTAACTCGTGGTGACGAAGCCTTCGTTCAGGACGCCTTCAATCATTCTTCACTCCCAATCCAGGGCGCCTTTTTTCCACTCGTAGGCAAAGCCCACAACCAGAATGGCCAGAAAAACCATTACCGACCAGAAGCCCGTAGGGCCGATTTCCTTGAGCGAAACGGCCCAAGGGAACAGAAATGCGATTTCCAGGTCGAACAAAATGAACAGGATGGCCACCAGGTAGTAGCGCACGTCAAACTTCATGCGGGCGTCTTCAAACGCTTCGAAACCGCATTCGTAAGGGGAGTTTTTTGCCGCATCAGGACGGTTGGGACCCAGGATGTAGCCCAGAACCTGGGGGATGATGCCGACAGCCACGCCGACCAGGATAAACATCAGGACGGGAAGGTATTGATCTAAGCGCATCACTAAATTCTGGTCACCATTGCTTGCCCCAAACCTACAAAAAGCAGATTGGCGCATTAATTGTTGGTGCCGTCGGCGAGACTCGAACTCGCAAAGCTTTCGCCACTACCACCTCAAGATAGCGTGTCTACCAATTTCACCACGACGGCGGTGTTAGCCGGGTGCAGGCTAGGCTTTTCTTCCCAGCGGTCTTCCGGATAGCCTCCGAGTTTACCCTTATTTGGACTTCATTCGCCTGCTCCTCGTCCATTTTTCCGGGTCAATGAGCATGCCTTGGCATGGATAATCAGTCAGTAGCTCGCGATCCCGCCAGATTCATTTGTGACAGACAGAAACACACCATGACCCTTCTTGTGACCGGCGGAGCCGGCTTTATCGGCAGCAACTTCGTACTGGACTGGTTCGCCGCAAGCGACGAAACCGTAGTGAATTTGGACAAACTCACGTACGCCGGCAATGTACACAACCTAATATCCCTGAAGGGCAACCAGCACCACATCTTCGTTCAAGGCGACATTGGCGATGCGGCCCTGGTGGGCAGTTTGCTGGCGCAGCACCGGCCAAGGGCAGTACTCAATTTCGCCGCTGAGAGCCATGTCGACCGCTCCATCCTCGGGCCGGGAGAATTCATTCAGACCAACATCGTGGGTACTTTCCAGTTATTGGAGCAAGTCCGTACCTACTGGGGAACGCTTACCGGGGACGAAAAATCGGCATTCCGACTGCTTCACGTATCGACCGATGAGGTCTATGGGTCGCTTGGCGCCCGGGATCCCGCCTTTACCGAGAACCACCGCTACGAGCCCAACAGCCCCTACAGCGCCAGTAAGGCCGCCAGCGACCACCTCGTGCGCGCCTACCACCATACCTATGGCCTGCCGGTGTTGACGACCAACTGCTCGAACAACTACGGACCCATGCATTTCCCAGAAAAGCTCATCCCGCTGATGATCGTCAACGCGCAGGCGGGCAAGTCGCTCCCCGTGTACGGTGATGGCCAGCAAATCCGGGACTGGCTGTATGTGAAAGACCACTGCAGCGCCATCCGCGCAGTGTTAGCGACTGGACGCGTCGGCGAGACCTATAACGTGGGTGGATGGAATGAAAAACCTAACCTGGAGATCGTTCACAGTGTTTGCGACCTGCTCGACGAGTTAAAACCCCGCGCAAACGGCCATTCTTACCGCCAGCAGATTACCTACGTTACCGACCGCCCTGGGCATGACCGGCGTTATGCGATAGATGCCCGAAAGATCGAGCAAGAAATTGGCTGGAAGCCTGCTGAGACCTTCGAGACCGGTATCCGCAAGACGGTTCAGTGGTATCTGGACAATCCTGACTGGGTGACACAAGTGCAGAGCGGCGCCTACCGGGACTGGGTGGCTATGCAGTATGCGCAGGCCTGACGCATGGGTTTGCCATTGAAAATTTTGCTTCTGGGTTGCAATGGGCAAGTGGGCTGGCATCTGCAGCGCAGCCTGTCTGTGCTGGGCGAAGTGATCGCCCTGGGCTCGACGCCTCAGGCAAATGCTGAGGGCCTTTGCGGCGATTTAAGTAATCTGGCGGCAATGACACAAACAGTTCGCCTGGTCGCGCCAGATGTGATCGTGAATGCCGGCGCCTATACAGCAGTGGACCGCGCGGAAAGCGAGCCAGGCCTGGCTCAGACGATCAACGCTCTGGCACCGGGCGTTTTGGCCGCTGAAGCGCAACGTTTGGGCGCCTGGCTGGTGCACTACTCCACGGACTACGTCTTCGATGGCAGCGGATCCACCGCCTGGCGGGAGGGTGATGCCTGTGCACCGCTCAGCGCCTATGGCCGCACCAAATACGAAGGTGAACTGGCGGTACAGGCTTGTTCCAAGCACCTCATTTTTCGAACCAGCTGGGTGTACAGCGCCCGAGGCGGAAATTTTGCCAAAACCATGCTGCGCCTTGCAGCCGAACGAGAGACATTGACCGTCATTGACGACCAGATTGGCGCTCCCACATCCGCCGAACTGTTGGCCGATGCCACTGCGCACGCTTTGCGATCGGCCTTGGTGATGCCCGGGTTAGCAGGCACATACCACTGTGTGGCAGGCGGAGAAACCAGCTGGCACGCTTATGCCCAATATGTACTGGCCCAGGCATCCTCTTTGGGCGCCACGCTCCGATGTGGCCCTGAAAAGGTTCAGACGACCTCGACCGCCCACTTTCCAACCGCAGCACAACGGCCCCTCAACTCCCGCCTCAATACCGAAAAACTGCAATTGGCATTTTCATTACACTTACCACAATGGCAAATTGGCGTACGGCGAATGCTGCAAGAAATATTAGGAGCCCCATAGTCATGAGCACAGCACAGGTCGCGCAGCGCAAAGGAATCATATTGGCAGGCGGGTCGGGCACCAGGCTCTACCCCGCCACGCAGGTCGTTAGTAAGCAATTGCTTCCCATTTACGACAAACCCATGATTTATTACCCGCTCAGCACCCTGCTGCTGGCGGGCATCCGTGAGATTTTGGTGATTTCAACGCCCCAAGACACTCCCCGCTTTGAACAACTCTTGGGTGACGGCAGTCAATGGGGCCTGAAGCTGTCCTATGCAGTTCAACCCAGCCCGGACGGCTTGGCCCAGGCCTTTTTGATTGGAGAAACATTTCTGGATGGGGCGCCGAGTGCCTTGGTACTGGGCGACAACATCTTTTACGGTCACGATTTTGCTTCCCTGCTCCAATCTGCCTGCAACCAATCGGTAGGTGCCACGGTTTTTGCTTATGCCGTACAAGACCCTGAGCGCTACGGCGTGGTGGAATTTGACAGTGCGGGGCGCGCGATCAGCCTCGAAGAAAAACCAGCCGCCCCCAAATCACGCTATGCGGTGACCGGGCTGTACTTTTACGACCCGCAAGTGGTGGCGCTTGCCAAACTCGTAAAACCGTCAGCCCGAGGCGAACTGGAAATTACTGACCTGAATAAACTCTATTTGGAGCGGGGACAACTCGACGTACAAACCATGGGTCGCGGATATGCCTGGCTCGATACCGGTACCCATGAATCCATGCTGGAAGCAAGCCAATTTATTCATACGATTGAGAACCGCCAAGGCCTGAAAGTCGCGGCGCCTGAAGAAATTGCCTGGCGTAGTGGCTGGATTGACAGCGATCAATTGCAGCGTTTAGCCACACCCCTGGCGAAATCAGGCTATGGGCAATATCTGCTTCGCCTACTTAGCGAAAAGGTCTACTGATGAAGGCCACACCCACTGCAATTGCGGATGTATTGCTGATTGAACCGCGCGTCTTCGGGGATTCCCGCGGTTACTTTTTTGAAAGTTACAACGCACGGGCCTTTGCTGCGGCGACAGGAATTTCGCCCACCTTCGTACAAGACAATCATTCCAAGTCAGCACATGGCGTATTGCGCGGATTGCATTACCAAGAACAGTTCCCCCAAGGAAAACTGGTGCGGGTTGTGGCTGGGGAGGTTTTTGATGTCGCGGTGGACATTCGGCCTCAGTCACCCACATTTGGCCAGTGGGTCGGGGAGTTTCTATCGGCATCCAACCAGCGCCAACTGTGGATTCCGCCGGGACTGGCCCATGGATTTTTAGTGACATCGCAATATGCTGAATTTTTATACAAAACAACAGAGTACTATGCGCCAGAGTTTGAGCAATGCATTGCATGGGATGATATTGATCTGAATATTACTTGGCCATTAGAAGGTATCGTGCCCATCGTTTCAACCAAGGATGCCGGCGGAAAGCGTTTTTCAAAACTATGAACGATCTTGACCCTTCCATTTTCGATGTATCTTCCGGAAAAATTTCCGGTGTTGGTCGCGCACTGGTGTTGGCAGGGAATCTAGATCAAAAAACGGCAGAAGCGATTTTTAGCAAAGCTCAGACGCAAAACAAAAGTTTCGTCTCCGAATTAGTCGACTCTGGCGCGGTGTCCTCATTTTCACTGGCGCACACACTCTGCAAAGCCTTTATTTCACCGCTGGTCGATTTGGATGCCATCAATATAGACAGGCTGCCGACCAACTTGTTAGATGAAAAAATTTGCCGCGACTATCAGTTGCTGCCTCTAGCCAAGCGAAACAACGCCCTGGTTATTGCCACAGCCGATCCTTCAAACCGTGAGGCCGCTGAGAAAATTAAATTTGCCACTCAGTTGTCGGTGGAATGGGTCGTGGTTGAATTTGACAAGTTGATGAAGCTCAATGCATCGAAATTCACCGAAGCCTCAGAGCAATTTTCAGCAGCACTCCTCAACAGCAGCTTCGATGAAAAAAGCCTAGAAGATCCAGAGGCGTCGCCTGTTTTTGAAGCCGCTCAAGAGACTGAAATCGATGACGCGCCGGTTGTGCGATTTTTAAGGAAAATGTTGTTTGATGCCTATGCTATGGGCGCCTCTGATTTGCATTTTGAACCCTATGAGTATTCGTACCGAGTGCGTTTTCGTATCGATGGTCAGCTAAGGGAAATAGCCGCGCCGCCGATCAGCATCAAAGAAAAGCTGGCATCCCGGATCAAAGTGATCTCGCGAATTGATATTTCGGAAAAGCGCCTGCCTCAAGATGGGCGAATGAAAATGAAAATGACCGCGGATAAAGTCATCGATTTTCGGGTAAGTACATTACCCACCTTGTTCGGTGAGAAAATCGTGATACGTATTTTGGATCCCAGCAGCGCCCAAATGGGAATCGAGGCACTAGGTTACGAAGACGTTGAAAAAGCGCGTCTGCTCAAGGCGATTAACCGCCCTTACGGAATGGTCCTCGTGACTGGCCCCACTGGTTCGGGGAAAACGGTTTCTCTGTATACCTGCTTGAATATTCTGAATCAACCAGGCGTCAATATTGCCACGGCAGAGGATCCTTCTGAAATTAATTTACCAGGGGTGAACCAAGTCAACGTCAACGAAAAGGCGGGCTTAACATTTTCTGTTGCATTGAAATCATTCCTCCGCCAAGATCCAGATATTATTATGGTGGGTGAAATTCGAGATCTCGAAACGGCAGACATTTCTATCAAAGCCGCCCAAACCGGTCACATGGTGATGTCAACACTACATACCAACGACGCGCCATCTACTATCACTCGTTTGCGCAACATGGGGATCGCACCTTTCAATATCGCCTCTAGCGTAGTCCTGGTAACAGCGCAACGTTTAGCACGGCGACTGTGTGCGAAATGCAAAGTAACTTTAGACCTTCCCCAGCAAGCTTTGTTGGATGCAGGGTATAAAGAATCCGATTTGGATGGGAGCTGGAAACCTTATCGCGCAGTTGGCTGCAGCAGTTGCAACAATGGTTATAAGGGCCGCGTTGGCATCTACCAGGTCATGCCCGTGACCGATGAAATCCAAAGAATTATATTAAGGGATGGTTCGTCGATGGATATTGCAGAACAAGCCGAACGCGAGGGAGTACGTTCGCTTCGTGCTTCTGGACTGCATAAAGTCAAACTTGGCTTGACATCGATTGAAGAGGTCATGGCAGTCACCAACGAATAAATGAAAGATACTAAGGGACACTATGGCAACCGACCGGAAGACTCAGCAATTAAGGCGAAAAAGCGCAGCGGCTGAGGTGGTGTTTGAATGGACGGGGCGAGATCGCAATGGACGTGCAGTCAACGGCGAAACTCGGGCCGAAGCCGAAATTTTGGTGCGCGCCATGCTCCGACGGCAAGGAATTACACCGCTCAAGGTTAGAAAACGCCGCATGGGTTGGGCACAACCCATCAAGTCGAAAGAGATCGCCACATTTACTCGCCAATTAGCCGCCATGATGAAAGCAGGCGTACCCCTGTTGCAGTCATTTGATATCGTAGGGCAGGGCAATCCCAATTCCAGCCTCACAAAACTTATCAACGATTTACGCATTGATATTGAAACTGGCTCATCAATGAGT
Organism: uncultured beta proteobacterium; assembly: GCA_903928635.1. Lineage (GTDB taxonomy): Bacteria > Pseudomonadota > Gammaproteobacteria > Burkholderiales > Burkholderiaceae_C > Allorhodoferax. Next base: position 10,560 of record CAIYRQ010000169.1, on the reverse strand, counting down.
AATGCGTTTCGCAAATATCCTAAACAATTCAGCCAACTTTATTGCAACCTGGTCGCCGCAGGAGAGGCTGCAGGCATATTGGATTCACTGCTCGATCGCTTGGCAACCTATATGGAAAAAACCGAGGCGATTAAATCTAAGATTAAATCTGCGCTCATGTATCCCATCAGTGTTTTGATAGTTGCATTTATCGTGATAACGGTGATTATGCTATTTGTAATTCCCTCTTTTAAACAGGTGTTCGCATCGTTCGGTGGAGAATTGCCTGCACCCACTCTCATAGTGATTGCAATGAGTGAATTTTTTATTCAGTATTGGTATTTAATATTTGGCACCCTATTTGGTGGTTTGTTTATATTTTTCCGCACCTTAAAGACCAGTACGCATTTGCAGTCCGTCGTGGACCGCTTTCTGCTTCGCTTGCCAGTTTTTGGGCCTTTAATTCGAAAATCAAGTATCGCACGTTGGACCAGAACATTAGCCACTATGTTTGCAGCGGGTGTTCCCTTAGTTGAGGCCTTGGATTCAGTAGGAGGCGCGGCTGGCAATGCTGAGTATGCTGAAGGCACCGTTGGCATTCGGCAACAGGTATCCATCGGTGTGTCACTCACGACGGCCATGACCCAGTCCAAACTATTTCCACCGATGGTATTGCAAATGTGCGCCATCGGCGAGGAATCAGGTTCTATCGACTATATGTTGGGCAAGGCTGCCGATTTTTTTGAATCAGAAGTGGATGACATGGTTGCAGGAATTTCGAGTTTGATGGAACCCATCATCATCGTGATTTTGGGCGTCATTATTGGGGGTATTGTGGTGGCTATGTACCTGCCCATTTTCAAACTAGGACAGCTCGTTTGATTTCCTTAAATTTGAATGTCAGTGTGGCACTGGCTAGTATTTTTGGTCTGTTGATCGGTAGCTTTTTAAATGTGGTGATTCACCGGCTACCCAAAATACTGGAGCGGCAATGGGCGCGGGATTACCAGGATTGGGCAGGAACATCAGAAGCCCCCCCCGAACCATTTAATTTATGGAAACCCGCTTCACACTGTCCTTTGTGCACGGCGCGAGTTCGCTGGCATCAGAATATTCCTGTTTTGAGTTTTATCGCTCTTCGTGGCCGCTGCGGCCATTGCCAGGCACCAATCAGCCGAAAATATCCGCTTGTTGAACTTGCAACTGCAGGCCTTTTTGCGCTGTGTGTCACCCGCTGGGCCTGGACGCCTACAGCAGCTCTGTGGTGCATTTTTTCAGCCTCACTTTTGGCTCTCGCCATGATTGACTGGGAAACCACCCTACTGCCGGATGTCATCGTGCTGCCACTTTTGTGGTTAGGCCTGGTGGCGGCGGACGCACATTGGACCCAAACCTTGCTGTCAGACGCCTTGTGGGGCGCAGTGGGTGGTTACCTGACGTTGTGGTCGGTCTATTGGGCATTCAAACTAGCGACGGGGAAAGAAGGCATGGGCTTTGGTGACTTCAAACTCCTGGCCTGCCTGGGGGCCTGGTTCGGTTGGCAAATGCTGATTCCCTTGCTCTTGCTGTCGTCAGTGGTCGGCACCTTTGTGGGCGTGGCACTGAAATGGCGGGGCGCGCTGCGTGAAGGGGGATACATGCCTTTCGGGCCCTTCCTTGCCGGCGCTGGATTTTTGTGCCTTGCTGGCAGCCCTCGTTTCATTTTGACCACATTGGGCTTATGACCAAACGCAGCCTTCGAATCGGAATCAGCGGCGGCATTGGCAGTGGCAAGAGTACCGTCTGCCAGGTTTTTGCGCGCAACGGCGCGACGGTAGTCGACCTCGACGCCATCTCGCGCGCCAGCACCGCCGCCGGGGGGCGGGCAATTGCGGCAGTAAAAGCCACTTTTGGCGCAAAATTTATTGACGAAACCGGTGCCATGGACCGTACCAAAATGCGGGAATTGGTGTTCAGCGACGTAGGCGCGCGGTCAAGGCTTGAGGGCATTGTCCATCCCTTAATTGCGTCGGAAGTTGCAAGTCTTGCAGAAAACGCCCAAAAAACGGGTGTGGAATGCATTGTTTTTGACATCCCGCTGCTGGTGGAGTCGACGCATTGGCGCGCCACTCTGGACCGAATTTTGATGGTTGATTGCAGCGTAGACACCCAAATTCAACGCGTGCAGGCGCGCAACGGACTTGGCGCGACAGAGGTCCGAAACATCATTCGGGCGCAAAGTAACCGCAGCCAACGATTGCAGGCCGCTGACGCAGTTATTTTTAACGAAGGCAAGAACTTGTTGGAGATCGAGCGCGAGTTGCAGGATTTGGGAGCGCAGTTCGGGCTATGATCCCTGCCACTGGAAAATTGCGCGTGATCCTTTACGAATACCCGTTTAACGAAAAAATTCGCACTTACCTGCGTTTGGAGCAGCTGTTTGAGCGGCTTTTCGTTCTGATTGACCGAACCTCAGAGCTTGATCACCATTTCGCGCTGATCACATTGTTCGAAATATTGAGTGTGAGCGCGCGTGCTGAGCTCAAGACAGACGCACTCAAGGACCTTGAGCGGCAGCGTCAAATCATGTGCAACTTCCGAGGAAACCCCGACATAGCTGCGGATGTCCTCGAAAAATTGATCGATCAAATCATGGCCTGTATTGCTGATCTGAACCAGGCGCCGAACAAGTTGGGGCGCGTTCTGGAAGAAAACGATTGGCTTAAGAGTGTGCGCAGTCGAACTAGCATTCCTGGTGGGACCGGCAATTTTGACTTACCCGCGTACTACGCGTGGCAACACCACCCTTCCGATCAACGACGCAGTGACCTGTGCGGTTGGGTGGAGACCTTGCTGCCCATGTCGAACGCAATCAAATTGCTGTTAGGTTTGTTGCGGGATTCAGGCTCACCGCAAAAAATTGTGGCCATGGGTGGTCAGTTTCAGCAAAACCTGCCGCAAGGCCGCACGTTCCAATTGCTGCGCTTGTCGGTGAACCCGGCTTTGGGTGCAATTCCAGAAATCAGCGCCAACCGCTTGGTGGCATCTATTCGTTTTGTGCACCAGTCTGTTTACGACCGCGTACAGGCCAATACGGCGGATATTGCTTTCGAGCTAACTCTCTGCTCCTGAAGTAAGTCGCTGGCGATGGCTACGAACGCTGAAAAGATAGTGAAGTGTCCGGGTTGCCAGGGCCCGAGCCTGTATGCACCTTCCAATGTCTACCGTCCTTTTTGCAGCGCGCGCTGCAAAGAAGGAGACCTTGGCGCTTGGGCGACGGAAGAGTTTCGTCTACCTGCAGTGGACAAGCCCGACGACATGCAACTCGAGCACGGGCCCATCCACTAGCCCGGCAAACGCTAGGCGCCCTTAGCGCCTGCTTCCTGGGCCAGCCACTCCAATACCGGCACCGTTCCAGGCAGTACGGGTTTTACTGATACTGGCAGCGTTTCCCACTGTGCAGACTGTGCCTCGCGCATTTGAAGTTCGCCGTCCCATGCGGTGACCTTGAAGAAGTGCAGCCGCACCAGCGCATGCGGGTAGTCAATTACTTCAACTTTCCAAGGCGTGGCACTTCGCACTTCAATTCCAATTTCTTCGCGCAATTCACGGCACAGCGCGTCGTAGGTAGATTCACCCTGCTCCACCTTGCCACCCGGAAACTCCCAGTACCCCGCGTACGGCTTTCCGACGGGGCGCGAGGTCAGCAGGAATGCGCCATTGCTCTGGATCAGAACCCCCACCGCCACCTGCACCAGGGCCCGGTCCGCTGCGCCTTGGCGAGCGAGCTGAGGGTCGGCCACCCGCACCGGTTGGTTCATGGGTGGGTGCTGGCTCCAACGCTGTGGCGGCCTGCGAAGTCTTTGGCAAATTGCCAGGCCACCCGTCCGCTGCGTGATCCCCGTTCCAGCGCCCACACCAAGGCTTGCGGGCGCGCTTGTGCGATGTGATCCGCTGGGACATCCAGCGCCTGCAGCCACTGGGCCACGATCGCCAAGTACTCATCCTGCGTAAAGGGATAGAAGCTGACCCACAAACCAAAGCGCTCGGACAGGGAAATTTTCTCTTCCACGCCCTCGCCTGGATGGACTTCACCGCCGTCAGTGTGCGTGTAGGTCAGGTTTTCGGCCATGTACTCAGGCAGCAGATGGCGCCGGTTGCTGGTGGCGTAAATCAGAACATTGGCCGAGGTCGCCGACACCGAACCATCAAGCACCGACTTCAGCGCTTTGTAGCCGGGCTCGCCCTGGTCAAAGCTCAGGTCATCGCAAAAAATCAAAAATTTCTCGGGTCGCTGCGAGACGATATCCACGATGTCCGGCAGGTCGACCAGGTCTTCTTTGTCTACCTCAATCAGCCGCAGGCCTTGAGAAGCATAGGTATTCAAACAGGCCCGGACCAAAGACGACTTTCCGGTGCCGCGCGCCCCGGTCAACAGCACGTTATTGGCCGTCTGCCCGCTCACAAATTGCGCGGTATTGCGGGCAATCTTCTCTTTCTGAATGTCGATTTCCAGCAAATCGTCCAAGCGCATCGCGCCCACCTGCCGCACGGGGACCAAATAGCCCTGGCCAGACACCCGCTTGCGGTACAAAAACGCGATGGAACTGTCCCAGTTGGGTTGCTCAATATCCTGGCGCAAGGCGGACTCAACCCGCTCCATGAACTGCACAGCGCGCGCCAAAAATGGGGCGAAGTCTTCAGCTTTCATGGCCTTAAGACCGGTAGTCGGCGTTGATGGTGACGTAGTCGTGGCTCAGGTCACAGGTCCACACCGTATGGCTGGCAGAGCCCCGGCCCAGATCTACGCGCACCGTGATCTCGCTTTGGCGCATCACGCGCTGGCCATCGGCCTCTTGGTACGCCGTATTGCGCCCCCCTTTGGTGGCGACATGCACATCGTCCAGGAAAAGCTCAATACCGCCTTGGTCCAAATCTTCAATGCCCGCATAGCCCACGGCCGCCAATATGCGGCCCAGGTTCGGGTCACTGGCAAAAAATGCAGTTTTGACCAGCGGTGAATGGGCAATAGCATAGGCTACTTTGCTGCATTCCAGCACATTCGCACCGCCATCCACCTGCACGGTAATGAACTTGGTCGCGCCCTCACCGTCACGCACAATGGCGTGGGCAAGCTGTTGGGCCACCGCCAACAAGGCGCCGAACAAGGCTTGCCCTTCCGGGCTGCTGAGCGAATCGATTTGCGCATGACCGGCCTGGTGCGTGGCAACCACCACCAACGAATCGTTGGTCGAGGTGTCGCCGTCCACCGTCACGCAATTAAAGGACTGCTGCGCCAATGCCAGGGCCAAGGGCCGCATCAAATCGGGGTGGACACAGGCGTCGGTGGCGATAAAGCCCAGCATGGTCGCCATATTGGGCCGGATCATGCCCGCGCCTTTGCTAATCCCCGTCACGCTGACAGTTTTGCCACCAATCTGCACCTGCTGGCCAAACGCCTTCGGGACGGTGTCCGTGGTCATGATGCCTTCAGCCGCGTCAAGCCAGGCATCGGCGCGGGCGGCGGCAATTGCGCGGTCGAGCGCGGCAATGATGCGGTCGCTGGGCAGCGGCTCCATGATCACACCGGTCGAAAACGGCAGGACCTGCTCTGGCGACACAGCCAGACGTGCGGAAAGCGCGTCACATGTTGCCCGTGCACGGGCCAAGCCATCGGCGCCGGTGCCGGCATTTGCGTTACCGGTATTGATCACCATCGCGCGGATGTCGGCTCCCTGGGCGAGATTTTGTTGGCAAATTTGCACCGGGGCAGCGCAAAAACGGTTGGTCGTAAAGACGCCTCCCACGCTGCTACCAGGATCGAGCAGGAAAACCGAGACGTCTTTACGACCCTGCTTGCGCACACCGGCCTCTACGACCCCAATGCGCACACCCGAAATGGGAAACAAGGTTGCTGCGTCAGGTGCAGGCAAATTCACGGGCATAAAAACTCCTCAGGCCAGCTTACCGTGGCACTGCTTGTATTTCTTCCCACTGCCGCAGGGGCAGGGTTCGTTGCGACCGACCCGGGCAAACAATGACGTTTCGGCGGTTTGCGCCGCGGGGCTCGCTTCGGTCGTTTCCGCTTCACCGGTCTCTGTCGGCGCCGTGTAGGTCACATTGCTGATGTTCTCGCCACGTGCTTCTAAGGCCTGCGCAGCTTCGTCGAGCTGTTCGCTGGACTGGATGCGTACTGTCATCAGGGTTTGCGTGACTTCGTTTTTGACTGCGTCAAGCATCTGGCCAAACAACTCAAACGCTTCACGCTTGTACTCCTGCTTGGGCTGCTTTTGGGCATAGCCACGCAAATGGATACCTTTGCGCAAGTAGTCCAGTGAACTCAGGTGGTCGCGCCATTGGGTGTCAATGGTTTGCAAGAGCACCATACGCTCGAAATGGGTAAAACTCTCCGCACCCACTTGCTCCACTTTGAGACCAAACGAGACGTTGGCCGCCTCCACGACGGCCTCAACAATGTTGTCATCGGTAATGGATTGGGCAGCTGCGATTTTTTGCGCCAGGTCCAGCTCCAGACGCCATTCTTCGGTCAGCACCTTTTGCAGGCCAGGAATATCCCACTGCTCTTCCACCGACTCGCGGGGCACATAGGTGCGTACCAGGTCCTCGAAGGTGCCTTCGCGCAGGGAAGCAATTTGGGCATTGAGGTCCTGCGCATCCAAAATCGCATTGCGCTGCTGGTAAATCACCTTACGCTGGTCGTTGGAAACGTCGTCGTACTCCAGCAACTGCTTGCGCATGTCAAAGTTACGCGCCTCGACTTTGCGCTGGGCGCTCTCGATGCTGCGGCTGACCATGCCTGCCTCAATCGCTTCGCCTTCGGGCATCTTGAGGCGGTCCATGATGGCCTTGACACGCTCGCCCGCAAAGATTCGCATCAGCGCGTCATCCAGGCTCAGGTAAAAGCGCGACGAGCCAGGGTCGCCCTGGCGGCCGGAGCGGCCTCGCAACTGGTTGTCAATACGGCGCGACTCATGGCGCTCGGTCGCAATGATGCGCAAGCCGCCCAAGGCGGTGATGGCCTCATGGTCGATCTTCCATTGCGCCTTCAGTGCCGCAATGTGCTGCTCTTTGGCAGCATCGTCCAGACTTTCGTCGTGGCGCACTGCGTCCAGTGCCTTGTCGATATTGCCGCCCAACACAATGTCGGTGCCCCGCCCCGCCATGTTGGTGGCGATGGTGATCATCTTGGCGCGCCCGGCCTGGGCCACGATGTCCGCTTCACGGGCGTGCTGCTTGGCGTTGAGCACCTGGTGCGGTAGGCCCTCTTTGCTCAGCAGCTCGGAAATGATTTCCGAGTTTTCGATCGAGGTCGTACCCACCAGCACCGGCTGGCCACGCTCGTAGCACTCACGAATGTCCTGAATGGCCGCCACATACTTTTCTAGCGTCGTTTTGTAGACCCGGTCTTGCTGGTCTTCGCGGCGGCTTTGGCGGTTGGGCGGAATCACCACGGTCTCTAAACCATAGATTTCCTGGAACTCATAGGCTTCGGTGTCGGCGGTGCCGGTCATGCCGGACAACTTGCCGTACAGGCGGAAGTAATTTTGGAAAGTAATGGACGCCAGCGTTTGGTTCTCGGCCTGGATCGTCACCCCCTCTTTGGCTTCCACCGCCTGGTGCAAGCCGTCGCTCCAGCGCCGTCCGGTCATCAGGCGGCCGGTGAACTCGTCGACGATGACAATTTCGCCGTCTTGCACCACATAGTGCTGGTCGCGGTGGAACAGGTGATTGGCGCGCAGGGCGGCGTACAAGTGGTGCACCAGCGTGATATTTGCGGGGTCGTACAAGGACGATCCGGCAGGGATGAGCTGCAGGTCGGCCAGCAGTTGCTCAGCGTGTTCGTGGCCTTCTTCCGTGAGCACAATCTGCTGCGCTTTTTCATCCACCGTGAAGTCACCGGGAGTGATAACACCCTCGCCGGTGCGCAAGTCCAGCTCACCTTCCTGACGGGTCAGCGAAGGCACTACCGTATTGATGGCGATGTAGAGCGCCGTGTGGTCTTCCGCTTGGCCGCTGATGATGAGAGGCGTGCGCGCCTCGTCGATCAAAATCGAGTCCACCTCGTCGACGATGGCAAAGTTCAGGCCACGCTGTACGCGGTCTTTGGCTTCGTACACCATGTTGTCGCGCAGGTAATCGAAACCGTACTCGTTGTTGGTGCCGTAGGTGATGTCGGCGCCGTAGGCGGCTTGCTTCTCCTCACGGGGTGCGTTGGGCGTGTTGATACCGACTGTCAGTCCTAAGAACTCATACAACTGCCCCATCCAGCGCGCGTCGCGGCTGGCCAGGTAATCGTTCACCGTCACCACATGCACGCCTTTGCCGGTGAGGGCATTGAGGTACACCGGTAGCGTCGAGGTCAAGGTTTTACCCTCTCCCGTTCCCATTTCTGAAATTTTTCCGAAGTGCAAGGACATGCCGCCCAGCATCTGCACATCGAAGTGGCGCATTTTCATCACGCGCTTGGAGCCTTCGCGTACCACCGCAAATGCTTCGGGCAGGATGGCGTCCAAGCTTTCGCCCCCAGCGACACGTGCTTTGAACTCGGCTGTCTTGGCCCGAAGTTCGGCATCGGTGAGTGCTTCGTACGTCGGCTCCAGTGCGTTAATGCGGGCAACGGTGGTGCGGTACTGCTTGAGCAAGCGGTCGTTGCGGCTTCCAAAGAGCTTGGTCAGGAATGTAAGTGGCATGGGTACGAGACCGGCCTGCGACCCTCAAGGGTTACAGAACAGCACAGTCCTTTAGATGGTCGGTGTTCAAAGTCATGGCGAAGCGACGTTCGGCAGGCCCGCAGGCTCCAACCGATGCCACTACCAATAAGACGAGGATTTTAACGTTTCGCGGTTTGAACCGCCGTGTTGGCACCTAAGCGCAGGAATTTCTGCGGATCCTGCGCCACGCCGCTGACCAGAACCTCGAAATGCAGGTGCGGCCCGGTGGAGCGCCCGGTGTTGCCCACCTCGGCGATTTTCTGCCCGCGCTTGATCAGATCGCCCTTCTTGACTAGGCTGCGGGAGACATGGGCATAGCGGGTCAGCAAATCGTTGCCATGGTCAATTTCGATCAAATTGCCAAACTGGGGGTGCACTTCTTGCGAAACCACGACGCCGCCCGCCGCAGAGTAAATAGGCGTTCCCACGTTGGCCGGAAAATCCAAGCCCTGGTGCAAAGCATTCATGCCGGTAAAGGGGTCAATGCGCCAGCCAAATCCCGATCCAGTGCTTGCCTCGGGAATGGGCGAGCGTGTCGGAATCATCATTTTTTTGATTTTTTGCTCCACCAAGCGTGATTCAATCGCCGTCATCAGGTCGCTTCGCTGCTCTGTCGTCTGCTCAATGGCTTGCAAAGTGGCTTGCAGTTCCTGCATGGTCATATCCCGCCCCGACACCAGTGCCCCGCCCCGGCCCGGGGTCACCTTGACGGCAGCGGGGTCCAAACCGGCCAGGCCGGACACCCGTTCGGCCAATGACTCCATTTGCAGCAACTTGGCCTGCATTTCACCCATGCGCTTGGCCATGAGCTCAATGTTTTCGCGCATATAGCGGTCGCGCTGGTCAAACTCGTCCTTGACCACCAGTCGCATCACCGAGCTGATCACAGGCCAGCCATCGCGTGCGCCCTTGAGCAAAATCCAATGGTAAATCCCCGCTGACACCAGCGTCACGGCCAAAAAGAGGCCCGCCAAAGCACCGGCCAATGCCGGGCCTTTGATTTGAAGGACGTAGCTCCTCGCCAAGCGGGGATCCGTGATAATCAGTTGCATGCGCGCAGTCTCTTTATGAATTACTCTGGCCGCCCCTCCCGGTCGTGGACCGTGTTGCAAGCCTCCCATGAATCCCCGACTTTAGCGCGTCTGTCCGAACTTGTCGCCGATTCCGGTGCGCGGCTTCAGTGCATCAGCCCGCTTTTGCCCCCTGCCCTGCGCGCCAGCGTCAAGGCCGGCCCGGTGGAAGACACTGTTTGGTGCCTTTTGGTCGCCAACAACGCGGTCGCAGCCAAACTGCGCCAATTGCTGCCAGATTTGACCGCCCACCTTCGCACCAAGGGATGGGATGTGACGCAGATTCGAATTAAAGTGAGCAACGGCGCTTAATTAACTCCACCTAACGCAGGTCACCGACAACGAGGCAAACGTCGCAGCGGGCAGGCGTCTCGTTTTTTAAACCTGCAAACGACTTCAGTCGCGCAGTGCAACGACCATTTCGCGCAGGTTTGTCGCCCAGGAACGTCGATCGCGACCACCAGAGTGCTGTGCCGCACCAAATTGCACCACAGCGACCAGATCCTTCGCGCACAAGGTGCGCCAGACCGAACCGACAAGCGTGTCGTCGCCGACAAAGCAAGGCGCAAAGCTCGGCCGTGCGGTTCGAGCATTCAAAAACTTCAATCCAATAGGAACCACCGGCACGTCCGTGGCAATCGCGGCTTGAAGCAAATTCGCATGAAAGGGCAAGACCACACTGCCGTCCCCCGTTGTCCCTTCGGGAAACACCGCAAGAACATCACCTGCGCGCAGGCAATCTGCCATGTGGTGCACCACTCGCAGCGCATCGCGGCGCGATTCGCGGGTGATGTAAAGCG
>CAIYRQ010000168.1 GCA_903928635.1 uncultured beta proteobacterium | reverse complement strand
TTTGTTTGACTCCTTGTTCACCAGTGACGGCGTCTATGGCGCGCCCACCGGCTTTTTGCAGGCGGCCGTGGCGCGCGCGCGCGCCGCAGGCATGGTGGTGATTGCAGACGAAGTGCAGCCCGGCTTTGGCCGCACCGGCACGCACATGTGGGGCTACCAGCGCCACGGCATTGCGCCCGACATCGTCACCATGGGCAAACCCATGGGCAATGGCCACCCCATGGCAGGTTTGTGCGCCCGCCACGATTTGCTGGACGCCTTTGCACGCGAGACGCGCTACTTCAACACCTTTGGCGGCAACACGGTGAGCGCTGCTGTGGGCATGGCCGTGTTGGATGTGATCGAGGACGAAAAGCTGCTGCACAACACCGATGTGCAGGGCCGTTACTTTGCGCAGCGTCTGCACAGCCTTGCGCAGCGCCACGCTTGCATTGGCGACGTACGGCAGTTTGGTTTATTTTTGGGCGTGGAGCTGGTGCACGAAGGTGACTCCCAGCGCCCCGCGGCGGATGTCACAACGCAAGTGGTCAACGCCATGAAGGCCCGCGGTGTGCTGATCAGCGCCTGCAGCCCACAGGCCAATGTGCTCAAAATCCGCCCGCCGCTGGTGCTGGAGCGTGCGCACGTGGATTTCTTTATGGAGGCCTTGGACGCCTGCCTCGCGCACCTGAGCACTGGGGTCTAGGGGTGAGCAGGCGCAGGCCTGCTACCAGGTGTCAATCGCGCCACCGCGCAACTCGCCCACCCGCCCGGCAGCCAAGCCGCGCAGCAGCCAATCACGGGTATCGGCAGGATCGATCACGGCGTCAATTTCCAGGCTGCTGGCCATGGCCAGAGCACTTCCGTTTTCGACTTGCTGGGCCAGCAACTTCGCAAACAGGGCGTCTCGCGAAGCGCCTTCAGGCACCGCTTCGAGCTCTTTCTTAAACCCTAAGCGCACCGCACCCTCTAAGCCCATGGCACCGAATTCAGCACTGGGCCAGGCCACGGTGCACAGCGGTGCATGAAAGCCTCCAGCTGTCATCGCCATGGCGCCCAGGCCGTAGCCCTTGCGCAGCACCACACTCAAATACGGAACGCGCAAGTGCGCCGCCGCCACAAACATGCGGCTCACATGGCGCACTTGCGCCGTGGCCTCGGTGTCCGGCCCCACCATAAAGCCGGGCGTGTCTACCAGACTCACCAGCGGCACACCATGGGCATTGCACAGCTGCATGAAGCGCGCGGCCTTGTCCGCGGCGTCGGCATCTATTGCGCCACCCAAGTGCTGTGGGTTGTTGGCCAGCACCCCCACCGCACGCCCACCGATGCGCGCCAGCGCCGTGTGGATGCCCACGCCGAAACCGGTGCGCAGCTCCAGCACGCTGCCTGGGTCTGCCAGCCCATGCAGGGCGGCGCGGGTGTCATACACCCTCAGACGGTTTTCAGGCACTACGGCGCGCAAAGTACGCCCGTCTGGCGCAATAACTTCGGCCGCGGTGTGCGTCGTGAAAAAGCCCAAATAGTGTTTGGCGGCGACTACGGCCTGTGCTTCGTCGTCCACCAGGATGTCGATCACGCCATTGGCGTGTTGCACGTCGCTGGGGCCAATGTGCTCGGGCTTGTAAACACCCAGGCCACCACCTTCGACCATGGCCGGGCCGCCCATGCCAATGTTGCTGGCGCGTGTGGCAATCACCACGTCGCAGCAGCCCAGCAAGGCGGCATTGCCTGCAAAGCATCGGCCCGTGGTGATGCCCACCACCGGCACCTGGCCGTTCAGCCGCGCAAAGCTGGCAAATGTGGCCACATGCAGACCTGCGACGATGGGCATGTCCACATCGCCTGGACGGCCCCCGCCGCCTTCGGCAAAAAGTACCACAGGCATGTGGTTCTGCAGCGCCAGACCCAGCATGCGGTCGGTCTTTTGGTGGTTGCGCATGCCCTGGGTGCCCGCCAGCACGGTGGCGTCGTAGGCCATCACCACACACGCTGCGCCGTTGATGGTGGCCGTGCCGCACACCATGCCATCAGCCGGGGTGTTGCGCACCAGATCGTCCAAAGTTCGGCGCTGGCTTTGGGCCGCCACGGCCAGCGCGCCGTACTCCGAAAAACTGCCCGGGTCGCACAGATCGGCCATGTTTTCGCGCGCAGTGCGCAGGCCCAGCGCGTGGCGTTTGGCCACCGCCTCGGGCCGCTGCGCATCGAGCGTGAAGGCGTGGCGCGCCTGTACCCGGGCCAGGTCGGCGCGCACCGCACGGGGGTCTGCGGCGCTGTCACTGGCCCGATGGATTTCGGCATCGCGTTGGGGAACCGGCGTTTCACTGCTGCGCTCCATGACCAGCAAGACCTCGTCCTGGGCCACGGATTCGCCCACGGCATAAAAGCATTCTTTCACCACACCGCTATACGGCGCCAGCACCTCGTGCTCCATCTTCATGGCCTCCAGCACCAGCAGCACCTGGCCGGCCTGTACGACTTGGCCTGGCTGCACCAGCAGGTGGACGATGTGGGCTTGCAGGGGAGAGCGCAGTTCAAGCATGGCGATGGGGCAATCTGTAGTCAGGGGAAAACAAGCACCGCGCGGGCGGGTGCGGCTTGATCAAAACAGTATAGGGAAGGACGTCCATCGCTCGCGTTATGCTTGTCCTTACGGCGACGCGACTGTGTCCGCGCGCCACCCCACCGGTCCCTGATTCCCGCGAAAGAATGTGCCTATGTCCCCCAGCGATTTCTCCCCCCTCATCCAGCTCAGCCGTGGTGGCATGACCGAATGCGTCCACTTTGGCGCGATTGCCGTGGTCAATGCGCGCGACGAGTTGCAGGCCTTTGCGGGCAACCCGCATATGCAAAATTTCACCCGCTCCACGCTCAAGGCGCTGCAGGCGCTGCCTTTCATGCAGTCCGGCGGTGCCAAGACCTTTGGCTTCAGCCAGCCGGAGTTGGCCATGCTGTGTGCAAGCCACAACGGCGAAGACATGCATGTCCAAGCAGCCGAGTCCATGCTCGCCAAAGCGGGGCAGGACTACAAGGTTTTGCGCTGTGGCTGCCACGTGCCCGGCACCTACATGCTGATGGACAAAACCGCGCCGGATGGCATCGCGTTTGACGAGCGGCACAACAACTGCAGCGGCAAGCACGCCGGTTTTGTGGCGCATTGCGTGCAAAACGGGTGGAGTTTGGATGACTACATCGCCACCGACCATCCGCTGCAGCAAGCGATTGCGCGGGACGTCGCCGCTGCCGTGGGCATGGATGTGCAAGACCTCACCATGGGCATTGACGGCTGCTCAGCCCCCAACTACGCCATGCCCTTGTCCAAGCTCGCCTACGGCTACGCACGCCTGGCCAGTGGCGCGCAAGACGCCCAGTTTGGTGAGAGCTTTGCCCAGCTGGGCGAGGCCATGACGGCATACCCGGAGATGGTGAGCGGTATTGGACGAAACGACCTGGCGTTCATGCAGATCGGGCGCGGGGATTGGATTACCAAAATTGGCGCAGACGGTGTGCAAGTGGTGGCCAGCAAGAGCCGCAGTGAGGCTCTGGCGATCAAAATCAGCGATGGCAACAAGACAGCGCTGTATGCGGCCGCCGTCGAAGCCTTGGATCAACTGGGCTGGTTAGACAATGCGCAACGCGAAGCCCTGCAACCGTGGCGTGCCCAAGCCATCGTCAATCCGCGCGGCGTGCATGTCGGTGCGCGTGCCGCCTGTTTTCGTTTGCAAACCCCGGCTTAATTGCCGATGCATTGCAAGCTGAGTGTGCTCAGGATACCTTGGGAAAGCGCGCACGGCGCTCCAAGTCGTCCAGGTCCATGTGGTTGCGCATGTACTGCTCGCTGGCTTTCACCATAGGCTGATGGTCCCAGGACGTGAGCGTTCCTTGGCTTAAGGCTTTTCCTACCAATCTGCGCCTGCGCTGACTGTCCAGCACCTGCTGGTGCAGTGCGCCGAGGTCCCAGCGCTTTGCCACTTCTTGTTTGAAACCATTCAGCACCTCCTGGTGCGCGGGGTCATTGGCCAGGTTGTGCAGCTCATCCGGATCATTCGGCAGGTTGTAGAGCAGGCAGATGTCGTCTTGCGAATACATGAACTTCCAGGGCCCACGGCGAATCATCACCAGTGGCGTCTTGCTGCCTTCGGCCATGTACTCGCCAATCACTTCATCGTGCCCCGCCTGGCCTTGCAAATGGGGCAGCAGCGAGCGGCCATCCAGGTGCAAACGCGCGTCGGTCGTACCACCGGCGAGCTCCACCAGCGTGGGCAGCAGATCGATGGTGGACACGCTGTGTGCCACCCGGTGCGCAGCAAAGTGCTTTGGCGCATGGATGACCAAGGGCACGCGTGCCGCCATTTCAAACCAATGCATCTTGTACCAAAGGCTGCGCTCGCCCAGCATGTCGCCGTGGTCGCCCGAAAACACGATGATGGTGTCGTCTCGCAAGCCGCAGTCGTCCAGCGTTTTGACCAGTGCGCCGATTTGGTTGTCCACATAGCTGCAGGCGCCAAAGTAGGCGCGCCGGGCACGGGCAATGGCTTCGTCGGGCAGGGGCTTGTCCCACAGATCGATCACCTTGAGCAGGCGCTTGGAGTGCGCATCCTGGTTGGCCTGGGCAATCACGGTGCGCGGCATGGGAATGTCAACGCCCTCATACAAGTCCCAGTACTGTGCAGGTATGGTGTACGGGTCGTGCGGGTGCGTCATGGACACCGTCAGGCAAAAAGGCTGCTCGGGGTGGTTGCGCACGTGGTCGTACAGGTACTGGCGGGCCTTGAACACCACCTCTTCGTCAAAATCGAGCTGGTTGCTGCGCACGCAAGTGCCGGCCTGCAGCACCGAGGCCATGTTGTGGTACCAGCTGGGCCGTACCTCGAGCTCGTCCCAGTTCACCGCCCAACCGTAGTCAGCGGGGTAAATGTCACTGGTCAGGCGCTCCTCGTAGCCATGCAACTGGTCGGGGCCGCAAAAGTGCATCTTGCCCGACAGCGCCGTGCGGTAGCCCAGGTTGCGCAGGTAGTGCGCATAGGTGGGCACATCGGCGGCAAGGTCGGCCGCATTGTCAAAGCCACCAATGCGTGAGGGCAGCTGCCCGCTCACCAGGCTAAAGCGTGAGGGCGCGCACAGCGGGCTGTTGCAGTATGCCGAATCAAAGGTCACACCCTGCGCGGCCAGTGCGGACAAGTGCGGCATTTGCACCACCGATGCAGCGTCATGCAAGGGCAGCAAGGGAGCGGCCATTTGGTCGGCCATGATGAACAGGATGTGGGGGCGTTTGGTAGCAGCGGCTGTCATAACGAACGTGGTTGGTTGAGGGGCTGGTTGCAAAACAACAATGGTACTCGGCGGGAACTTGCCCTCGACTCGTTAAAGTCGAGGGATGAATTCCCAACAAGAAACGCTAGGCATGTGGCTGGGCGTGCTCGGCGTAGCAATATTCGCCGTTACTTTGCCCATGACGCGACTGGCAACAGGCACTGTCGCAGACCCCCAGCTCACCGCCTGGTTTATTACCTTTGCGCGTGCCGCACTGGCCGGGGTGTTGTCGATTGGATTT
>CAIYRQ010000167.1 GCA_903928635.1 uncultured beta proteobacterium | reverse complement strand
GGTAGATTTCATGACGCCGCTTATTGGGCGAATTAATTTGATTTTTTTCATAAATTTGAATTAATTTTGAATTAATTTATCGACAAACTTTATTAAAAATAACAGGGTTAGCTTTGGATATGTTTAAGCAAAACTGTTTCAACCCCTAAAAATATCGAAGGGCTCGATCTTCAGCACACGACGCACGCCGAACCAACTAGAGATTGCGGCGATCACAACGACCATTCCAAATGCCAGTCCGAGGTTCCAGAACGTGATCATTGCAGCGTAGTTTGGCAACCGTGATCGGGTGATCGTAATCATCAGCGTCACAAGACCAATGCCCAACCCAAAGCCGGTCATCGCCGTGAACGTCGCCATAAACAAAATCATGTAAACCAGTTCGCGTCCCTTGGCCCCGATGGCCTTCAGCGCACCGAACTTCTCCAGATTTTCGAGGATGAAACTGTAAAAGGTCTGACCCGAGATCGACAGGCCGACCAGGAAGCTGATCACCGTCATCATAAGAATGTTGGTACCGATGCCCGTCTGGTAGGTGTAATAGTCGGAGATACGGCTGTTGAACTCTACATTGGTCAACGCGACATAACCGAGTGCAGCCACCTGCCGTTTGATGCCTGCGATCGCGGCGTCGTTCTTGGCTTGCAACAACACATAAGAGATGGTGAAACGGGTGGTGGGAACGTATTCGATGGCGCGGCTATAAGTGGTGTACAGCGTTGGCACACCGTTTAGACCGTTCGAGGCCACTTTGGCAATGCCTACGATAACGCCGCGGTGGTCATTCAGCTCAAAAGTGGTGCCTATTTTGGGATGCTCCAACTTGTCAAACTCAGCGTCATTCACCACGAAGAACGAATTGTCAGCGTAGATGTCTTCAATCTTGCCCTGCTCTAATTCGGGCCGCCCGAACAGACTCGTGTCGTCTAGACCGACCACGGTGATGCCCTGATAGGTGCCGCTTTCCAGGCGGACTTGGGCGCCACCAATGAATATCGGCACGGCATAGCGCACGCCGTCCATGCTGCGCACCGCGTCCAGCAAGTAGTCGGGCAGTGGGATGGCACTGCTGGCGGTGTTCACCGCCGGATCCATGATCCACATCCTTGCGCCGATATTGGTGACGTTCGAGTAGGCCCGGTTGAGGATGCCGGCGAACATCGCCGTCATCTGCATCATCAGGAAAACCGCAAAAGTGATGCCGATCAACAAGGCCGAGAACTTGGCCTTGTCGTTGACCAGCAGTTTGAAGCCGATGCGCAATATGCCGCTGTATTTCATGCGCAGTCCTTCATGGTGATGGGGCGTGGGCCTTAGCCGCAGGCTGGTTCCACCAGCCGCCCCCCAAGGCAACGAACAAGCCGACCGTATCCTGGTACCGTTGGGCCACGCCCTGCAACTTGGCGATGCTGGCCGTGTGGAACTGGACATCGGCGGTGAGTACATCAACATAGGCCACCAGACCAGCGCGGTAGTTGGCTTGTAGCAGCAACAGCGCCTCGTGGGCGTTCTGCTCCGAATCCACCTGCGCCTGCAAGGCCTGCGCATCGTGGTTCAGCGCCTTCAATGCGTCCGCCACTTGCGTAAAAGCGGACAGCACCGTCAGCCGATAGTTGGCTTTCGCGGCGTCAAACGCGTCGCGTGCGCCTTGGCGTTGGGCACGAAGTGCGCCACCGTGGAACAAGGGCGCCGTCAGCGACGACCCGATGCTCCAGAAGTTGCCCGTCGCGTCAAATAGATGGGATAGACTGGAGCTTGTGGTGCCCAGCGTGGCGTTCAAGGTGATGTTGGGATATAGGGCCGCGGTGGCAACACCGATGTTCGCACTGGCTACGTGCAATTGTGCTTCTGCGCCCAGGATGTCCGGACGTTGGTGCACCCATTGCGACGGCAGACTCAGTGGCAGGTCGGTAGGCAGAGTCAGGGTTTCGAGTTCAATGACCGGGGGCGAGGATTGAGAAGGCAGGTCGCCCTGCAGGAGGACCAGCAGGTGTTCTGCCTGGCTGGCCTTCTGGCGTAGTGGGGCCAGCAGCGCCTGGTTGGCAGCGATCAGACTGCGCTGGCTAAGCAGGTTCGCATAAGGTGCGGTGCCGGAGCGTACCTGCGCTTCGGAACTGCGCAGTTGGTCGGTCTCCAGAACGATCAATGCCTCGGTCAACCGAATCTGCGCAAGATAGGCGGCACGTGCAATGCATGTGT
>CAIYRQ010000166.1 GCA_903928635.1 uncultured beta proteobacterium | reverse complement strand
TACCCCTGCTCGAGGTAGACCGCGTCAAAGTCAAAGGCAAAGAGCAGGCAGTGACGATTTACACCGACTTTCTGGCGCCCATCGTTTTCCGGGCAAATAGCGCCGAGCACCAACAGTGGAACCATGCGCTGCAGGAGTTCCGCATGCAGCAATGGGACGCCGCAGCGGAGAGTTTTAGCTACTTCGTGCGCAGCTTTGATGGCCTATCCATTGCGCAGCTCTATCTGGACCGCATTGCAATGTGCCGCGCCGCTGAACAACCCGCCGGTTGGGACGGGGTCGTGAGCTTCGACCACTGATCCGCCAAGCGACCAGCTATCAAACCCCACGAAAGGTCATCCTTCAATGCAAACCGCATCACAGCACCTTGATGAACTCGAATGGACCAGTTGGCCACCCCACGACATAGCCACGCGCGGTAAAGCGCAATGGAAAGAGGTGCTAGGAAGCGCCTCCGGCTGTCAAAACGACATGACCATGGGCGTTGTACGCCTAAGAATGGGTGAATCATTGGAGCCGCACCGCCACGCACAGCCGGAAACCTACTTCACTCTGTCAGGCCGTGGAACCGTCACCATCGAGGGTGTGGTGCATGAGGTAACGGCCGGCAGAATGCTTTTCATCCCCGGCAATGCAACGCACCAAATCAACAATATCAACGACGAAGACCTGATGATTCTGTACGCCTTTGCCGTCAGTGACTTCAGCGGGATTGAGTACCACTTCTAGGTATGCCGGACAGATCCCGGCACAGTAACAAAAAAGCCCGCAACTTGCGCAGCGGGCTTTTTGTAAGTCCTTGATTTACAAGGAAAATTGGCGGAGTGGACGGGACTCGAACCCGCGACCCCCGGCGTGACAGGCCGGTATTCTAACCAACTGAACTACCACTCCTGGTAGCGACAACGTTTCCGTTGCCTACTCATGCTTTCATCATCTTGCGATGAATCTGGCGACCCCACGGGGATTCGAACCCCGGTACTCACCGTGAAAGGGTGATGTCCTAGGCCTCTAGACGATGGGGTCAAAACCTTGGACTAATCCGTTTTTCTCAAAAGTATGTGGTGGAGGTAAGCGGGATCGAACCGCTGACCTCTTGCATGCCATGCAAGCGCTCTCCCAGCTGAGCTATACCCCCTAAACCTACGTTCACCGCAAGCGGTGCGCGTTACTTCCGAGCCCTCAATTATAGCCAGAAAATTCAGACCCTGGCAAGCCGACTCAGAACTTTTTCTTTATCGCACAAAGCCAGCACCGCATCCAGCGACGGAGTTTGCGCTGTGCCCATGACCAGTACACGCACAGGCATGGCCAGTTGAGGCATTTTCATGCCGGTTTGTGCCAGCACTTCCTTGAGCACTGCAGCAATGCTGGCCTTATCCCAATCACACGTAATGAGTTGCTGACGCAGCAACTGCAACGCAGGGTGCACGGCAGGAGTCACATGCTGGGCCACATCCGCCGCGTCGGGTTGCACGTCGGTATAGAAGCGAGAAACCCAGTCTGCAAGCGCTACGGTGGTATCGCAGCGGTCTTTGAGCAAGTCACACAAAGCGGGCAGTTTGTCGTCAGCGGCAATACCCATTCGCTCCAACTGGGCCTGTACCAGCGGCGCCAATGAGTCGCCGGACATCGCCTTCAGGTGTTGGGCGTTCACCCAGCGCAATTTGGCTTCGTCAAACTGCGCGGCGCTGCGCCCCAGGTGGTCAAGGTTGAACCACTCCAGGAACTGCGCGCGGCTGAAGATTTCTGCATCACCGTGGCTCCAGCCCAGACGGGCCAGGTAGTTGACCATGGCGTCGGGCAGGTAGCCCTCTAATGCGTATTGGGTCACGGCCTTGGCGCCATTGCGCTTGCTCATTTTTTCGCCCTGCTCATTGAGCACCGTGGGCAAGTGAGCATACACCGGAGGCGTTTTGCCCAGCGCATGGAAGATGTTGATCTGGCGTGGCGTGTTGTTCACATGGTCGTCGCCGCGAATAACGTGGGTGATGTTCATGTCCACATCGTCCACCACCACGCAGAAGTTGTAGGTAGGGGTACCTACAACTTCACCCGGCTGTGCAGGGCGGGCGATGACCAGATCGTCCAGCTCGTCGTTGCTGATCTCAATGCGGCCTTTGACCTTGTCTTCCCACACCACGCTGCCGCCTTGCGGGTTTTTAAAGCGCAGCACGGGCTGCACGCCTTCGGGAACCGGGGGCAACACCTTGCCGGGCGCAGGACGCCAGGTGCCGTCGTAGCGCGGCTTTTCTTTGGCTTGCATCTGCCGCTCACGCAGTGCGTCGAGCTCTTCCATGGACATATAACAGGGGTAGACCCAGCCGTCGGCCACGAGTTGCAGCAGCACTTCTTTGTAGCGGTCCATGCGCTGCATTTGGTAGAACGGGCCTTCGTCATAGTCCAGCCCCAGCCAGTGCATGCCTTCAATAATCACATCCACCGCAGCCTGCGTGGAGCGGTCCTGGTCGGTGTCTTCAATGCGCAAAATAAAGTCGCCGCC
Organism: uncultured beta proteobacterium; assembly: GCA_903928635.1. Taxonomy (GTDB): domain Bacteria; phylum Pseudomonadota; class Gammaproteobacteria; order Burkholderiales; family Burkholderiaceae_C; genus Allorhodoferax. Next base: position 35,935 of record CAIYRQ010000166.1, on the reverse strand, counting down.
CGTGGCGCGGGCAAAGGCCCACGGATACAGCGCCGAGCGGATGTTGCCCAGGTGGATAAAGCCGGTGGGCGAAGGCGCAAAGCGCGTGCGGGTTTTGCTCATAGTCAGAAAGTGTCCAGTCCGCGGGCCAAATCGGCCGTGATGTCGTCAATATGTTCCAGGCCCACGGCCACGCGAACCAGACCCTGCGTTACGCCAGCGGCACTGCGCTGCGCTTCGGTCAGGCGGCCATGCGAGGTGCTCGCGGGGTGCGCCACCAGCGTTTTGGTGTCACCCAGGTTGGTGCTGAGCGACAGGGTCTGCATGCAATCCAGCACGTGGAATGCGCGTGCACGGGCTTGGTCCGGGCCCTCGGCTTTCACCTCAAACGACAGCACCGCACCGCCACACGCCGACTGCTGCGCCATGGCCAAGGCATGCTGTGGATGGCTGGCCAAGCCGGGGTAGAAAACGCGCTGCACCGCGCTGCACTTTTCCAACCACTGCGCGAGCTGCAGCGCATTGGCGCTTTGGGCGCGCATGCGAATGTCCAAAGTCTCCAGGCCTTTGAGCACCACCCAGGCGTTAAACGGCGCCAGCGTCATGCCCGCACTTTTGAGCACCGGCAAAAATTTCTCGGTGATGAGTTGCTGGCTGGCGCACAAGGCGCCGGCCATGACCCTGCCCTGGCCGTCCAAATATTTGGTGCCTGAATGCATGATGATGTCCGCACCCCACTGCACGGGGCGCTGCAAAGCCGGTGTGGCAAAGCAGTTGTCCACCGCCAGCAGCGCTCCGGCTGCGTGGGCAATATCGGCGAGCGCGCGGATGTCGCACACCTCGGTCAAAGGATTGGTAGGCGTTTCGGCAAACAAGAGCTTGGTGTTGGGGCGCACCGCAGCGGCCCAGGCCGCCACATCGGTCTGCGGCACAAAGCTGGACTCCACACCAAACTTGGCCAGGTCAGAGCCGATCAGTTTGATGGTCGAGCCGAACATGGACTGCGAGCAGACCACATGGTCTCCGGCCTTGAGCAATCCCATGCACATCATGAGAATGGCGGACATGCCCGAGGCGGTGGAAATACAGGCTTCGGTGCCCTCCATGGCGGCCAGGCGCTTCTCGAAACTGGCAACCGTCGGATTGCCGTAGCGGCCGTAGGTAAAGCCCTCCTCCTCCCCTGCAAAGCGTGCAGCTGCTGCAGCGGCGGACGGCTGCACATAGCCGCTGGTAAGGTACAGCGCTTCAGAGTTCTCGCCGTACTGGCTGCGGGCGACGGCTTCGCGCACGGCCAGCGTGTCGGGGTGCAGCGGATGGGGTGGATGGGCTTCGGTCATGGCGGCGGTGGTTCAAGAATCTTGGTGGTTGGGCAAGGCCAGGCGCGAGGCATCCTCTTGCTCTTCTTCGCTGCCGCTGCGGGTGGCACTCAGGCGGGTGATGTCGTCGCTGGTGATGTCGCCGGTCACGTAGACGCCATCAAAACACGAGGCGTCAAAGTCGGCTATGGCCGGATTGAGCGAACCCACGGCTTTTTTCATGCCTGCAACGTCTTGGTAAATCAGCGCGTCGCAGCCAATGATGTCGCGAATCTCTTCCACGCTGCGGTTGTGGGCCACGAGCTCGCTGCTGGTGGGCATGTCGATGCCGTACACATTGGGGTAGCGCACCGGGGGTGCAGCGCTGGCCAGGTAAACGCGGCGGGCACCGGCGTCACGCGCCATTTGCACAATTTCTTTGCTGGTCGTTCCACGCACGATGGAGTCGTCCACCAACAGCACATTGCGGCCTTTGAATTCGCTGGCAATCACATTGAGCTTTTGGCGTACCGATTTTTTTCGCACCGCCTGTCCCGGCATGATGAAGGTGCGGCCGACATAGCGGTTTTTGACGAAGCCTTCGCGGTATGGCAAGCCGAGCAAATGGGCCAATTGCGCGGCACTGGGGCGGCTGGATTCGGGGATGGGAATGACCACGTCAATCTCATTGGGCGGCACGGTGGAAATCACGCGCTTGGCCAGGGTCTCGCCCAAATTCAGCCGGGCCTGGTACACCGAGATGCCGTCCATCACCGAGTCGGGGCGAGCCAAGTACACGTACTCAAAAATACAGGGATTGAGACGTGGCGCATCAGCGCACTGCTGCGCAAGCACTTCGCCTTGCAGATTCACAAACACCGCCTCGCCCGGATCGATGTTGCGCTCAAAGGTATGCAAAGTGCCCTCCAGCGCCACCGACTCGCTGGCCAAGACCACATCGGTCGCATTGCGGCCAATGCAAAGTGGGCGAATGCCATGCGGGTCTCTGAATGCCAACACACCGTGGCCAGCAATCAGGGCGATCACGGCATACGAGCCCTTCACCCGCGCATGCACATTGCGCACGGCGGAAAACAGATGCTCGGGCCTCAGCGATTGTCCGCGGCTGGTGCGCTCGAGTTCGTGGGCCAAAACGTTGAGCAGCACTTCGGAGTCGCTGTCGGTGTTGATGTGGCGGTGGTCGTCGCTGAACAACTCGCGTTTGAGTGCGTGCGCGTTGGTCAAATTGCCGTTGTGCACCAGCACGATGCCAAACGGGGCATTCACGTAAAACGGTTGCGCTTCTTCCTCGCTGTAGGCGTTGCCCGCCGTGGGATACCGCACTTGCCCCAGGCCGCAATTGCCGGGCAGGGAGCGCATATTGCGGGTGCGAAACACGTCCTTGACCATGCCCTTGGCCTTGTGCATGTAGAACTTGCGCTCTTGCTGCGTGACGATGCCAGCCGCGTCCTGACCCCGGTGTTGCAAAAGCAACAAGGCGTCGTAAATGAGCTGATTGACAGGTGCGTTGCTAACAACGCCGACGATTCCACACATGGTTTGTTTACTCGCTCAGGGCAAAAATTTTGCAAATTCGGGAGGCAATTGCGGCTTCAGGCCGTTGAGTGCCCATTGGCTGATCTGTGGACCACGTGCTTCCATCCAAGAAGGATGTGTGTGCAAGGGCGTCATGTCCACCACCACGGTGGCAGCCAACAAAAGTACAGCGCCCCGTGCTGCGCCAAACGCGCCACCCAGCAATCGGTCCATAGGGCTCAAACCAGCGATGGACAGCAGACGCTTGATCGCCATCGTCACCAATCCTGCAGCCATGAGCGTGGCGATAAAGGCGAGCACGAAGCCCGCGGCAAACCGCAGCGTTTCACTCGCGCCTGCCAGGGTGATCCACTGCGCCACAGCGGGTGCCAGACGTTGGGCCAGCAAAAACGCAGCCACCCAACTCAGCCAGGACAACACCTCTTTGACCAAGCCGCGCGCCATGCCCAGCACGGTGGACGCAACCATGATGGCCCCGAATATCCAGTCCAGATCAGCCATAGGGCGCGGGGCTTAAAGTTCCAACACCGACGCAGGCAGATTGAGCTTCTTGATTTTTTCTGCCGCTTTATCGGCTTCCGCCTTGTTTTCCCAAGGCCCCACGCGCACGCGTGTGCGCTTGCCGTCATTTGTGGTCAGCACCTGGGTGTAGGTCTTGATACCGGCCTTCTCCAACGTGGTACGTGCTTCGTGGGCTTTTTTGTCGTCAGCAAAGGCACCGACTTGCACGGCATAGCGCTTGCCGGGGGCGCTGGCCTTGGCTGCGTCTTTGCCATCGAGCAAGGCCTGTGCTTTGTTTGACGACTTCGCTTTTTCGTCGGGCTTGGCAACAGGCTTGGCTTCAGCTTTGGGGGCTGCTTTGGGTTCGGGCTTGGCCGAGGCCTTGGGTTCTGCAGCGGGTGCGGCGCTGCTCGCGGGCGCGGCTGTTGTCTTGGCAGCCAGAACGCTGACCGCCGCAACGCCCGCGGCAGCGGTGGCCGTTGGCACTGTTGTATCGGCGATCACGGGAGCCGACACACGGGCCGAGGGCGCCGCCTCAGAAGCGGCCGCTGCGGAAGCAATGACGGGCGCGCTGACAGGTGTCGCAGTCAGGGTTGGGGCTTTGGCTTTATCTGGAATGTCAATGGCAATGTCGACCGCCACAGGACGCGGCTGGCTGTCAAACAACAACGGAAAACCGACCACGCCCAGCAGCACCAAGGCGCTGGCACCCATCAAACGATGGCGGGCGCGCTTGCGCAGGGCATCGAGGCTTTCGGGCGCAGGGGTGGGACCGGACTGCTCATCGCCATTTTTGCGAAATTTAAAAAAGGCCATAGCGGGGTAGATTCTTAAGGGCTGAGGTGCTCGCCGTGCAGCCGGGGCAGGCCATGCTGCATAACGCCGCCGACCGTGTAGAACGATCCAAAGACCACGATTCTATCAGCGGGGTCCGCCGCAGCCACGGCAGCAGCCAGGGCGGATGCGGGGTCGGCGAAGGTGGCGCTCGTCGCAGTAGACGGCGGGTTTTGCGACAGCCAGCGGCTTTGCAATTGGGCCGCACTGGCCGCCCGGGCGGTGGGCAAATCGGTGAAATACCAACGGTCTATCACGGGATTGATACGTGCCAGCATGGGCGCGAGGTCTTTGTCGGCCATGGCGCCAAACACGGCGTGGGTGCACGGGAAGTAGCCCATGGCGTCCAAATTGGCTGCGAGCGCCGCCACGGAGTGCGGGTTGTGTGCCACGTCAAGCACCAGGGTGGGCTTGCCGGGAATAATTTGAAAGCGCCCGGCGAACTCTACAAAGGCCAACCCATTGCGAATGGCTTGGGCAGTGACTGGCAACACGTCGCGCAAGGCGGTAAGCGCCGCCAGCACGCCTGCAGCGTTGACCAGCTGGTTGGCGCCGCGCAGTGCTGGGTAGGCCAAACCGCTGTAGCGGCGCCCCCGGCCCGCCCAGTTCCACTGCTGCGGGTCGCCAGACACATTGAAATCTTGGCCCACCTGCCAGAGGTCGGCGCCCAGGTGCCGCGCATGATCCAGCACGCTTTGGGGCGGCACCGGGTCGCTCACCACCACGGGGCGGCCGGCGCGCATGATTCCCGCCTTTTCCAGTCCAATGGTTTCGCGGTCATTGCCCAAAAATTCCATGTGGTCCAAGTCGATGCTGGTAATCACTGCGCAGTCGGGATCAATGATATTGACGGCATCCAGTCGCCCGCCCAAGCCCACTTCCAGAATCACGACGTCCAGCGGCGTATGGCGGATGACATCCAAAATCGCCAGCGTGGAAAACTCAAAATAGGTGAGAGACACCGCATTGCCTTGGGTACGCGCGGCTTCCACAGCGGCAAATCCGCCTACCAGCGAGTCTGCATCCACAGGTTCGCCCTGCAGGCGCAGCCTTTCTTCAAAGTGCACCAGGTGTGGCGAGGAGTAAACCGCTGTGCGGTAGCCCGCCTGCATCAGAATAGATTCCAGCATGGCGCAGGTCGAGCCTTTACCATTGGTGCCCGCCACGGTAATCACGGGGCATCGCAGTACCAGTTCCATGCGGGTGGCGACCTCGCGCACCCGCTCCAGTCCCATGTCAATGTTGACCGGGTGAATGTGCTCGCAATACGCCAGCCAGTCGGAGAGATTTTTCATAGCCCCGCATTGTCACCCAGCACACCCGCCCGGCCCGGGGTGCCGGTGGCATGATGGCGACTTCACGCCCCTCATACCCCAGAGTTCACACCATGCGCACATCCACCACCGTCTACGGCATCCCCAACTGCGACACCGTCAAAAAAGCCAGGGACTGGCTCCAGGCCGCTGGCATCGACTATGAGTTTCACGATTTCAAGAAGGCCGGTATGCCGGAAGTCGCTCTGCAAGCCTGGCTGGCAGCGCTGGACTGGCAAACTCTGGTGAACCGCAAGGGGACCACCTGGCGCAAGCTGGACCCCGTGTTGCAAGCCGCCACGACTGACGCCGCCAGCGCGATGTCCCTGATGCGCGACCACCCCAGCGTCATCAAGCGCCCGGTGGTGCGCTGGAGCAACGGCACCTTGAGCGTGGGCTTCAGCCCAGCCCAGTTTGACGCCCTGCAGAAGGCGCTGTAAGTGTTGGCACTGACCTAAAATGCGACTTCGCCGCGACTGCCGCGCCCCCCTTACCCACCACAATAATGACCATGACCACCTCCCATATCTCCGACGTTACTGTCGCCACCCAGGCCAGCGTTTACTTTGACGGCAAATGCGTCAGCCACAGTTTGACTTTGGCCGACGGCAGCAAAAAATCGGTGGGCGTGGTGCTGCCTGCCGAACTGACCTTTGGCACGGCTGCGGCAGAAACCATGGAATGTGTGGCCGGCGGCTGCGAATACCAACTCGCAGGCGAAACCCAGTGGCACAGCGTGAGCGCAGGGCAAAGCTTTAGCGTGCCCGGCAACAGCAAATTTCAGATTCGCGTCACCGAAGCGTTTCACTACATCTGCCATTACGCCTAAGCGCCCCGGCGCTTTTCGTCCGACTCACCACGATTGCATTCCATGTCAACCATTCTTCAAAACATCCCTGTCGGCCAAAAAGTAGGTATCGCCTTCTCCGGTGGCCTGGACACCAGCGCCGCCCTGCACTGGATGCGCAACAAAGGCGCCATTCCTTACGCCTACACCGCCAACCTGGGCCAGCCTGACGAATCTGACTACGACGAGATTCCGCGCAAGGCGATGGAGTACGGCGCAGAAAACGCGCGCCTGATTGACTGCCGCAGCCAGCTCGCCGCCGAAGGCATCGCCGCGCTGCAAAGCGGTGCTTTTCATATTTCCACCGCGGGTGTGACCTACTTCAACACCACGCCCATCGGTCGCGCCGTGACCGGCACCATGCTGGTGGCAGCCATGAAGGAGGACGACGTCCACATCTGGGGCGATGGCAGTACCTTCAAGGGCAACGACATTGAGCGCTTCTACCGCTATGGCTTGCTGACCAACCCGGCACTGAAAATCTACAAGCCCTGGCTGGACCAGGCGTTCATCGACGAACTCGGCGGCCGCGCGGAAATGTCGGCGTTCATGACGGCCGCAGGTTTTGGCTACAAGATGTCGGCGGAAAAAGCCTACTCCACGGATTCGAACATGCTGGGCGCCACGCACGAGGCCAAAGACCTGGAGCACCTGAACAGCGGCATGATGATCGTCAATCCCATCATGGGTGTGGCGTTTTGGAAAGACGAAGTGAAGGTCGAGCGCGAGAACGTGACCGTGCGTTTTGAAGAAGGCCGTCCGGTCGCGCTCAATGGCGTGGAATACCCCGACCTGGTCGAACTGGTGCTGGAAGCCAACCGCATTGGCGGACGCCACGGCCTGGGGATGAGCGACCAAATCGAGAACCGCATCATTGAAGCCAAGAGCCGCGGCATTTACGAAGCGCCCGGCCTGGCACTGCTGTTTGCCGCCTACGAGCGCCTGGTCACCGGCATCCACAACGAAGACACCATTGAGCAGTACCGTGAGAACGGCCGCAAGCTCGGACGCCTGCTTTACCAGGGCCGCTGGTTTGACCCGCAAGCCATCATGCTGCGCGAAGCGGCCCAACGCTGGATTGCGCGTGCTGTGACCGGTGAGGTGACGCTGCAATTGCGCCGGGGCAATGATTATTCGATTTTGGACACCACCTCGCCCAATCTCACCTACCACCCCGAGCGTTTGACCATGGAAAAGGGCGAGTCCATGTTCTCCCCGGCCGATCGCATTGGCCAGCTCACCATGCGCAACCTGGACATCGTGGACACGCGCGCCAAACTGGGTATTTATGCGCAAACCGGTCTGCTCAGCAACGATGCGGGTACCGACATGCTGGGTCTGAGCCACACGCCGGGCGCCTAACGCCGGGTCGAAAACCACAGGAGCTTGTTGGAAATGACAAAGTTCCTCGCCTCCATTTCCGTGGTGAATTGGCTGCGTGCACTGGCCTTGGGCATGGCATTGGCGGGCACCACCCAGTTGGTCATGCTCTGGCAGCAGCAACAATCCATTCAGGCAGACATGGACCGTGGTGGTGATGCGGCATTTGAACTGGCCTATGCCCTGGAACGGGAATTTTCACGCTTTCAGAACACACTGATGCGCCCGTTCATGGAAAGCGACGGTGCAGACGCAAAGGCCTTGGTGGAGCGAGCGACCTTGCTGCGTACACGGGTCATGATCACCCGCCAGTCGCCTGGCATGGCATCCTTGCTCAGCGAGCCCGGTAACGCTACGCTGCTCACCCAGCTACAAGAATTGGGCGAGGTGATAGAAGCTGAAGGGCCTGGGCTTGTCGCATCGCCGGACCGCCTTCGGGCCGTGGTACTGCGGTCCCAGTCCTTGGCTCGTGGTTTAGAGCGCTTGGTCGAAGCCGCGCAGGATGCGACGGCGCTTCGAATGCGTGAGCAAGGCGACCAACTTCAACATCAGAGCCGCAAACTCGCCGGTCTGACATTGCTGCTGCTGGTGCTGCTCCTAGGCGCAATGGTGACCGCGTGGATTCAACGCCGCAATCAGGTCAGTGCAGTACAGAGATCCAAAGCGCTCAATGCCCATTTTCAGGAAACCCAGATCCAGGCCGAACGGGCCAACCGGAGCAAGAGCAAATTTTTGGCGAACATGAGCCACGAATTGCGCACGCCCTTCAATGGAATTTTGGGGATGTTGGGCCTGCTCAGTGGTACGACGCTGACCGCCCAGCAAGCGGACTATGTGAACACGGCCAATGCGTCGGCGAACCATTTGCTCAATGTGCTCAACGATATCCTGGACATTTCCGCGCTTGAAGAGGGGAAAATTACCATCCACCCCGAGCCCTCAAATCTGCCGGGCTTGCTGCAGGAAATTGAAAGCGTGATGCGTCCCCAGGCCTGCGCCAAAGGACTTGATTTTGTGTTTGAGGTCAGCCGGGAGATTCCGATTTGGGGTTTGATCGATGCCACGCGCTTTAAACAAATCATGTTTAACTTGATTAACAACGCGCTCAAATTCACGGCACAAGGTGCGGTGACCGTGTCGGTCCGCCGTGCGCATGGCGGACTCAAGGGCGCCGAACCGCCCCTGAGCCCCACCTTGCTGATTGAAGTTGAAGACACGGGCATTGGCATGAGTGAAGAAGCCGTGGAACGTTTGTTCCAGCGCTTCTACCAGGTCGACAATACGGTGGCGCGGCAGTTTGGCGGTTCAGGTTTAGGACTGGAAATTTCGCGCTCTTTGGCGCAAATGATGGGCGGCGACATTGAGGTGCGCAGCACGCAGGGTGTGGGGTCATGCTTCACGCTGGACTTGCCCTTGCGCCTGTGTGAGCCCCCTGCCGCCGTTTCAGCATTTGTGGCGCCGCCAGCCCCTACGGAACGCCACAGCAGTGCCGCAAGCCACCACATCTTGGTGGCAGAGGACAACCCGGTGAACCGCAAATTTGTGGGCATCTTGCTGGACAGGATGCATTGCCGGTCCACCTTTTGCGAGAACGGCCAACTCGCTCTGGATTTGATACAAAGGGAAGCGTTCGATTTGGTCCTGATGGACCTGCACATGCCGGTCATGGACGGATTGGCAGCCACACGAGCCATCCGCGCGTTAAACAGTCCGGTGAGAAACATCCCCATCATCGCGCTCACCGCCGATGCGATGAACAGTGCCCAGGACGAAGCTTTGGCCGCTGGAGTGAACTTTTTTGTCACCAAGCCGGTTCATCTTTCCCGCTTGCAAGAAGCGATAGAACGCTGTGTGGCGCTGCGCCGCAAGCAGCAAAAAGCGGCAAAGAACGCTTAATGCGCGTGGCGGCGAACGCCCAGCAAGCCTTGGCCAGATCGATCCGGTAACAAATAGGTCGGCGCGATCGCGGCCAGCGTGCTTGGCGTGATACCGAGGGCCTCAAAACCCGGTAACTGGCCGGTGGCCACGTTGTCCACGCGCATCGAATCCAGGTTATCCAGACTCATCACCGGTTCCCCCGGCATCAGGCCCAGCATGACGGCCTGCAGCTGGCCCATCCAGCGCGGCAAACCAATCACCGGACGTCCACGTCCCTGACCAACGCCACTCAGGCGCGCAGCCAATTGCACCAGCTCCCGCAGCGTGTAGACCTGGGGTCCTACCAACTCGTACAAGTCCCAGGCAGGCGCCCCGGATAGCCCCCGCCCCATACTGTTCACCACAGCGCGGGCGACGTCTTCGACCCACACCGGTTGAAATTTGGCCTGTGCGCCCGCCAGCGGCATGACAGGAAACACTTTTTGCAAGGCTGCAAACACGTTCAAAAACTTGTCTTGCGCACCAAAAATAACACTAGGCCGTAACACCGTCAGGCCGATGTGCGGGCCCTCTGCGCCGCTGTCCGCTCCGTCATGCGGCCAACCCAACAACTGCATCAATGCCGTCTCTCCCTGCCCCTTGCTGCGCAGGTAGTTTGAAGGGCAGGTGTGCGGGGCACGCCAGTCGGTTCCCAGCGCGCTGACGTGCACCAACTGGTGCACGCCTTGTGCAGTGCAAGCACGGGCTATTTTTTCAGGCAGAAGACGGTGCACCCGGTCAAAGGACTCGGGTGTGCCATGGAGTATGGCTACCAAATTCACAACGCCGTCCACATCGGCCATGGCCTGCGTCAATGCGGACTCGTCGTGCACATTGCACTCCAACACCGTGAGCCCGGGCAAATGCTGAATGTTGCGCGCATTGACCGCACGGCGCGTGGGAACACTCACGCGGTAGCCCGCGCGGACCAGCTTTTCACACACATGGGCACCGACAAACCCGGTGCCGCCCAATACCAAAATATGTTTCATAGCACTCACTGTAGCGGGAGGAGATGTCAGCGGCTTGCGCAGGGTCAATGTGGTTTATAGAACAACCGGCTCGGTCTCGAGACGCAGACCAAAGCGCTCATAGACGCTGGTCTGGATAGCGCCTGCCAGTGTCATCACTTCGCCGCCCGTAGCACCCTCACCGCCGACGCCAGCGCCGCGATTGACCAGCACCAGGGCTTGCTTTTCATATACACCGGCCTGGCCGATAGATTTGCCGCGCCAGCCGCAGGCGTCAATTAACCACCCGGCCGCGAGCTTGAAACTGCCGTCTGCCAGCTTGTAATGCACTACCTTGGGATCTCTGGCAATGATGTCGGCGCATTGCTCCGCGCTGACCGTGGGGTTCTTGAAAAAGCTCCCGGCGTTGCCGATCACCGCCGGGTCGGGCAGCTTGGCGTGCCGGATTTGGCAGACCCAGTCAAAAAGCTGCTGGGCCGTAGGCTGCACACCACCATGTTCGGCTTGCTTTTTGTCCAGATCCGCATAGCCGAGCACCGACTTCCATGCCTTGGGCAAGGCAAAGCGCACCCGCAAAATCAGCGCGCGGTCTTTCAGCCCCAGGCCCTTGTCACCTGCCGCGTGTTTGAACACCGAGTCGCGGTAGCCAAAGCCGCACTGGGCGGCGTCCAGCGTAAAAATCCGGCCGGTCTGCAAATCAATGGCGTCCAGCGACTCAAACCGGTCTTGCAACTCCACGCCGTACGCACCGATGTTTTGCACGGGCGAAGCGCCCACGGTGCCGGGAATCATGGCGAGGTTTTCCAGCCCCGGCAGCCCCTGCTCCAGCGTCCAGGCCACGAAGCCGTGCCAGTCCTCCCCCGCCCCGGCCTCCACCACCCAGTGCTTGGGCGTTTCCCGCAGCAGGCGCCGCCCCATCACTTCCACTTTGAGCACCAGCGGCTTGACATCGCCCGTGATCACCAGGTTGCTGCCGCCGCCTAAGACAAACTTGGGCACGTCCCGCCATTGGGGGTCAGCGCAGAGCGCCATTGCGTCCGCTTCATTGTGAATGCGCACCAAGCGGTGGGCTTTTGCCACGATGTGGAAGGTGTTGAGCGCCTGCAGGGCGACGTTGTTCTCGACTAACATCCTGGGATTGTCGCATTCAGCCCGAATCGCGACGCTCCCTTCAGCGCACCGAGAATTAAGCCATGCCCTCTTTTGATACCGTTTGCGAAGCCAATCTGGTCGACGTCAAAAACGCGGTGGAAAACACCGTCAAAGAAATCACCACCCGCTTTGACTTCAAAGGCACTTCTGCCAGCATCGAGATCAAGGACAAAGAGATCACCATGATCGGAGACGCCGAGTTCCAACTGGCGCAAATTGAAGACGTACTGCGCAACAAAATGACCAAGCGCAACGTCGATGTGCGCTTTCTGGACTTGGGCGACGTGCAAAAAATGGGCGGCGACAAGGTCAAGCAGGTCATCACCGTGCGCAATGGCATTGAGACCGAACTGGGCAAGAAAATTCAGCGCATCCTCAAAGACAGCAAGCTCAAGGTGCAGGCGGCAATTCAAGGGGATTCGGTGCGAGTCACAGGCGCCAAGCGCGACGATTTGCAAACGGCCATGGCCTTGTTGAAAAAAGACATTACCGACGTGCCGCTGAGTTTCAACAACTTCCGAGACTAAGCAACTGCAGCGTCGCGATCAGGCGGCCACCCGGTCGCCTTTATTTTTTTCCGATCTTAGATTCGGTACCTTTGACCAAGCGCGACAGGTTTTCGGCGTGGCGCCAGATCAACAGGCCGCTGACGATGACCAAAGCCAGGGCAATGCCGTTGTCTGCGCGCCAGAACACGCCGTCGGCCATCAGGTAGTACACCGGCACAAACACCGCCGACACCAAAGCCGCCAGAGAGGAATAGCGGAAGAAATAGGCAATCAAGAGCCAGGTCACGCCCGTGGCCAGGCCCAATACGGGGTTCACAGCCAGCACCACGCCCAGCGCCGTCGCCACGCCTTTGCCACCGACAAAGCGAAAAAACACCGGGTACAAATGGCCTAAAAACGCGGCCAGACCGACCATCGCGACGCTGCCCGCCTCCAAGCCATAAGCACCGCCCCAGGTTTGCACCAGCGCGACCGGCAGCCAGCCTTTGAAGGCGTCCAGCACCAGCGTCAATACGGCCGCCAGCTTGTTGCCCGAGCGCAAAACGTTGGTTGCACCGGGGTTCTTGCTGCCGTAGCTGCGGGGGTCATTCAAGCCCATGGCGCTGCTGACGATGACCGCAAAAGACAGCGAGCCCATCAGGTAAGCCGCCACCGTGGCCAATGCGGGGTAAAAAGGAATGAGGGCGTCCAAAAAATGTCTCCGAATGGGGTTGTTGTGCGGCACCGGCGCGAGGCGGCGGCCTTATTCTTCAAGAGCGCACTGTACCGCCTTTGCACCCAGCAATGCCACGCACAGCGCGGGGTCTATGCCCACCAGGTAACCGCGCCGCCCGCCGTTGATCAAGATCTTGGGCAGCTCGAGGATGGTGGATTCCACGTACACCGGCATGGACTTGCGCGAGGCAAAGGGCGAGGTACCGCCCACCAGGTAGCCGCTGTGGCGGTTGGCGGTCTCGGGCGCACAGGGCGCGACGGATTTGGCACCGATCTGACGTGCCAGATTTTTGGTCGACACCTTGCGGTTCCCGTGCATCAGCACCACCAAGGGCTTGGCGTCCTGGTCTTCCATGATCAAGGTCTTGACCACATGAAACGGATCCCATCCCAGCACCTGCGCGCTGTGTTGCGCACCGCCGTGCTCCAGGTATTCGTAGGGGTGTTCGGTAAACGCGACCTTGTGGGTTTTGAGAAACTGGGTGGCAGGGGTTTCGCTGACACGGTCGCTACGTTGGTCTTTTTTGGCCATAGACGCCTATTGTGCACAGGCGCTTGGCCCTGCGCTATGGCGCTACTTTCGCAGCGATGCAGTATCCGCCGCAAGTTGGGTAATGCGCGCCCAATCCCCAGCGGCCATGGCGTCGGCTGGGACCAGCCACGAGCCCCCCACACACACCACGTTGGGCAAGGCCAGAAACTCGGCCGCGTTTTGCAGGCTGACTCCGCCGGTCGGGCAAAAGCGCACATCAAAGAAGGGACCGCTCCAGGCCTTGAGCATGGCAGGGCCACCGGCTTGCATGGCCGGAAAGAACTTGAGCTCGGTAAAGCCATCCTCCTGCGCCATCATGATTTCGCTGCCAGTGGCCACACCGGGCAAGAGCGCCAAGCCCACATCGCGACAAGCCTGGCCCACGGCACTGGTGTAGCCAGGGCTGACCGCGAAGCGGGCACCGGCCCGCGCCGCCGACTGGGCGTCGGCCTTGGAGCGCACGGTACCGGCGCCCACCACGGCTTCGGGGACTTCGCGGGCAATGGCTTCAATACAAGCCAGCGCTTGGGGCGTACGCAGCGTGACCTCCAACATGCGAACCCCACCCGCCACCAGGGCACGTGCCATGGGTACGGCGTGGGCGACATCATTGAGCACGATGACGGGGATGACCGGAGCGTCTTGCATCACTTGCAGTGCAGTTAAACCGGCGGCCGTGGAGCGGATGGAAGTCATGTTGTCGTCCTGTTTTTTGATTTTGATGAAAGCGCGAGCGATTACAGCCAGCTGCAAGCGCCCTGCTCGGCAGCCAAGGCGTTGCGGCGCATGCCCGCAAAAAGCTCGCGGCCCATGCCAATGCCGTTAGCGGCGCGCAATTCGGGCGGCATGGTGGCAAGGGTGCGGGCCTCCCATTCGGTAGCCGGGACCAGCACCTGCAAGGTACCTGCCGTAGCGTCCATGCGAACCACATCACCATCGCGGACTTTGGCCAATGGGCCACCAGCGGCAGCTTCGGGCGATACATGGATGGCCGCAGGCACTTTGCCCGACGCGCCGCTCATGCGGCCGTCGGTCACCAGCGCCACCTTGAATCCTTTGCCCTGCAGCACGGCCAGGGGCGGCGTGAGCTTGTGCAGCTCCGGCATACCGTTGGCTTGCGGGCCTTGCCAGCGCACCACACAGACCACGTCGCGGTCCAGTTCGCCTGCAGTGAACGCCGTGTGCAATGCTTCTTGAGAATCAAAAACGCGGCAGGGCGCTTCCACCACGTGTCGGTCGTCGGGCACCGAAGACACCTTGATCACGCTGCGCCCCAGGTTGCCCGAGAGCAGGCGCAAGCCGCCACTCGTGCTGAACGGGCTGTTTGCCGGGCGAACCACGGTCTCGTCCTTGCTCGCACCTGCCTCTTGCCAGGCCAAGCTAGCTCCCGCGGCGTGCGGAATTCGGGTGAATTCGCGCAAGCCACCTGGCCGAACCGTGAGCACGTCTGCGTGCATGAACCCGGCGTCCAGCAGTTCGCGGATCACAAACCCCGGCCCGCCTGCCGCTTGGAATTGGTTCACATCGGCGCTTCCATTGGGATAGACGCGGGTAAGCAGCGGCACCACGTCCGACAGGTCGGAGAAATCATTCCAATCGATGGTGATACCGGCCGCGCGTGCGACCGCGACCCAGTGGATCAAATGGTTGGTCGAGCCGCCGGTGGCCAGCAAGGCGACCATGGCATTGACGATGCAGCGCTCGTCTACCAACTCGCCAATCGGCGTGCATGCGGCGGCACCGCTGGTGCTGTGGCCCAGCACGGTGCGCGCGGCTTCGCGGGTGAGCTCTGCGCGGATGTCGGCGCCTGGGTTGACGAAGGCTGTGCCTGGCACATGCAGGCCCATGGCCTCCAACAACATTTGGTTGCTATTGGCCGTGCCATAAAACGTGCAGGTTCCTTCGCCATGGTAGGCGGCAGACTCCGCTTGCAGTAGCTCGCTGCGACCCACCAAACCCTGCGCCGCTTGCTCACGCACTTTGGCTTTTTCGTTATTCGGCAGTCCCGAAGTCATGGGCCCGGCAGGCACAAACACGGTGGGCAGGTGGCCAAAGTGCAAAGCGCCTATCAGCAGTCCTGGCACGATCTTGTCGCACACGCCCAGCATCAAAGCGCAATCAAACACGTCGTGGGTCAAAGACACGGCAGTGGCCATGGCAATCGCATCACGGGAAAAGAGACTCAGCTCCATGCCGGGATTGCCCTGGGTCACCCCGTCGCACATCGCAGGCACGCCGCCCGCTACCTGGGCGGTGGCGCCCCATTTGCGCGCCTCGTCTTTGATCAGGGCCGGGTAATGCTGCAGCGGCGCATGGGCCGACAACAGGTCGTTGTAGGCATTGACGATGCCAATGTTGGGTGCACGCTGGGTCACGGGCTGGAAGTTGTCCAGCGCACTGGCACGGCGCTTGTCGCTGGGTTCCATGGCCGCAAAAGCATGGGCCACATTGGCACAACCCATGCGCTGGGCGCCGGGCGGACGGCGGGCCATGGCATGCACTTGAGCCAGGTAAGCGGCGCGGGCCTCCCCGCTGCGCTCTTGGATGCGGCGGGTAACTTCAACAACTACGGCGTGGAGTTTCATATCGTTTGGTAACAAAATTACAAACTCGATGGTAACCGGCACGCGCCTTGCGTGCACGTAGACCGGTTACAGACCGGTAACCAAAACACAGCCCGCAATGAAAAACGCCCTGTACCTTGCGGCACAGGGCGCTCCTCAGTGCTTAGACCTTCTTAGGCTTGCGCGATGGCTTGTGCCGTCAATGGCAGCTTGCGCACACGCTTGCCGGTGAGCGCTGCCACTGCATTGGCAATGGCGGGCACCACCAAAGCGGTTGCGGGCTCGCCGATACCACCGGGTTTTTCGGTGCTGGGCACCAGGATCACCGTGACTTGCGGGTAGTCGTTCATGCGCACCACTGGGAAGTTGTGGAAGTTGGTTTGCTCCACACGGCCTTTGGACAGCGTGATTTCCTGCATCAAGCCTGCGCTCATGCCGAAGGCCACGCTGGACTTGATCTGTGCTTCCACAGTTTCAGGGTTCACGATGTGGCCCACGTCGGCCGCTACGGTGACCTTGTGCACCTTGACATGGCCGTCTTTCAACGAAATTTCAGCCACTTGGGCCATCATGCCGTCGTAGCCTTCCATGAGCGCAATGCCGCGCGAACGGCCTGCTGGCAGCGGCTTGCCCCAACCGGCTTTTTCAGCGGCGAGCTTCAAGACGTTGGCAAAGCGGGGCTGGTCTTTCAACATGGCCATGCGGTACTCGTAGGGGTCTTTGCCTGCGGCTTTGGCCATCTCATCCACGAAGCTTTCGTTGGCGAAAGCATTCATGTTGTGGCTCACAGCGCGCCAGTAACCGACACGGAAACCGGTGTCGTGAATCACCAGATCGTGCTGGGTGTTGGCAATGCCGTAAGGCGCCACCGCGGCTTCCCCCATAAAGGGGTCAAAGGTTTCCACCGGCAGGCCAAAGGCGCGCTGGGTCACCGACTGCGAGGTCACCTTGAAGTGCATCGCAACAGGTTTTCCAGATGCATCCAAACCAGCCTTGAGGTTGTTCACACCCATGGGACGGTAGAAGTCATGGGTCATATCTTCTTCGCGTGACCAGATCAGCTTAACGGGCTTGCCTACGGCTTTGGAGGTCAAGGCCGCTTGCATGATGAAGTCCAACTCCAGACGGCGACCGAAACCGCCGCCCAGGTAGGTGGTCTTGACGGTCACGTCCTCTGGTTTGATGCCCAACACAGCCGCGGTGGCGCCCTGGGCACCTTGCTGGAATTGGGTCGAACCGATCACTTCGCACTTGCCGTCTTTGTAGTTGGCAGTGAAGTTCATGGGTTCCAGCGGAGCGTGCGCTTGCATGGGGCTGATGTACTCCGCCTCCACCACTTTGGCAGAGGTTTTCATGGCGCCAGCGACGTCGCCTTTAGGCTCGCCTATGGGTAAGACCTTGCCATTCTTGGCGGCGTTGCGGTTGCCTGCGAGCATGCTGGCGTTGTCAATGGAGGCACCTGCGCCTTCGTCCCATACCACGGTCACCGTCTCTAGCGCCTTTTTGGCATGCCAGTAGCTGTCAGCCACCACTACCACGCTGCCCTGGATGTCCAGAACGTTTTGAACGCCCGGCATCGATTTGGCCTTGGCCGCATCAAAAGACTTGAGCGTGCCGCCAATAACGGGGCACTGGGTGATCGCAGCGTAGACCATGCCGGGCAAGGTCACGTCGATACCGAACTGGGCAGAACCGTTGACCTTGGCCGGCGTGTCCAGGCGTTTGGTGGGCTTGCCGATGATTTTGAAATCTTTGGGATCCTTGAGGGCGACTTTCTCAGGCACGGGCAGCTTGGCGGCGTCAGCGGCCAAAGAGCCGTAAGTGGCCTTCTTGCCACCAGGGCCATGAACCACGCCTTTGTCGGCGCGCAAGGTGCTGCGGTCCACATTCCAGCGGGCAGCGGCGGCGCTAATGAGCATTTCGCGCACCTGGGCACCCGCCGTGCGCAGTTTTTCCCAGCCGTCACGCACCGAGGTCGATCCACCGGTGATTTGGGCGCCCAACAGGTCGTTGGTATAGGCAGCCGCATTGGCCGGCGCGTTTTGCACCGAAATTTGCGACATGTCCACGTTCAGCTCTTCAGCGATCAGCATGGGCATAGAGGTGAACACACCTTGGCCCATTTCAGAGCGGGCGGTCAACAGCGTAATGGCATTGTTGTCGGCAATATGCACCCAGGCGTTGGGGGTGTAGACGGTACCGGCTGCTTGCACGGCAGTGCTGGCGGGCAGTACCAAGCCCATTAGCAGGCCACCACTGGTGACGGACGTTGTTTTCAGAAAGTCGCGGCGTGAAGTCGTCATGGTGATGCTCCTTATGCTTTGTTCATGGTGGAGGCTGCATCTTTGATGGCTGCCTTGATGCGCGAATAGGTGCCACAGCGGCAAATGTTGCCACTCATGGCTGCGTCAATCTCTGCGTCGCTTGGGTTCTTGTTGGTGGCCAGGAGGGCCGCAGCACTCATTAACTGGCCCGATTGGCAGTAGCCGCACTGAGGCACATCATGTTTCACCCAGGCTGCTTGCAGCGGGTGGGAGTTGTCTTTGGAGAGGCTTTCCACCGTCGCAACGGCTTTACCGGCCACACTGGAGGTCTGGGTTTGGCAGGAGCGCACAGGCTTGCCGTCCACATGAACCGTACAAGCGCCACACAGGCCCGCACCGCATCCAAATTTGGTGCCGGTCATGCCCAGCTCGTCGCGAATCACCCACAACAGTGGCGTATCACCCTCAGCCTTGGCGGCAACGGCTTTGCCGTTCACTTGAAAATTAACACTCATCGGAGTTCTCCAGGTTATTACTTATGACGCACACTAAATAAGAATCACTGAGTGATTAAATTGCAGAAAACACCAAAATCCGGCTAGGGTATTCCCTGTTGGGACCACACTAAGCGCAGAAAAGTGTCGCCAACCGGACGCTGGCACACTTAAGCACCCACCAGGAAAAAGCCATGACATCGATTGCAGACCTTCGCAAAAGCTACGAGCGCGCCGAACTGAACGAAGACGCCTCACACGCCAACCCCTTGGACCAGTTTGACCAATGGCTGACAGAGGCCATTGCCAGCGAGGTGCCCGAACCCAATGCCATGACCCTGGCCACGGTCGGCAGCGACCTGCGCCCGTCTACCCGGGTGGTACTCATCAAAGGCTATGACGCGCAAGGCATCGTTTGGTATACCAATTTCTCCAGCCGCAAGGGCCAGGAGTTGGCAGGCAACCCCTTTGCTGCCCTGCAGTTTCACTGGGTCGAGCTGGAGCGGGTGGTGCGTATTGAAGGGACCGTAGAAAAAGTGAGCGACGAAGAAGCGGACGCTTACTTCCACAGCCGCCCGCTGGACTCTCGCATCGGTGCCTGGGCATCGCCCCAGAGTGAAGTGATCAGCGGCCGGGGCGTTCTGGTGGCCAATGCCGCCAAATTCGCAGCGCAGTACCTGCTGAACCCGCCGCGCCCGCCGCACTGGGGTGGCTACCGGCTCAAACCTGACACCTGGCAGTTTTGGCAAGGCCGCAAAAGCCGCTTGCACGACCGCTTGCGCTACCGCCAAGACGCCAACCAGCAATGGGTTCGCGAGCGCCTGGCGCCCTGAGCCTTACGACTGTGGGTTATTTCACAGCGACGGCGTCCGTCATCCGGTAGTACAGGCCGTACGGGTCATCCGCGAGCACTGCAAATTTGCCCTCGATCACCACGGGCTCCAGCGTGTAGCGCACAGGCGTTTTGGTGCGCACTTCGACCATGCTTTCCGGACCGCCAGGCAGGCAAAACGCGCAAGTCAAGGGCACTGAACTCACAATAAAGTGCTTTTGCTTCTCGCCAGGATCCAAGGGCATCATGAAGCCTTGCACCCGCTGATTTTTTTGGTTCAAGGCCTGCAAGTTCGGACTGAACACAGGCAACACGCGGTTTTTGTCAGCCTTGGTTTTGACCGCTGTCAGCATCGACCAAGGTAGCACGTCGCTGCGCTCTACCAGGGGGGCAAAGGGGCTGTTGGGGCTGTGGTAGCCCGCGCCGCTCCCCTGGGGAATGGCCCCCTCGCCCACGGGTGAGCTCAGTTGGGCCTGCACCGGGTGTGGCACCGACAAGGTCGTGGCCATGGCAAGGCACCACGCCCCTGCGAGGCTTGTCAGCGAGGGTTGTTGTTTTATGTGGACGGTTGTGGCCATGCATGCCTCCTGTCAATAAAAGCTAGGGCTTTGCCAAGCGGGCAAAGGTTTTGCGAAATTTCGCTACTTTGGGTGCCGCCACTGCCACACAGTAGCCCTGGGTGGGATTGCGGGCAAAGAAGTTCTGGTGGTAGTCCTCGGCGCGGGCGTAATTTTTCAGCATCTGCACCTCAGTGACGATGGGATGGGGGTACACACCACTGGCGGTCACTTCCGCGACCAGACTTTGGGCGACGTCGAATTGCTCCTGCGTGGTGCAGTAAATGCCGCTGCGGTACTGGGTTCCCACGTCATTGCCCTGCCGATTCAGCGTGGTGGGATCGTGGATGAGAAAAAATATCTCCAGCACTTCGCGCACGCTGATCACCGAGGTATCGAATTCGAGCTTGACCACTTCGTTGTGGCCGCTGGTGCCCGTGCACACATCGTCATAGGTCGGGTGGGGCAAGTGGCCGTTGCAGTACCCGGACTCCACGGCTTGCATGCCGCGCACTTGCAGATAGACCGATTCGCTGCACCAGAAGCAGCCAGCGCCTAGCGCCAGAATTTGGGTGGAATGTTGCATGGTGAAAATTCTCTGTCTAGTCTTTGGTGAACGCAGAGCATAAGCGGCTTGTGTTTCCCCTGCATGAAGTGCGCAAAAGCAAGCGGTCTTTACCTGCGCGACAAAGAGCAGTCATTGACGCCGAGAGGTCTGCCGGACTACACTACTAACCTGCCAGTCAGTAACAAATGAATCTTCGTACCCGCCTTCGAGACCTCGCCTGCCCCGCCGCACCCAAACGGGAGCGGCGCAAAGAGGCGCGACCGCGCGAATTGCTCGATGCTGCTCTGGAATTGTTTGTGGAGCAAGGTTTTGCTGCAACCAAGGCCGAAGATGTGGCCAAGCGAGCGGGCGTGTCCAAAGGGACTTTGTTTTTGTACTTTGGCTCCAAAGAAGAACTGTTCAAAGCCGTAGTGCGCGAAAACATTGCCGGACAGTTCTCCGAATTCAACGTGGCGCTGGACAGCTACACCGGTAGCACCGAGTCCTTGATGCGGACCTTTATGGCCGCTTGGTGGGTCCGGGTAGGTGCCACGCACAGCGCTGGCATTTGCAAATTGATGGTCAGCGAAGGGCGGCAATTTCCAGAGCTGGCGGAGTTTTATCGCGCAGAGGTGATTGACCCTGCATGCCAGGTGATCTCCCGAGTGTTGGATCGTGGCGTGCAGCGCGGCGAGTTGAAAGTCCCGACTTCTCCTCACAATGTGTACACCCTGCTCGCGCCGATTTTGTTTTTGATGCTGTGGAACAGCGCACCAGGCTTGTCTGGCGCTATGGTGTTAGACGGTGCCACGTTCTTAGGCAACCAAATCGATGTTCTCCTTCATGGCATTGGTGTACGCCCTTCTGGCGACGCTCTCGATTCCTCAACGGCGCCCTAAGGCCCAACTTCAATGAAACTCCGACTCAAATGGATACTGCTGAGCGTAACCGTCGTCGCGCTAGGCGCCGGTGGTTTGCACACTCTGCAAACGCGCAAGCAACAAAAGCAGCTGATTGAAGCCCAGCAAGAAGCACAGAAAAACCGGCTCGCAGTGCAACTCGCGTCCACCGATGTGGTGACAGTACAAACCCTGCAACTGTCACAGGGTTTGCCCATCTCTGGCCAGACCAAGGCGGTTGATTCAGCCTTCGTCAAAGCGCGTGTGGCGAGTGAGTTGCAAGACTTGCAAGTGCGCGAAGGCGATTTCGTCAAAGCCGGACAAATCGTGGCGCGGGTGGACAGCACCGAATATGTGGCCCGCCTGCGCCAAGCGCAGCAACAGGCTCAGGCAGCGAAAGCCCAAGTCGATATTGCGCACCGCAGCTTTGACAACAACCGCTCGCTGGTAGACCAAGGCTTCATCTCCAAAACCAGCCTGGAGGCCTCCGCCTCCACCCTGGCAGCAGCCCAAGCCAGTTTCATGGCAGCGCAGTCGGGCGCGGAGGTGCTTCAAAAATCTCTGGATGACGCAGTGCTGCGGGCACCGATTGCCGGCCAGATCTCGCAGCGCTTGGCCCAAAACGGCGAGCGGGTGGCAGTGGACGGCCGCATCTTGGAAATCGTGGATGTCCGTCGCTTGGAGCTTGAAGCCACGGTCGGTGTGGCCGACGCCATGCAAGTGCGTGTGGGGCAAAGTGCGCAATTGCGCTTTGACGGCGCGGCAAGCCCCGTTGCGGCCAAAGTGGTTCGTATCAACCCCAACGCGACGGCCGGCAGTCGCGCGGTGCTGGTGTACCTTTCAATTGCCAGTGCAGAGGCGCTGCGGCAAGGCCTGTACGCAGAGGGGCTGCTAGCCACCGGCACTGTGAGCGCCCCGGCCTTGCCATTGAGCGCAGTGCGCACCGACAAACCCCAACCCTACGTTCAGGCCGTAGTCAACGGCCGAGTGCGCCACCTGCCGGTCACCCTGGGCACACGGGGTGCGCAAGGCGACCAAACCATGGTGGCTGTGGCCGGTGTGCCCGAGGGCACCGTGGTACTGATCGGCGGCGTGGGCCCGATGCAGGTGGACACTGAAGTCACATTGACCACGGGCGCCAAGTAATTTATGTGGTTTACCCGCGTCAGTATCCACAACCCGGTGTTCGCCACCATGATGATGCTGGCGCTGATGGTGCTGGGCGTTTTTTCGCTACAGCGCCTGCAGGTGGACCAGTTTCCGAACATTGACTTTCCAGTGGTGGTGGTGATTACCGAATACCCCGGTGCGTCCCCAGAAATCGTCGAGAGCGAAGTCTCGAAAAAGATGGAGGAAGGTGTGAACTCGATTGCGGGCATCAATGCGCTGACCTCCCGCAGCTACGAGGGCCAATCGGTGGTGGTGATCGAATTTGGCCTGCACATTGACGGTCGCAAAGCAGCTGACGATGTGCGTGAAAAGGTCGCCTCGGTCAAACCTTTGCTGCGTGATGAAGTCAAAGAACCCCGCGTCTTGCGCTTTGACCCTTCGGCCAAGGCGGTGTGGTCGGTGGCGGTATTACCCGACGCCAGCGCTGGCGCACCCCGCCTCAGCGCGGTGGAATTGACCAACTGGGCGGACCAGGTCTTCAGGAAGCGGCTGGAGAACGTGCGAGGCGTGGGCTCGGCAACGATCGTGGGTGGCACGAAGCGCGAAATCAACATTTACCTCGACCCCAAGGCCTTGGAGTCTTTTGGCATCACACCGGACCAGGTGGCCAACGCGGTGCGCAACGAAAACCAGGACCTGCCGGTGGGCAGCATCCGATCCTTGCAGCAAGAGCGCACCATCCAAATTGCAGCGCGCGTTCAACGACCCGAAGACTTCGCCAACATCATCGTTGCGCGCAAGAATGGTGCGGCCGTGCGAGTGGGGCAACTGGCCCAGGTGCGCGACGGTGCGCAGGAAATTGACAGCCTGGCGCTGTACAACGGCGAGCGTACGCTGATGCTCACGGTGCAAAAAATGCAGGACGAAAACACCATCGCGGTGGTCGACGGATTGCAGAAAACCTTGGCGGAGGTGCAAAAACAACTGCCGCCCGGCATCAAACTTGCACCCATCATTGATGGCTCGCGGCAGATTCGCGTCTCCGTAGACAACGTGCGCCGCACGCTGGTCGAAGGCGCCCTGCTTACGGTGTTGATCGTGTTCTTGTTCCTCAACTCCTGGCGCTCCACCGTGATCACCGGTTTGACACTGCCTATCGCGCTGATCGGCACCTTTTTCTTTATGTACGTGCTTGGTTTCACCATCAACATGATCACCATGATGGCGCTGAGCCTGTGCGTGGGCCTGCTGATTGACGACGCCATCGTGGTGCGGGAAAACATCGTGCGCCATGTGCATCTCGGCAAAACGCCGTTTCAAGCGGCGCTCGACGGTACCCAGGAAATTGGCCTGGCCGTACTGGCCACCACACTGTCCATCGTGGCCGTGTTTTTGCCTATCGGGTTCATGGGCGGCATCATCGGCAAGTTCTTCCATGAGTTCGGCCTGACCATCGTGGCCGCGGTGCTGATCTCCATGTTCGTCAGCTTTACCCTGGACCCCATGCTGTCGAGCATTTGGCACGATCCGGCGGTGGAACACCACAGCCTGCGTGGCCCGCCCGTCACCTTGTACGACCGCACCCTGGGCCGCATCACCGGCTGGTTTGAACGAACCACCGAATCGCTGGCCGATGGCTACCAAAGCATCTTGGCCTGGGCGCTGGTGCACAAGGTGAAAACCGTGCTCTTGGCTTTTGGCGTGTTCTTGCTCAGCGTGGCCATGGTGCCTTTGCTGGGTACCGAGTTCGTACCCAAGTCTGACTTTTCTGAAACCACGCTGAACTTCAATACCCCCACAGGCACCTCGCTGGAAGTCACCGAGGCAAAGGCCCGTCAGGTGGAAGCCATCGTGCGCGCCTTTCCAGAAGTGAAATACACGCTGGCCACCATCAATACCGGCAATGCGCAGGGCAAGATGTACGCTAGCATTTACATCCGCATGGTGGACCGCAAGGACCGCAAGCTCAGCATCGACGAAATGTCGGTGAAATTGCGCCAGCGCCTGCAAGAGGTGCCTGGCATCACGGTCACCCACATCGGGCTAATGGACTCGGTCGGTGGCAGCAAGCAAATTTTGTTTTCCATCCAAGGCGCGGACACGCCCACCCTGGAGCGCCTAACCCAAACTGCGCTGGCCCAACTGAAAGATGTTCCCGGCCTGGTGGACCTGGACTCCAGCTTCAAACCCAACAAACCCACACTCAACGTTGCAGTGCGCCGCGATGTGGCATCGGACCTTGGCTTGAGCGTGGCACAAATTGGCAGCAGCCTGCGCACCTTGGTAGCTGGTCAAACGGTGGGTAACTGGCGCGCGGCCGACGACCAAACCTACGACATCAACGTGCGTCTCAAGCCTGAAGCCCGCGACACACCCCAAGACCTGGACCGCATTCCCTTTGCCCTGACCAGCGCCGCCGACGGCAGTACCCGCATCGTCCGCCTGAACCAAGTCGCTACGGTGGTCGAAAGTACCGGCTCCAACCAAATTAACCGCCGCGACATGACGCGCGAGGTCTCCATCAGTGCCAACGTGTCAGGCAGGTCTGCGGGCGAAGTGTCCGCCGACATCAAAAAGGTGATGGACCAGATTGCCCTGCCGCAAGGCTACAGCTACAAGTTCAGCGGCTCAACCAAAGACATGGCCGAGGCATTTGGCTACGCGATCTCGGCGTTGGCGCTGGCGGTGGTGTTCATCTACATGATTCTGGCCAGCCAGTTCAAAAGCTTTTTGCAGCCCATGGCGCTGATGACCGCCCTGCCCCTGACCCTGATTGGTGTGGTGCTGGCGCTGATGATGTTCAATTCGACGCTGTCGATGTTTTCGGTCATCGGTGTCATCATGCTCATGGGACTGGTCACCAAAAACGCGATTTTGCTGGTGGACTTTGCCATTCGTTCGCGCGAGCCCAGCATCGCCCCTGACGGCAGCACGGTCCCAGGACTGGATCGCAATGCCGCGCTGCTGCTGGCGGCCAAGGTGCGATTGCGCCCGATTTTGATGACCACGCTGGCCATGGTGTTTGGCATGATTCCGCTGGCATTTGCCTTGACGGAGGGCTCGGAAATGCGCGCGCCCATGGGACAGGCCGTGATTGGCGGCGTCATTACTTCTTCCCTTTTGACCCTGGTGGTGGTGCCGGTGGTGTACTGCTATATGGATGATCTGGCGCAGTGGTGTCGCAAAATTTTCGGACTGGGCACTGCCTGACCGGCTGCTGACACACCCCACAAGTAAAATTTGGCCCATTTCCCGAACTATTTTCTTTACCCCTTACTTCATTGAGCCGCCGTATGAACCTTAGCAATGTCGCCCAAGCCCGATTCAACATGATCGAGCAACAAATCCGGCCTTGGAACGTGCTGGACACCGAGATCCTGGACTTGCTGGCAGACGTGGCGCGCGAAGACTTCGTGCCAGAGGCGCAACGCGCCCTCGCCTTTGCCGATATGGAAGTGTCGATTGGCCATGGGGAATCCATGCTCGCGCCGCGACTGCAAGCGCGCCTGCTGCAAGACCTGCAAGTGCAATCCCACGAGCGTGTGCTTGAAATTGGCACAGGATCGGGCTATCTCACGGCCTTGCTGGCACGCCGGGGAGCCAGCGTGCTGTCTTTGGAAATTCAGCCGGAGTTGGCTGCCACGGCTCGCGTGAACCTTCAGCGCGCAGGCGTTCACAACGCAGAAGTGCGGGTCGCCGACGGCGCAAAGCCCATGCGCGGCGAAGGTCCGTTCGACGCCATTTTGCTCGGCGGCTCGGTCGCTGAGGTGCCACAGCATTTGCTGGACTTGCTGGCCGTGGGCGGCCGCCTGATCTCCATCGTTGGCGACGAACCGATCATGAATGCCACCTTGGTCACGCGGGTGGGCCCGTCGGACTTGCGCACCACCAAGGTGTGGGATGCCAATGCGGATCGCCTGCACGGATTTGCCGAACACTCGCATTTCCATTTTTAAGACTCGCCGTTACGGACCTGTCCAAGAATGATCGATCAAATCGCGCCATCCGGCTTTGCGCAATGGATTGCCAACATGGCGACCTCGCATCCGCTGGAGCGCGCGGTGGTGCTGGACGTGCGTGAGCCCCACGAAATTCAATGGGCAAGCGTGGCGGCCGGTGCGGCGAAGCACGGCTTCCAATGGGTGGCGATTCCTATGGGCCAGTTGCCTGCCCGCCTGAGCGAACTCGATCCAGACCAGCCGATTGCCTGTCTGTGCCACCACGGCGCCCGCAGCATGCAGGTGGCCCGCTTTCTGGTGAGCAACGGCTTTGCTGAGGTCAACAATATTGCGGGCGGTATTGATGCCTGGTCCCTCGAACTCGATCCTTCTGTACCGAGATACTGATTTTTCGCAATCCCTTCCTGCCCCTTCACGATTCGCGTAAGCCACGACTTCCTTCACGAGAAACTTCCTCATGCCCAGCATTTCATTCCATTCCAATTTCCGCCTTTTGCCTATCCTGCTTGCATTGGGCTTGGGTGCATCGGCACAGGCACAAAGCTTGGTCGATCTGTACACAGCGGCCCGGGCCTATGACGCCAACTACCAGTCCGCCAAAGCCCAATACGACGCCACCTTGTACAAAGCCGATCAGGCGCGCTCGCTGGTGCTGCCCAAGGTGGGCTTGACTTCGGGATATTCCGGCTCCAATTACGAGAGCAAGTCCCTGCCTGGCGCAGGCACGATCGATCGCGGTTACACCACGCAAACGGCTGGCATCAGCGCTTCGCACCCGCTGTACCACCCGGCAGATGACGCTACCTACCAGCAAAGCCTTCGCTCCAATGACCAAGCGACTGCGGCGCTCAAGGCGGCCGAACAGGACTTGATCGTTCGCCTGAGCCAGGCGTACTTCGATGTTCTGGCCTCCAGCGACAGCCTGACCTTCGTAAAGGCACAAAAGGCAGCAGTTCAAGAGCAGCTCGCTTCTGCCAAGCGCAATTTTGAAGTGGGCACGGCCACGATTACCGATACACGTGAGGCCCAAGCGCGCTTTGATTTGGTAACGGCCCAGGAGATTGCTGCAGACAATGACCTGCGGGTCAAGAACCTGGCGCTGGCGCAGCTGGTCGGCCAGCGTGCCGCGCAACCCAAGACCCTGGTGGAACCTGTGGCATTGGATACCTTCGCGGCCGCCGACGTGGAGACGTGGGTCAGCCGTTCGCAATCGGAGCACCCGGCCATCAAGCAGCTACAAGTGGCCCTGGATGTGGCCCAGCTCGAAATGCGAAAAGCGCGGGCGGCGAATTTACCTACGCTCGATTTGGTGGCTGGCTACCAAGCCACCAGCAACAATGGTTCGGCCACCATCGGAGCCAACTATGGCAGCAACGCCGCATCCATCGGTGTGAACTTCAGCCTGCCCCTGTTTGCTGGCTTCTCTATTCAGAACCGCGTAAAAGAGACCGTGTCTCTCGAAGAAAAAGCCCGTGCGGATTTGGAGTCTGCAATGCGCACAGTGGCACAGGGCACGCGCGCTGCATTTTTCGGAATGGAATCAGGCTTGGGCCAGGTCAAGGCCTATGAGGCGGCTGATATTTCCAGCCAAAGCGCGCTGGAAGCCAACAAACTGGGCTACCAGGTGGGTGTGCGCATCAATATCGATGTTCTCAATGCCCAAAGCCAGGTCTATGACACCAAGGCCAAACTGTCCAAGGCGCGCTATGACGTGTTGATGGGCAGTCTGCGCTTGCGCCAAGCCAGCGGCACCTTGGCCGAAGCCGACCTGCAACCCGTCAACGCACTGCTGGCGAAATAGTCTCGATCAGACCAGCCGTGCTTTAGGCGCGTCGCGAGGCCAACAAAGCCACAATCCGGGCGCAGCTGCGCAGTGCTGCACCGCGGTGTCGCGCAGCAAAGGCCAGCGATGCGCTGCTGGCCGCCTCCAATGATGCCGTGTCATTGACCAGACGCAGCGCCGTTTGAACCCCGTGTACCAGGTCGTGAACGGCTATCGCAGCACCCTCATCAATGGCGAGTTCCGCGGCCTGCGAGAAGTTGAAGGTATGCGGCCCCATCACTACCGGGCACCCACAGGCGGCGGCTTCGATCAAATTCTGCCCCCCCAGCGGCGCAAAACTGCCGCCCAGCAACGCAAGGTCGGACAAGCTGTAATACACCGCCATGTCCCCCAGGCTGTCACCCAACCACACGTCAGCGGGCGCAAAATTCCAACCATCATGGCTACGGCGCGAAACAGTCAAGCCCGCATTGTTGAACAGCGCCGCAACCGCATCAAAGCGCTGCGGATGGCGCGGCACGAGCAGCCACTGCACGGTGCGCAACCGGTTGCTGGGGGTGGCACGCAGCGCATTCAGCAGCATCTGCTCTTCGCCTTCGCGCGAACTGGCAAACAGCACGACGGGCTTGCCAACGTCTTGGCGCAGTGCCAGGCCTTGGGCACATTGTTCGGCGTTAGGCGTCGTATCAAACTTCAAATTACCCAAGGGCGACTGCACGGTGGCGCCAAGCAGGCGCAGACGACGGGCGTCGTCCTCGGTTTGCGGCCAAATGGCCGACAAGCCACGAAACGCGGGCACTGCCAGCCACGCCAGTCGTTGCGACTGACGAAGTGACTTGACACTCAAGCGCGCATTGACCAGGCACAGAGGCACATCCGCTTCGTTACAGGCACGCACCAGATTGGGCCAGACTTCGGTCTCCATCAAGAGACCGATGCGCGGTTGAAAGTGCTGCACAAAACGGTGCGCCGCTTGCGGCGTGTCCCAGGGCTGCCACACCTGAATATCGCCATCGCGCAGCAAGCTCCGCCCGGCCTCCCGCCCCGTGGCAGTACCGTGGGTGAGCAAGAGCCGCGTGCCCGGCAGTGCCTGACGCAAATGTCCAACGAGCGAGGCCACCGCGCGGGTTTCGCCCAGCGATACGGCGTGGATCCATACCAGTTCACCAGGCGCGGGCGGTGCGCCGTCATAAAAGCCAAACCGCTGCTCGACGTCCTGCGCATACAGAGGTTCCTGCTTGGCGCGCTGGCGCAGTTTGCGACGTAACATGGGCTGGGCAAAAACCACCATGGCGCTGTATGCACCCAGTGCCAGACGCTCATACCAAGCGCCTTCGGAATCGCGGATTGCAATCGTGGGAGCGGCCATGGTCAGGTCACCGACAGTGGCGGGGGATGACTGACGGCATAGATGGATTGCACCTTTTGCCAAGCATTCCACACCACGTCCACACTAGGCGCAGCGTTTCCGCCCACTGCCACCTGGTGGGCGCATCCCACCGGTCCGGCGCGCCAGGCACGCGCCTGGCTGAAAATTTGCACATGTGGCACATCCAAGGCCACAGCCATATGGCTCAGACCTGAGTCCACGCCCACGACGCCGCTGCACGTCGCCATGCGCTGCGCGATCTCGGCCAATGTCAGCGCTGGCCAGATGCGCGCTTGCGGGCCCAGCGCCAGCGCGATGCGTTCTACCCGCGCCAGCTCCAGCGCACCCGCCTGGGGCAGCTCCACCGTGTGGCCCTCGGCAATGAGTTTCTGGCCCAGAGCGATCCACTGGCTTTCCGGCCACTCGTTATCAGCGCGCGTTGTGCCGTGTGCCAGCACCACACCCAAGCGCTCTTGTGTGGCAGAGGCAGAAGTCCAGGCCATGAGCGGGTAGGTAGCGGCGCCCTCCGTGCTGTAACCCAGCGCTTTGGCAGCCAGCAGACGGTAGCGTGCCACCGCATGAATGCGCTTTGGCATGGGCACCAAGCGGTCCAGCAACCAGCGCACCGGCCACTCGTAAGAACACATTTCGCTGGCGTTGGCATAGGTGGCACGAAAGCCGCCCTTGGCCAGTTGCGCGCTGCGGGCCACAAGCGCGGACTTGATGAGGCCTTGAAAATCAATCACCGCATCGTAGTCCTGGGCCTGAAGCAGTTGAGTGAATGCAGCACGCTCGGCCTTGGTGGGCGCAGAAAACCAGGACTTGCGCCAACGCCGCTGTGCAATCGGCAGCACGCGCCGCACACCGCTCACCTCTTGCACCAAGGGAGCAAAGGCTTCTTCCACCACCCAGTCAATCTGGGCGCGCGGGAAGGCCGCCAGGATGTCGTGCACCACCGGCATCGTCTGCACCACGTCGCCCAAGGACGACAGCTTGACGATCAAAACGCGCATCGCGCTTCAGTGCGCCGCCAGCGCAAACTGCGCGTCGGGTTTGACCGAGCGCAGCAGCGCCAGCATGGCCGCCTCAATGCGCTGCAGCGCCTCGGGCGTGTGGCCCTCAAAGCGCAGCACCAGTACCGGCGTCGTGTTGGACGCACGCACCAGACCAAAGCCATCGGGCCAATCCACGCGCAATCCGTCAATCGTGTTGAGCACCGCGGGTGCTGCAAAGTCGGCCTTTGCCACCAGCTGCGTCACCAAGGTATGCGGTTCGCCCTCGGCACAGCTCACATTGAGTTCCGGCGTGGAAAAACTGGTCGGCAAGCTGTGCAAGAGCGCGTTGGAGTCGGCCACTTTGCTCACAATTTCCAGCAAACGGCAGCCCGCGTAGGTACCGTCGTCAAAGCCAAACCAGCGTTCTTTGAAAAAGATGTGGCCGCTCATCTCGCCGCCCAGGGGCGAGTCCAGCTCGCGCATCTTGGCTTTGATCAGCGAATGGCCGGTTTTGAACATCAGTGGCACGCCGCCCGCTTGCGCAATGGCGGGGGCCAGGCGCTGCGAACACTTCACGTCAAACACAATCGTGCCACCCGGCACGCGCGACAGCACGTCCTGGGCGAACAGCATCATTTGCCGGTCGGGGTAGATATTGCTGCCGTCACGGGTGACGATACCCAGGCGGTCGCCGTCGCCATCAAATGCCAAGCCCAATTCGGCATCGCTGCTTTGCAGGGCGGCGATCAGGTCGCGCAAGTTTTCGGGCTTGCTGGGGTCGGGGTGGTGGTTGGGAAAGTTGCCGTCCACCTCGCTAAACAGCTCAGTCACCTCGCAGCCAATAGCGCGCAGAATCGCCGGGGCCGAGGCGCCTGCAATACCGTTGCCACAGTCCACCACAATTTTGAGCGGCCGCGCCAGGCGAATGTCGTCCACGATGCGGGCTTGGTAGGCCGGCAACACATCGACGCCGCGCACTGCGCCGCCGCCTTGAAGCGTCCAACTCTCGGCCTCCATCATGCTGCGCAGGGCTTGGATTTCTTCGCCGTAAATGGCTTTGCCACCCATC
The DNA here is from genome assembly GCA_903928635.1 of uncultured beta proteobacterium. Lineage (GTDB taxonomy): Bacteria > Pseudomonadota > Gammaproteobacteria > Burkholderiales > Burkholderiaceae_C > Allorhodoferax. The sequence goes on along the minus strand of CAIYRQ010000166.1, from coordinate 3,992 downwards.
ACCATCTTGAAGCCGTTGTAGTCGCGGGGGTTGTGACTGCCTGTGACCTGAATACCGCTGCTGCACAAAGTGCATGCTGCAAAGTACAGCATGGGCGTGGTCACCATGCCCACGTCAATCACCTGTACGCCTGCTTCTTGCAAGCCCTGCATCAGCGCGCCGGCCATGTCCGGGCCGCTCAGCCGCCCGTCGCGCCCCACCGCCACGGTGTGCTCACCTTGGCGCAATGCAATCGTGCCAAACGCGCGGCCCAAGCCACGTGCTACCTCGGCGGTCAGCGTGGACGGCACCACGCCCCGAATGTCGTAGGCTTTGAAAATGCTGGGGGAGAGATGCATAGATCCTTCAGGTACTGAATCAATAACGGTATCGACGAGAGTCGAGCTCTGGTTCAGATTGTAGGTGCGCCTCTCGAGTGCACGCGTCGGTCACATGTCCGGAAACGGCCAGCCACCGCGCTACACCATGCGTATGATTTGGCCATGCCCGCCCATTCACCAACGCTTCATGACGACGCGCACTACCTGGCCCTCAAGGCACGGGACGCGCGGTTTGACGGGCGTTTTTTCACTGGTGTGACCTCCACCGGCATTTACTGCCGCCCTGTGTGCAAGGTCCGCACTCCCAAGCGCGAAAACTGCCGCTTCTTTGCCCTGGCAGCCCAAGCCGAACGCGCGGGCTTTCGGCCCTGCCTGCGCTGCCGCCCGGAGCTTGCCCCGAGAGCGGGCTTGATACAGGGCACAGCTTGGTCGACACAGGATGCGGGCAGCATCTTGGCCCATGAAGCCGCGAAGTGGCTGGACGCACAGCTTGGCGCTCACAGCGCAGCACATGCCACGGACGCGCAAGCGATGGCCCAGCGACTGGGCGTGAGCGAGCGGCACTTGCGCCGCATTTTTGAAGCGCAATGGGGCGTGAGCCCTTTGCAATACCTGCAAACCCGCCGTCTGCTGACCGCCAAGCAGTTGCTCACCGACACGGCATTGAGCATGGTGCAGGTGGCGCAGCTCAGCGGTTTTTCCAGCGTGCGGCGCTTTAACGCAGCATTCGTGGAGCATTACCGACTTGCTCCGACGGCGCTGCGCAAGGCGTCAAAAACCGCCCCGGCGGGCGGTAACGCCGAAGAGGCTCTGCAACTCAAACTGAGCTACCGCCCGCCCTACGATGTGAAGGCCATGCTGGGCTTCATCGCCCAGCGAGCGCTGGTGGGTGTGGAGTGGGTGGATCTGCCGACCCTGTCGGTGGCCCGAACCCTGTCATTGGGTTCTGCGGGCACTGTCTTGCAGGGCTGGGTGCACTGCCGGTTGGACCCCGAACGCAACACGGTGCACCTGCGTGTGAGCGCGAGCCTGACGCCTGCCCTGCCCCAGGTTGTAGAAAAAGTACGCGCCTGGTTGGACCTGGATGCCGATCCAATGGCCATTAACGCCGTGCTGGGCGAACACTTCGCGGGGCTGGAAGGGCTGCGCGTACCCGGTACCGTGGATGGGTTCGAATTGGCAGTGCGTGCAGTTCTGGGCCAACAGGTCACGGTGGCGGCGGGCCGCACCTTTGCGCAGCGCATTGTTGCGCGCTGGGGCAAATCGGTCCAAACGCCATGGGCGGGTTTGAACACATTGTTTCCAACACCCAAAGCCCTGGCGACTGCGCTGCCCTCTGAATTGGGCGAGTTGGGCATCGTGCGTCAACGTCAAACGGCCATCCTCGCCTTGGCGCAAGCAGTGAACCAAGGCGACTTGGTGCTCTCGCCCGGCGCCGACGTGGGTAAAACGCTTGCGCAATTGCAGGCGCTGCCAGGAATTGGCGCGTGGACGGCCCAGTACATTGCCATGCGCGCACTGCGCTGGCCCGACGCCCTGCCCGCCCATGACGTGGCCCTACATAACGCGCTCGATGTGCAGCATTGCAAGTCGCCCGCCCAAGCGCTGGAGCGCATCTTTGCCCCCTGGTCGCCCTGGCGCAGTTATGCGGTGGTGCGCGCCTGGCACACACTGGCACATCCTGGAGAACCCCAACCATGAAACTTTTCACCCTGGACGTGGTGCGCAGCCACCTTGCCAGCCCCTTGGGACCCATGACGCTGGCTGCCAGCGCTACCGGCCTGTGCGGTGTGTGGTTTGACGGGCAAAAGCACCAACCGAACCTGCAACACCTGCGCGTTGAGCCCTCGCACCCGCTATTGCGCAAGGCCCACACCCAACTCGCCGAATACTTTGCCGGGCAGCGTACGCAATTTGACGTGGCGCTGGATATGCAATACGGCACCGCGTTTCAACAAGCGGTGTGGAAACAACTACTGCGCATTGCGCCCGGAAGCACCGTGAGCTATGGCGCCATCGCGAGTGCAGTTGGTCGCCCGATGGCATCGCGCGCAGTAGGCGCAGCAGTGGGACGCAATCCAGTCTCCATCATCGTGCCCTGCCACCGCGTGGTGGGCGGCAGCGGCGCGCTCACCGGCTATGCTGGTGGGCTTGACCGCAAGACTGCCTTGCTGCGCCTCGAAAGTTCCTTGTGACCCCTGCCTCCCTGCGACCAGCTTCCTGGATTGTTGAATTTGTAATTCTTGCGGCCATTTGGGGCGCGTCGTTCTTGTTCATGCGCATCGGCACAGTCGCTTTTGGCCCGGTGGCTACGGCGGGACTGCGCGTGAGCATTGCAGCACTGTTTTTGGTGCCGATATTGCTGGCGCGGGGCCACGCGGCCAGCTTGCGCGAGCACTGGAAGCTGGTGCTGGTGCTGGTGGTGGGCGTAACGAATTCGGCGATTCCTTTTGTGTGCTTTACCTATGCGCTGCAATCCATCACGGTGGGTTTGTCCTCGCTGATCAACGCCACGGTGCCGCTGTTTGGCGCAGCCATCGCCTGGGTTTGGTTGAAGGACCGGCCCAGCAATTCGCGGGTCGTGGGCTTGGTGATTGGTTTTGTGGGGGTGGGCATGCTGGCCTGGGACAAGGCCAGCTTTCGGCCGGATGCCTCGGGCTTGTCCAGCGGCTGGGGGGTTCTGGCCTGCCTGTTTGCCTGCCTGTGCTACGGCATCTCGGCCAGCTTCACCAAGCGATATCTCGCAGGTTTGCCATCGCTGGTGTCGGCCACCGGCAGCCAGTTGGGTGCCGCCTTGGCCCTGTTGCCGCTCACCGTTGCGTTTTGGCCCGCGCAGCCGGTGCCGCTGGAGGCCTGGGGTGCGGTGCTGGCGCTGGGCGTGGTGTGCACCGGCTTGGCCTACATCCTTTTTTTCCGATTGATCGAACGCGCAGGGCCGGCCAAGGCACTGTCGGTGACTTTTGCGATTCCGGTATTTGCCATCGTTTATGGCGTGGTCTTGCTCGGCGAAGCGGTGACGCCCTGGATGCTGATCTGCGGGCTGGTCATTGTGCTGGGCACCACGCTGTCCACCGGCATGTGGTCGCTGCCACGCGTGGGGCGCGCACCCGCCTGAGTCGAAAGCGCTCAGCCCCTGGGATGGTGGGCTGCGTGCAGCTGGGCCAGCCGCTCCCGGGCCACATGGGTGTAAATCGTGGTGGTAGAAATATCAGCGTGGCCCAGCAGCAATTGCACCGCACGCAAATCCGCACCATGGTTGAGCAGGTGGGTGGCAAACGCGTGGCGCAAGGTGTGGGGCGAGAGCGCAGAGCGAATGCCTGCCGCCAACGCGTATTTCTTCACCACCATCCAGAACATCACCCGCGACATGGCGCTGCCCGCCTGCGCACCCTGGGTGGTGACAAACAGGTCTTCGCTTTGTTTTCCCGCCAACAATTCGGGGCGCGCGCTGGCCAGGTACTGCCGCAGCCATTGACTGGCCACTTCACCAAAAGGCACCAAGCGTTCTTTGGAGCCCTTGCCCAACACGCGCAGCACGTTGTCGTTCAGGCCCAGGTTCAAGGTGCGCAGGTCCACCAGCTCGCTCACGCGCAGGCCGCTGGCGTACATCAACTCCAGCATGGTGCGATCTCGCACGCCAATAGCGGTGGATACGTCAGGCGCGGCCAGCAG